>NZ_JBSFIA010000003.1:0-385186 GCF_053597355.1 Streptomyces sp. NPDC001443
CCTCCCGTGAGGGGGGCGTGCGCGCGCCGTTCCGATGGCGGGTGATCACCGCCGCACGGTCACCACCCGGGCGCCGGCGGTGACGTCCTGCCCGGTGTGCGGCACGACCGAGGCCATGTCCGCGGTGTTCAGGACGGTCATCAGGACGACGGTCGGGTGCCCCGCGGCGTGCACGGCGCCGAGGTCGACCTCGGCGAGGAGGTCACCGGCCGAGACCTTCTGGCCGGGCTCGACGCGGACGTCGAAGCCTTCGCCCTTCATCTTCACGGTGTCGATGCCGATGTGGACGAGCACCTCGACACCGTCCGCGGTGCGGATTCCGAACGCGTGGCCCGTGTTGGCGACGGTGATCAGCTCACCGTCGACCGGGGCGACGACGTGGCCGTGGGCCGGTTCGATGCCCACACCCTCACCGAGCGCGCGGGAGGCGAAGACCGGGTCCTCGACCCCGCCGAGCCCGATCACGTGCCCGGAGACCGGCGCCGCGAGCTCGACGTCCGCACCGGCAGCGGCGGGAGCGTCCGCCGCGGCGGTGCCGGCGGAGGCACCGGTGGCGCCCACGGTCACGAGCTCACGCTCGGCGGCCGCCGCGGGGGCGCCGACGGTGACGAGCTCACGGTCCTCGGCCACCGCGGCCTCGGCGGGGGCGGCGACCTCACCGCGGGCGGCGGCCTCGGCGGCGTCACGCTGGGCGTTGGCCTCGACGCGCTCTTCCTTGGTGCGGTAGTCGGAGAAGTAGACGAGGGCCATCGCGGTGAAGAAGGCGACCGAGATCGCGATGATGTACTTGATCATCGGGTCGAAGACCGGGATGGTCAGCAGGGAGGTGAAGGCGAAGGCGTTGGTGTTCACACCGCCCAGCAGACCGATGATCACACCGCCCACGAGGCAGCCGGCCAGCATGCGCGGGTAGATCCGCTTGAAGCGCAGGTGGATGCCGTACAGCGAGGGCTCGGAGATGCCGCCGAGCAGACCCGCGGCCAGGGCGCCCGTGGCGGTCTGGCGCATGTCCTTCTCACGGTGACGGATCGAGAGCAGCAGGACACCGGCGGTGGCGCCGAAGCAGGCGAAGTTCCACGTGCCCATGGGGCCCTGGATGAAGTCGTACCCGAGGGTGTTGATGTTGACGAGCATCAGCGCGTTCAGCGGCCAGTGCAGACCCAGCGGCACCAGGAACGGGTACAGCATCGGGATGACGATCGCGAAGACGATCGGCGCGTGACCGTTCAGCCAGGACAGACCCGTGCCGAGGCCGTTGCCGGCCCAGACGCCCATGGGACCGATGAGGAAGGCGGTCAGCGGGATCATGATCAGCATGCTGAAGAACGGCACGAACACCATCTGCACGTTCTCGGGGAAGATCCGCTTCAGACCCTTGTAGACCACGGCGAGCAGCGCGACCATCAGCAGCGGCACAAACACCTGGCCGCCGTAGTCGTTGAGCTGCATCGGCAGCCCGAAGACGTGCGCCACGGACTCCGAGGTGCCCAGCGTCGCGTTGACGTGGGTGGTGACACCGGGGGTCTTGGAGCCGATCATGCCCGTGAAGTTCGGGGTCATGACCGCGGCCATGACGGTGGCGCCGACCCATGGGTCGATCTTCAGCTTCTTGGCCGCGTTGTAGGCGACCATGATCGGCAGGAAGTAGAGCACCGAGCGCCACATGGCGTCGACGAAGACCCAGCTGGCGGACTTGTCCGCGGCGCGGAAGTCGACCAGGCCGAAGGCGTCGAGCATGGAGGCGATCGCGATGATCAGCGAGGCGCCGAGCAGCACGCCCAGGAGCGGGCGGAACGAGTCCGAGAGGTACTCGAAGAAGTTGTCGAGCCAGGCGTAGCGACCGCGGCCCTTGGCGCGGATCTCGGCCTTGACGTCCGCGTCGGACTGGGGGCGGGGAGCGGCGCCGCTCTTCATCGACGGCAGGTTCATGATGTCGGAGTAGACGCCGGCCACGGCTCCGCCGATGACGATCTGGAAGCGGTCGCCGGACTGCGGCACGGTGCCCATGACCCCACCGAGGGCGTCGAGCGCGGCCTGGTCGACCTTCTTGCCGTCGTGGAGCTGGAAGCGCAGTCGCGTCGCGCAGTGCGTGAGGCTCTCGATGTTCTCGGGGCCGCCGACACCGCGGAGGATCGACTCCGCCAGCGCAACGGGTGTGCGTGTGCTCATGGGTGCGTCCTAACATCCCTGGTTCTGGTGATCGTGCATCGGTCTTCGATCTCTCCCGCCCGGACCGTGGCAGCAAAAAAGGCCTGGGTGGCGCACATGGCGCCGCCCAGGCCTTGCCTCCCGCCGAACCGGCCCGCTGCCGTCACCTCGCATGAGGCGACGACGATGGCGTCCATAGGGAGTAACAATCCTGCGATCGGGGTCGATCGATAACGACTATAGCAGGGAAACGGCGCCATAGGAAGAAACTCTTGCAGACCGGGCAAACCGTCGATCTGCCGATAGATCACGACACTCCCGACAGGGGCTTCCCAGGAATGCCGATCACGGGCTTCGCCTGACGCGCAGGGACGTGGCCGAAGGCGGCCGGAGCCATGAAGGCTCCCGGCCCGTCGGTGGCCAGGTGGTTGCGCGGAGGACTTCCGAACCTCGATCAGGAATCGAGCGGACCATAGTTTCGCATGGCGCCGGACATCCGGGCCAACATCTGCCGTCCCGCCCTCTCGTACATACCGAGCCGGACCCTGCGGGGTCGCGGCCGGCACATCGCCGGTCCCGCCGACGACGATCGGCTCTCGCTCCTGCCCGACGCGCGCCCCGCCGAGGGAATAGGGCGGCCCAGGCACGGGTTGCGGACGTCTGGACGCTCAAAAGATGATCACGGTGACCGCCGATTGCGGTCCGACAGCAGGGGGACGTATGCGGGTTGTCGCGTTCGAGGAGATCGGCGGGCCGGAAGTATTGCGCCCGGTGGACCTGCCCGACCCGGAACCCGGCCCGGGTGAGGTGCTCGTCCAGGTGTCGTACGCGGGCGTCAACTACGGCGAGGTGCAGCACCGCCTGGGTGACTTCGGCGCACCCGAAGGCGAGACGGTGACCGGTCTCGAGGCGTCCGGGACAGTGGCGGCGACGGGCGCGGGTGTGACGGACCTCGCAGTCGGCGACGAAGTCGCCGCGTACCTCCCGGACGGCGGCGGATACGCGCAGTACGCCCTCGCGCCGGCGCCTTTCGTCTTCCCCCTGGCGGGGCTGGGCCTCGATCTCCGCACGGCCGGTGCCGCACCCCTCGTCCTGACCACTGCGTACGGGGTGCTGGCGGGCGCGGGCCGGATCGCGCCCGGCGACACTGTGCTGATCCACGCGGCGGCGGGCGGGGTCGGTTCGGCCGCGGCACAGCTCGCCCGGTCGCTGGGGGCGGCAGCGGTGTACGGGACCGTGAGCACGCCGGAGAAGGCGGAGTACGCCAAGCGCTTTGGGTACGACGACGTCTTCCTGAGGGACGGCTTCGCGGAGGCGGTGGGCGAGGCGACATCCGGCAGGGGTGTGGATCTGGTCCTGGACCCGGTCGGTGGCCCCACTCGCCTGGCGAGCTTTGAGGTACTGGCCCCGTTCGGCCGGGTCGCCGTCTACGGGGAGGCGGCCCGCCACCCCGACCTCACCCTCCCGGTCCTCCCGCTGTGGAAGAACAACCGCGTCCTCAGCGGCTACAACATCGGCGACCTCTCCCGCCGGGCCCCCGAGACTCTTCGCCGGCACGCCCTCGCGGCCCTGGGTCTGGTCGCATCAGGTGCCGTGCGGATCGACATCACGGCCGAGTACGACCTGGCCGACGCGGCGAAGGCCCACGAAGTGCTGGAATCGGGCGAGAACATGGGGAAGGCCGTACTGCGCGTCCGATCCTGAGTCCAGGGGCAGGCGCCGAGCAGTCCCCCACGTGACATAGATCGATCCATTTCACGGCGGCCCTCACAGTAGGGGGTCGTCGGCCGCACGGCATCGGCCGACCAGCGGGCCAGGGCCCTGCTCGCCGCGAGCACCCGGCACCAGGAGTACCGCTGGCTGGTGGAGCAGCCGGCCAACAGCCCCGCCCAGACCACCTTCAGCGGGGTGACCTATCCGGTCCAGGTCGACTGCACGCCCACCGTCGTCTACACCGACGGCCCCGAGGGCGTACGTGCCGGAGAAGGCGTGACGACCTTCCCGGCACAGATCGCCCTCGCCGCCGGCTTCAACGAGGACACCGCCTACGCCAAGGGCCGGGCGGAGGGCAGCGAAGCCTTCGACAAGGGCAAGAACGTCGTCCTCGGCCCCGGCGTCAGCGCGGGCCGCACGCCCCTCGCGGGCCGGACGCCGGAGTACTTCGGAGAGGACCCGGTCCTCAACGGCGTCCTCGCGGGCGCCCAGACCCGCGGCATCCAGGGCGACGAGGACAAGCCGGTGCTGGCCGACCTCAAGCACTACGTCGCCAACGAGCAGGAGACCGACCGGCAGACCAGCTCCTCCGACGTGGACGAGCGGACCCTGAAGGAGATCTACGAACTGCCGTACGGGATTGCCCTGAAGGAGGGCGAGGCCGAGAGCGTCATGTGCTCGTACAACCAGGTCAACGGCGTCTACGCCTGCGAGAACCCGCTGCTGAAGAACAGCCTCAAGGGCGAACTGGGCCTGGACGGCTATGTGATGAGCGACTTCGGCTCCGTCCACTCCACGGCCGCCTCTCTCAAGGCCGGTCTGGACCAGGAGTTGAACCGCCCCATCTACTTCACCCCGGACAAGCTGGACGCCGCCCTCGCCGCCGGTGAGATCACGCGGAAGGACGTCGACGACGCGGCCTTCCGCGTGGTGCGCTCGTACATCCGCGGCGGGCTGTTCGACCACCCGCTGCCCTCGCAGCCGGTGACGGACGCCTCGACGCCCGCCCACAAGGCCCTGGCCCGGCAGATCGCCGAGGAGGGCTCGGTCCTGCTGAAGAACAGCGGCGACACCCTGCCGCTCGGCAACCGGCACAAGAAGATCGCTGTGATCGGCTCGGTCGCCTCGAACACCCCCGCCGTCGGCCTGAACGCCAGGCAACTGTGCAGCCTGCCGCTGAACTTCAGCGGGACCGCCTCCGGTCGCAACACCATGTCCTGCGAGGACATGGTCGCGCCGCTGGACTCCATCCGTGAGCGGACCGCCGCGGCCGGCGCCGACGTGGTCTACGACGACGGCAGCGACCCGGCCCGGGCCGCGCAGGTCGCCGCCGGTGCGGACGCCACCGTCGTGTTCGGCTACAAGCAGGTCGGCGAGTTCTCCGACCCGAAGGACCTGAGCCTGGACGCCGGCGGCGACGCGCTGATCGACGCGGTCGCGGGCAAGAACAAGCCCACCGTGGTGGTGCTGGAGACCGGTACCGCGACCACGATGCCGTGGCTGTCCGAGGTCGACTCGGTGCTGGAGACCTGGTACCCGGGCGAGCAGGCGGGCCCGGCCATCAGCGGGCTGCTGTTCGGTGACGTCGACCCGTCGGGCAAGCTGCCGCTCACCTTCCCGAAGTCCGAGTCGCAGCAGCCCGCGCACACCGCGGAGCAGTACCCGGGCGTGAAGGCCGCCGGTCAGTCGATCCGTCAGGTCGACTACAGCGAGGGCATGAAGGTCGGCTACCGCTACCGGGATTCATTCGCAGTGCTCCGGCCTTCAAGCCGAGGGTGAAGCGAATCCTGTGGTCGCGACGCGGAGCGTCGCAGTGGCGTTCCGGCGGAGCCGGACCCTGCCCGGTGACGGTGACGGATCGCTTGTGTGTTCCCGATGACGGCACGGGTTCGATATGCCTAGGGTGATCGCCATGCAGCTTCGGTACGCCTTCAGGCTGTACCCCGACGCCGCTCAGCAGGCCGCGCTGGCCAGGGCGTTCGGGTGCGCCCGCGTCGTGTTCAACGACGCGGTCCGCGCCCGTGAGGACGCCCGCAGGACCGGCCTGCCGTTCCCGACGGCCGGACAGCTGTCCCGGAAGCTGATCACCGAGGCGAAGCGGACGAAGGAACGGTGCTGGCTGGGCGAGGTCTCCTCCGTGGTGCTCCAGCAGTCCCTGCGCGACGCCGAGACCGCCTACCGCAACTTCTTCACCTCCCTCAAGGGCACCCGCAAAGGCCCCAGGCTGGGTGCACCCCGCTTCAAGTCCCGCAAGGACACCCGGCAGTCGGTCCGGTTCACCGCCAACGCCCGCTGGAAGATCACCGACGGTGGCCGTCTGAACCTGCCGAAGATCGGCGCGGTGAAGGTGAAGTGGTCGCGCACCCTGCCCGCGACACCGTCGTCGGTCACCGTCGTCAAGGACGCGGCGGGCAGATTCTTCGCCTCCTTCGTCATCGACACCGACCCCGCCGCAGACGCCGCACGGATGCCCGACACCGACCGCACCATCGGCATCGATCTCGGCCTCACGCACTTCGCGGTCCTGTCCGACGGCACGAAGATCGACTCCCCACGCTTCCTGCGGCGCGCGGAGAAGAAGCTGAAGAAGGCCCAGCGGGAGCTGTCCCGCAAACAGAAGGGATCCAGGAACCGGGAGAAAGCCCGCCTCAAGGTCGCCCGCGCCCACGCCAAGGTCGCTGATGCCCGCCGCGAGTTCCACCACCAGCTCTCCACGAAGCTGATCTCCGAGAACCAAGGAATCGCCGTGGAGGACCTGTCGATGGCGGGACCGGCCCGCACCAGGCTGGCCAAGAGCGTGCACGACGCCGGCTGGTCGCAGTTCATCGGCATGCTGGAGTACAAGGCCGCCCGGTACGGGCGCACCCTGGTCCAGATCGGCCGGTTCGAACCGACGAGTCAGATCTGCTCCACCTGTGGCGTCAAGGACGGGCCCAAACCCCTGTCCGTGCGGGAATGGACCTGCACCGCCTGCGGCACCCTCCACGACCGGGACACCAACGCCGCGATCAACGTAAAGACGGCCGCCGGACTGGCGGCATCGGCCTGCGGAGCGCCGGTAGGACCAGAACCCGTTCTGGCACAGCGCGAAGAAACAGGAAGCCACGGATTCCCGACCGGAAACCGTGCCGCGTAGCGGCACAGCAACCAGTCCGGGAAGGCCAGAATCCTCGCCCTTCAGGGCGAGGAGCATGTCAACAGACCATCATCGCGCCGGCCGACGGCAGGGAAGGGTACGGCGCGATCGAGGCGCTGGCCGACCGGCAGGTCGACGGGATCGTGGTCGTCTCACCCCGGGTCGACGCCTCCTGGCTGGAGCGGCTGGCGGGTTCCGTCCCGGTGGTCATGCTCGGCCGGCACCACAGATCCGTCCACTACGACACCGTCGTCGGCGACGACCTGGCGGGCACCGGGCAGGTGATGGCGTACCTGCTCGGGCTCGGCCACCGCAGAATCGTCCATCTGACCGAGGACTTCGCGGTGACCACACCCGGCAGCGGCGTCCCGCACGCCCTGCGGCTGCAGGGCTACGAGGAGGCCATGACCGCGGCGGGCCTGAAGGACCACATCCGGGTCGTGCGCACCGGGCAGACCGAGGAGCACGCGCGGGCCACCGTCGACGAACTGCTCGACACCCGGCCCTGGCCCACGGCCGTGTTCGCCGGTCACGACCAGCTCGCCCTCGGCGCCCTGGCGGCCCTGGTGGAACGCGACGCCCTCGGTGAGATCTCCCTGATCGGGTACGACAACACGGATCTGGCCGCCCACCCGGCGATCTCGCTCAGCTCCGTCGACCAGCACGGCACCGAGATGGGACGGCGGGCGATCGCCATGCTGCTCGAACGCATCGCGGGCCGGGACGAGGCCCAACACCACGTCATCCCCCCCTCGCTGACCGTCCGCCGCTCCAGCGGACCACCGCCGGCCCCGTCGGCCGGCTAGGCCGACGGCCCTCGCGGTGTCGTACGCCACGCGGCCGGCCGCCTCGGCGGCGTCCCCGGGCTGCGGGGCGACGCCGCGCGTGTGACCCTGCCTGTGTGGATGTCCAGGCACGTGACACGGAACTCGAGGACGCCAGCCGGTCGGCGCCGATGGCGGTGCTGATCGCGACGTGCGTCTCGACCCTGGTCGTCAACGCGAACACCTCGGCGGTGAGCATCCTGCTTCCGGCGATCAGCGCGGACACCGGCACGTCGCTGGACACCCTGCAATGGGCCGTCACCGGGTATTCGCTGGTGGGAGCCGCGGTGATCGTCACCTCGGGAGCCCTCGGCGACGTGTTCGGACGACGACTCGTCTTCCTCGGCGGCCTGGCCCTGTTCATCGCCTCCTGCGTGCTCATCGCGCTGTCCGACAGCGGAGCCGGGGTGATCGCCGGCCGGGCGGTCCAGGGGGCGGCGGGGGCGACGATCCTGGCCTGCGGGATGAGCTTGTTGTCCGTGTCCTCGGCGGGCGAGGGGCAGGTACGGGCGGTGACGCTGTGGGGCGGGGCGTCGGCGGTCGGCGCCGCGGCCGGGCCGCTGCTCGGCGGTGTGCTGGTGGACGGCACCGGGTGGCAGGGACTGTTCTGGATCGATGCGGCGATCGCCGTCGTCTGCGTACCGGTGACGCTGAAGGGTGTCGCCGAATCCCGCGATCCGCAGCGCAGCCGCTCGATCGACTACGCGGGGACCGCGCTGATCGCCGCCGTGCTCGCCCCGGCGCTGCTCGCCCTCAGCGAGGGCGCCGCCTGGGGCTGGACGTCGCCCGCGGTGCTGGCCTGCTTCGCCCTGGCCCTGGTGTCGTGCGTGGCGTTCGTCGCGGTGGAGCGACGGGTCGCGGCACCACTGGTCGACCTGCGACTGCTGAAGGAACGCGTACTGATCGGGGCGACGGTCGGGATCCTGCTGAGCGCGGGCGTGATCAACGGTCTGATGTACCTGCTCAGCCTCTACTTCCAGAACCCCGCCACGCTCGCGTTGAGCCCGTTCGAGGCGGGCCTGGCCACGCTGCCCGCGACGGTGGGACTGATCGCGATCACGCCACTCGTGCCCCGGCTGGTCCAACGGCTGGGCATCGGCCCCGTGATCGCCTTCGGCTTCGCGGCGGCGACGGCCGGCTGCGCGCTGCTCTTCTTCGTCCAGGGCGACTGGCGGTACGCGGCGTTCGTCCTGCCGCTCGTGCTCCTGGCCGCGGGGCTCGGACTCGTCAACGGTCCGGCGAGCTCGGCGTCCACGTCGTCGGTGTCCGAGGACGATGTCGGAGCGGCATCGGGCATCTCGAACATGGCGCGGTACATCGGCGCCGCCGCCTTCACGGCCGCCGTGGCGACGGTCGACGCGACGGTGGGAGAGTCGCAGCGCTCGGCCGGGGCCGGGGCGGCGGACGCCCTGGCGGCGGGCCTGTCCAGCGCGTGCCTGCTGCTCGCGGTCGCGACCGGGGCGGGCATGCTGCTGTCGATCCTGGCCGTTCGTGCCCGCAGACGTCGGGCCCGGCCGGGTGCCTACGGAGCAGCCGCGGCCTCGCACGCGCTCACCGTCCCCGTCGAGGACCGGTGACGGCGCGACCGCTCGAACCGGCCTCGACGACAAGACCGGCCGACAGCCCTCGGACGCGGAGCGCACCCGGACCGAGCCGCGGAGCTGACCGATCGCCCTCGGAGGAGCCCGGTGGGGGATCATGGCGCGATGCGACCTGAAGTGCTGGCTTTCATCGCCGACGGCCCCCTCCCGGACCAGGAGGGCAGCGAAGAAGAGATCGACCGACGTGACCGGCAGTTGGACGCCATCTCCCGTCCCGTGACCGGGGAGGAGGCGCGGGCGCTGGTGGACTGCTTCGGGCCGGACGACTGCTACGGACTGGCGTGGGCCCTGCTCCACCTCATCGAGACCGGCCCCGACCCGGTCCTCACCGAGCGGCCGGCCCCGGACGCGAACGAGTGGCACATCCGTCTGTGGAGGCGCGCGGACAACGGCGGGCTCTACCCGGCCGATTAGGGCCTGTCCGGCGGATCATGCCGCAGACGCAGGGTCTGGCGCGCCCTCCCCCAGAGGGGGACCCCAGCGGCGTTGTCGTCACTCGCCGACGTCCCCCGGCCTCCGGCCGGGAGGTGCCCCCACCGCGTCGGCTCCCTCCTCCGCCTTGCAGCCGGACGCTCCCCCAAGCTCTCGGCTCCGCTCGAGCAGGGGGCACCCCCATGACCCCGCTCACCTCGGCTGATACCGCATCGTTGCTTTCCTGCGACTTGATCCGCCGGACAGGCCCTGGAGCGCCGGACAGAGCGGGCCCGGCCGTCTCGGTGCCCGCGGCCGAGACACCGGGAGGGTCTCAGGCGCCCCTGCCCCAGTGCCCCACCACCCGGTCACGCTCCGGCCCCCGCCGCCCCTCTTCACGGCGGGGGGTCGGAGCGCGGGAAGCGGCCCGACCGAGCCCCGGGTCAGGTCGAGTTGCGTTCGACCAGCCGGGGCGGGAACACCAGCCGGCGGTGGGTGTGGCCGGGGCGGTCCTCGTCGAGCAGGAGTTCCGCGGCGGCCTTGCCGAGGTCGTACCCGCCGACGTGCACCGAGGTGAGCGGGACACCGGCGGTCGCGGCCGAGTGGATGTCGTCGTACCCCACGATCGCGAGATCGTCGGGCACCCGCAGCTTCGCCCTGAAGGCGGTCTGCATGACACCCAGCGCGAGCAGGTCGTTGGCGCAGAAGACCGCAGTGACCCGCTCGCTCGCCGTCAGCAGCTGTTCGCCGGCGCGTCGCCCCTGGTCGACGGTGAACGCGCCCGCCTCGACGATCTGCAGGACCTCGCCCGGACGGCCGGCCCGCTCCAGCGCCTGGCGGCTGCCCGCCAGGCGGTCCTTCGACTGACGCATGTGCATCGGGCCGGTGATGAAGGCGATGCGCTCGTGGCCGCGGGCCAGCAGGTGGGTGATCGCCGAGTCGGCGCCGGCCACGTCGTCGACCGCGACGGAGCAGACGTCCGGGTAGGTCTCGGCGTTGTCGAGGAGGACCACCCGCAGCCCGCGGGCGCGCAGCCCCTCCAGCCAGTGGCTGTTGAGGTCGGCGGGCGTGATCAGCACGCCCGCCGCGTTCTGCTGGGCGAGCAGTTGCAGGTAGCGCTGTTCCTTGTCCGCCAGTACGTCGGTGTTGCACAGCATCACCGTCCGGCCCTCGGCGTGCAGCAGGTCCTCGGCGCCGCGGGCGACATCCGTGAGGAACGGGTTGCGCACGTCGAAGACGACCAGTCCGACCATGCTGCCCCGGCTGCCCGACAGTTGCCGGGCGGCCAGGTTGGGCACGTAGCCGAGGACGTCGATGGCGTCCTCGACCCGTTGCCGCGTGCCCTCGGCCACCTTCTCGGGCCTGTTGAGCACGTTGGAGACGGTGGCGATCGAGACTCCGGCGCGCAGCGCCACGTCCTTGATCCCGATGGTGTTCATCTCCGTGAGCCCTTCGAACGGCCGCCCGAGGACGGTCGCTTGTAACGCTTCAATTGAGTGTGGACATGCTAGCCGGATCAATCATCGTGGCCGACAGGCGTTTCGGGCCAGGGCAGTTCGAAGCCGTGGGTCCCGCTGCCGACGGTGGTCGACCAGCCCGGCAGATCGACCTCCGCCGTGGTGTTCGGCGGCACCTTGGCCCGCACGCTCAGCCTGCCGCCGGCCACCCGCCAGTCGACCTCGGCGGGTCCGTACGGAGTCAGCAGGCGGGCACCGGCGCGGGTGAGGCCGCCGCCGGGGCGCGGTGCGATCCGCAGCCGCCGGTAGCCGGGGGCGGCGGGGGCCAGGCCGGCGACGACGCGGTGGAGGTAGTCGGCGACGACGCCCAGGGCGTAGTGGTTGAAGGAGGTCATCTCGCCGGGGTTGACGGTGCCGTCGGGCAGCATGCTGTCCCAGCGTTCCCAGACGGTCGTCGCGCCCTGGGTGACCGGGTACAGCCAGGACGGCCGTTCGCGTTGCAGCAGCAGCCGGTACGCGGCCTCGTGGTGGCCGGTGTCGCCGAGCGCGTCGCAGACCTCGGGGGTGCCGGCGAACCCGGTGGCGATGCGGTGTCCGTCCTTGGCGACCAGCTCCGCCAGCCGCTCCCCCGCCCTCGCGCGGCTCTCCGCGTCGGGCAGCAGGTCGAAGCGCAGGGCCAGCGCGTAGGCGGTCTGGGTGTCGGACGTCATCCGGCCGTCGAGGGTGCGGAAGGCACGCAGAAAGGCTTCGCGGGCCTGGTCGGCGAGGTCCAGGTAGCGTCGTTCGTCGGCGCTCTCGCCGAGTTCGGCGGCGGTGAGCGAGAGGATCCGCGCGGAGTACGCCAGATAGGCCTGGGCGACCAGGTGGGCGTCGGTGCGCGACTGCCAGGGATCCTCGGGGGCGAAGCGGGGTCGAGCCAGTCGCCGAGCTGTTTGCCCTGCCGCCACACGCCGTCCTCGCCGCGCGAAGAAGAACTCATGAACCGCTACACATGGCGTACCGGGCTTCTCGAAGCGGCCATGGTCCTCGTCGCGCTGGTCTTCGCCTTCCCCGTCTACGTGCTGGTCTCCATCGCCCTGCGCAACGAGGGCGACACCGCCTCACCGATCGCGCCGCCCGCGCACCCGACGCTGGCCAACTTCGGCGACGCCTGGCAGAAGGCCGGGCTGGGCGCGGCCATCGGCAACAGCTTCATGGTCACCGCCGGCAGTGTCGTACTGATCGTCGCCCTGGCCGCCGCAGCCGCGTATCCGCTGGCCCGGTCGACCCGGCACTGGTCGCGGTGGGTCTTCGCGGTCTTCATGCTGGGACTGCTGCTGCCCTTCCAGCTCGCCCTCATCCCGCTCTACCAGACCATGCGCGACCTGGGACTGCTGGGCAACCCGCTGGCCCTGATCATCTTCTACACCGGCCTGCAACTGCCGTTCTCCATCTTCATGTACACCGGGTTCCTGCGGTCCCTGGACCCCGGCTACGAGGAAGCCGCGCTGATGGACGGATGCGGTCCGGTACGCGCCTTCGTCCGGGTGGTGTTCCCGCTGATGCGGCCCATCACCGGCACGGTGGTCATCCTCAACGTCATCTTCGTCTGGAACGATTTCCTCACCCCACTGCTCTACCTCAGCGGTTCGGGCCGCCAGACCATCCCCGTGGCACTGTTCGGGTTCGTCGGCCAGTACGTCTCCCAGTGGCCCATGGTCTTCGCCGGCCTGATCATCGGCATCCTGCCGGTCCTCGCCGCCTACTTCATGATGCAGAAGCGCATCATCCAAGGCTTCGCCGGCGGCCTGAAGGGCTGACCGCCCGCCGCCTTCCTCACCGAGCCCACCGCTCGTCCCTTCCGAGCCCACGGGTCCCTTCCGAGCCCACCGCTCGCCTCTCCTGAGCCGCCTTCGTGGTCCCCCACGCCCGGCGTCGGCTGTGCCACACCAACTCCATCCCGTTGAACACCCTGGAGCCGTCATGAGAGCAAGCCGTCCCGTCGCCGCCACGCTGGCCGCCTTCAGCCTCGCCGCGTTCACCGCCGCCTGCAGCTCCAACGCCGCGGGCAGCGGCGGCGGCAGCGACACCCTGCGCGTGGCCGCCAACTCCACCGACCGCGAGCCCATGGACGCCGTCGTCGCGGCCTTCCGGAAGGCGAACCCCGACATCGAGGTCAGCGTCACCTACGCCGACACCGACCAGCTCCAGTCCACCCTGCGCACCCAGCTGTCCTCCGGCACCGCTCCGGACGTCTTCACGGTCTGGCCCGGCAACGGCAACCCCGGAGCGCTCCAGGTCCTCCAGAAGGGCGGCTACCTCGCCGACCTCAGCGGCTACTCCTTCGCCTCGCAGATCGCCGACGGCGACAAGAGCGTCACCCAGGTCGACGGCAAGACCTACATCGTCCCCGTCCCCTTCAACGGCATCGGCGCCATCTACAACAAGGCGACGCTCAAGGAGATCGGCGGCACCGAGCCCCAGACCTGGGACGACGTGCTCGCCCTGTGCACCAGGGCGAAGGACCACGGCAAGGTCCTGCTGGCCCTCGGCAACCAGACCAACTGGGTGACCCAGCTGGTCGACTACTCCCTCGCCGCGACGACCGTCTACGCCAAGGACCCGAGTTCGACGCGAACCTCAGCGCCGGCAAGGCCACGTTCGCGGGCTCCCAGTGGAAGCAGACCATGCAGAAGTACCTCGACCTCGACAAGGCGGGCTGCTTCAGCAAGAACCCCAACGGCACCAGCTACGAGACGTCCATCTCCGACGTCGCCCAGGGCAAGGCCGTCGGCGTGGTCCAGGTGACCACCAGCATCCCGCAGGTGCAGAAGGAGGCGGGCGCCGACGCCGAACTCGGCATGTTCGCGCTGCCGTCGACCGACACCGCGGACGAGACGCGCATACCCGCGGCCGTCTCCGCCGCGTACGGTCTGAACGCCGCGAGCAAGCACGCGGCCGAGGGCAGGAAGTTCGTCGAGTACCTCGCCTCGAGCGAGGGCCAGAAGATCTACGCGGAGAAGGGCAGCACCCTGCCCGCCCTGCCCAACGACTCCTTCAAGGCCGACCCGGCCCTGACCAGCCTGATCGACATGCAGAAGAACGGCAAGACCGTGCCGTTCATGGACCAGCGGTGGCCGAACCCCGAGGTCCAGGCGACCCACTTCACCGCGGTGCAGAAGCTGTTCTCCGGCAGCGAGAGCGTCGACGAGGCGCTGAAGAGCATGGACGACGCCGCCAAGAAGAGCTGACGCCCCGACACCTGCGCGCAGGGCACACCCGTACCGACCTCCAGGACGGCCCGCGACGCCGCCGCGCTCCACGCCGGCGACGGACGCGGGCCGTCCTCGGCCCGCCGGAGCGACGGCCGCTGCCCGTCGGTCATGAATGCGACGGCACGCGATCACAGGAGAGCGCCGCTGCGTCTGCCTTCCTGGAGCAGAGCCTGCACCAGGGGCGACTTCGCTCCCGGCGCCACGAACCACAGGGGTGCGGCGGAAGAGCTTCTGGAGATCTCGATGCGGTGGCCGGCCACGACGTAGCCCACGATCACCGTCTGCTGCACCCCGGTCACCTCGCTCCACGCCACCGAGTCCCGTATCCGCCCGAACCGGTTGGTGACGGTCACCCCGTCCGTGCACAGGTAGCACCTGTTCACACCCAGCCGGGCGGACAGCCGACGCCATCCGAACCTCAGGGCGTACACCGCGACCACCACGGCCGTCGTGGGAACGGCATTGCCGTCGACCGCGGACGGGTTGACGACCGTGGTGACGAGCATGGCGATCCAGGCCAGCAGCAGAAACCCCCGCAGCACCTGCATCATGGTGCCTATCGCCGGGGTCATGAGCGCGTGATCGCCGCGGATCTCGCCGAGCCCCAGACCAGCCACTCCGTCTCTCACTGCCACCCCTTGCCCGAAGCCGGCTCAGCGCGCCCGACCTGCGCGCCGCACGGCCTGGCATACCCGTGCCGCCGCGGCCCCGAACGGGGTCGTCGGTGCGCTCCCAGTGATGCGGCCCACTCGAGTAAACGCCGTGAAGCGGCAGTCAGGGCTCAGGAGGCGCCTGCTTCGTACCGGACGACGACCGCCGTGCCCCCTTCGTGGGTGCTGAGGCTCCCGGCCCCGAAAACGGTGGCGTGCCCGGCATCACCGCCGGCTCCGACAGCGAGAGCCATTGCCGCTTCACGGGGTCCACGTCCGCCTCCGTCCAGTCCTCGACCTGTGGCGGGTCGGTCGCCTCCTCTTCCTCGGGCTGCCAGGTGTGTGCCCCGCGCGCCCAGACGTCGCCCGCGGCAAGGACACGGACGTAGTCGATCGTGCCGATCTCTCCGGGCAGCATGCCGTTCCGGGTGAAGCGGTGCTCCGGCAGCCGCGTCTGCTGCCAGCCGTGTCCGTCGTAGCGCATCGCCGCGAGCTGGTTCGGAGGACGGCGGGGCATGCGCGTGCCCACGGCCCAGACGTTGTCCGGGGAGGCCGCGTCGAGATCGACGACCCGGATCGGCAGCCAGGTCCGCCGCCGGCGGCTGCCGTCCCAGTGCCACAGGACGCCCTGGTCGTCGACGGCCCAGGCCTCGTCGGCGGAGACGGCCACCAGGCTGTCGAGTCCGGAATTCGACACCGGACCGGGGTATTCGATCCGCCACGCGCCTGCGTCGCCCTTCGGCTTGGCCGGCCGGCGCGCCGGGTCCGGGGTGCCGACGCAGCCCGCCGCCATCAGAGCCGGGCCCCGCATCGCCGCTACGGCCGTCACGGGGCGCGGTACGACGACTCGCCGCCGGCGGACAGCGCGGCCGGCCGAGCTCAGCCGTCGGGTCATGTGCCCTTGCCAGGCCCGGAGTTGAGGCGTCCGGAGCTCTACCGAGGTGACCGGACGAGGTGACGGACCAGGGCGGGAGACGCCTGCTGCTGCCGCGTTCCGGGGCGTCCATGTCCGTTCCGTGTCTCCCGGGGGCCGCGGCATACAGGCGGCGGGATCACCCGTCCGCCCGGTCCGGCAGGACATCGGCTCGGCTGCCTGGTCAGGCTGGACGTACTCGGCGGGAGGGGCGGCCAAGCGGTCCCGCCGCACTGATTGGAGCACCTATGCGCGGCCACTCCCGGCGTGCCCTCGGCAAGATCTTCCTGCTCGTGTCCCTGTTCGGGCTCACCGTCCCCACGGCGACGGCCTCCGCCTCGACCCCTGCCTCGACCGCCGCCCCGATCGTCCACCAGCGCACCCTGGAGCTGGCCCTGAGCGGCACCCTGTCGACCACTCCGGAGCCGGTCGACATCGTCGGGCGTATCCGCGTCACCGTGGTCACGGTGGCCAACCGGGGCGGCGGCGGGACCGCCACCGTCACCAGTCAGCTCCGCAACACCACCGGCATCGGACGGAACACCGGCGGCTTCTACCGCTTCGTCGGCAGCGACCGCAACGTCGTCGCCTGGCCGCCGGACCCGATCAGCCCGCTGACCGTCTTCCCGCGCTTCCTCAAGATCTCCCCGCCCGGTTCGTTCGTCCCGCCGAACCCGATCCGGCCCGTCCACGTCCACACGATGGTCCTCTCGGACGGCAGCATCGACAGCATCTCCGCCGACCTCCCCGAGTCCGGGCCCGACGCCTGAGGTCGGGCTCTGGGAGCCCGACGGCGGGGCCGGTGGTCGCGACGGCCCCCGGCCCACCGCGGCAGCCCGCGCGCCACGCCGCCCGAACAGGCACGAGGCAGGCGTTCAGGATGTGTTCAGGCTGACGCTGCGATGGTCGTCGACCGCGATCGTCTCGGCACGGTCGCTCACGTGGCAGGGCGCTCGTCCCCGACGCGGGGCGAGCGCCCCGCCGTACGACACACAAGGAGCCCCCCACCTTGCAGCAGCCGGAAGTCCTCACCGACCTCGATGTCGCGAGCCCGACCAAATCGGTGATGAAGAAACTGCCCGAAGTCACCCTCGCGTTCTGGATCATGAAAGTCGCCGCGACGACGCTGGGCGAGACCGCCGGAGACCTCTTCTCCCAGACCCTGAGGCTCGGTTACTTCCTCACCACGATCGCACTGTTCCTGATCTTCGTGGTGACGCTCGTCGTCCAGCTCCGCTCCAGCCGCTACAACCCGTTCTTCTACTGGACGGTGATCCTGTCGACCAGCATGGCCGGCACCACCATGTCCGACTTCATGAACCGCGACGCCAGTTCCAAGTACCTGTCCGTGGGCGCCACTTCACTCGGCTGGGGGCCGCAGGGCCTGGGCCTCGGCTACCCGTCCGGCGCGGCGGTCCTGCTGTCGATCCTGGTGGTCATCTTCGCGATCTGGCGGCTGAGCGGGATGACCTTCCAGATCCGTGACATCGTCACTTTCCGCGGTGAGGCCCTGTTCTGGTCGGCGATCCTCGTCTCCAACACGCTCGGCACCTCGATGGGCGACTTCCTCTCGGACAGCTCCGGTCTCGGCTACGCGGGCGGCGCGCTGCTGGTGACCGGGGCGCTCGCCGTACTGGTGGCGCTGATGAAGGTGCCCGTGGTGCCGAACGTGCTGCTGTTCTGGATCGCGTTCGTCCTCACCCGCCCGCTCGGCGCGACGGCGGGCGACTTCCTCACCAAGCCGGCCGCCAAGGGCGGGCTGGACCTCGGCACCGCCGGCTCCTCGGCCGTCCTGCTGGTCGTCCTGCTCGGCCTCATGGCCTACGCGCACTTCCAGGAACGCGCGGCCGTCACCTCGTAGACGGAGGATTCGGTGACGGTGAGCCTCTTACGCCTACGCCGTTCAGCCGGTCGCGTGGGCGATCTGCTCGTCGAGCGCGGCGCAGAGCCAGTCGTGGGTGGCGCCGGGGGTCGGTTGCGACGGACCGGTGAGTTCGGCGGTGAGTCTCCAGTAGTGGTCGATACGGGGATCCGCGGCCAGCAGCCCGCCGAGGAAGCGACGGAAGGCGGGGGTGTCCTGGGCACTGCGTGAACGAGCGTAGGCGGAGACGAAGCAGTCGAGAGCCTCGCCCACGTGCGGTGGCCGCTCGGCCCGCAGTTGCCGAGCGGCCAGCGCGTACGCCTCGACGAGACCGTCGTAGAGCACGGCCGGGCGGCCCCCGTCGCGCCGGTGGGCTGCCGGCTGGCCGCGATCGGTGCCGTGACAGGGCGCGGAGACGAGAGCGTGCAGTCGGGTGAAGGCCAGTACCTGGGCCGGGGTCGGCTGCTCGGGGAGCTGCGGAACCGCGTGCTCGACGACCGTGGAGACCAGCCGGGCCGGGAGCCGCGGCGGCAGCCAGCGCCGCCAGAAGCGTGCCAGCGGGGCCGTGCTGGGCGGGACGGCCACGGCGCCGATCAGACGCAGCCGCTCGGCACGTTCCTCGGGGGCGCAGTCCTGGAGCAGTCGGAGGGCCGCTTCCTGCCAGCGCAGGGCGGTCAGTCGGGAACCGATCTGCCGGAGCTGCCCCGCGACGACGTCCTCCAGCGTGTCCTCCCGGTCGAGGACCCGGCCCACTTCGGGAACCGGCAGGTCGAGGGTGCGCAGGGAGCGGATCAGGTGGAGCCGGTCGAGCGCTTCGGGGCCGTACCTGCGGTGGCCGCCGGTGCTGCGCGTGGCTTCGGGCAGCAGTCCGCGGTCCGAGTAGAAGCGGACGGTCTTGACGGTGACGCCCGCGCGCTCGGCGAGCTCTCCGATGCTCCACATGTTGTCGAGCGGCACGAATTGAACCTCCCTCAGGGGGAGTTCCTACGGTACCGGCGAACACCGCGCGCCGGTGCGTCCGGCCGCGCGTACGGCAGCGTGAGAGGAGACGGCGATGACGGCATTCATCCTCGTGGCGGGCGCCCACACCGGCGGCTGGATCTGGCGGGACGTGGCCGCCCGGCTGCGGGAGTCGGCGGCGCAGGCGTATCCGGTGACGCTCACCGGCATGGGGGAGCACGGCGGTGCGGCGGGGCCCGGCACGGACCTGGAGACGCATGTCCACGACCTGCTGCGGGTGATCGACCAGGTGGACGCGGCGCGGGAGGTGGTGCTGGTCGGTCACTGCTACGGAATCCATCCGGTGCTCGGCGCCGCCGACCGGCGTCCGGAGCGGATCGCCCGGATCGTCCATCTGGACGCGGGCATGCCCGGGCACGGCGACCGGGCCCTGTCCCTGGTGCCCGACCCCGCGGTCCACGACCGGCTGTCGCACCGGGCCGAGGCGTCCGGGGACGACTGGCGGGTCCCGCCGCCGGCGCTCGACGAGTGGCGGCGCTGGGGCAGCGTCGCCGGGCTCTCCCCCGCCGTGCTGGCCGAGCTGGCGCGGAACGCGGTCCCGCAGCCGGCGGGCACGCTCACCCAGCCGCTCCGCCTGTCGGGAGCGGTCTCCCGGCTGCCCGCGACCGGCGTCCTGTGCACCGCGAACGGTTCGAGCATCGCCATGGTCGAGGAGCTGGTGCGCTGGGGCGACCCGCGCCTGAAGGCGCTCATCGACCCTCGTGTGACGTTCTTCGAACTCGACACCGGGCACTGGCCGATGCTGTCCCGCCCGGACGACGTGGCCGAGGTCCTCCTCCGGGCGGCTGCGGGAGAGGGGCACCGGCTGTCCGAGGCCGGGGGCGAACTGCCGGTGCACCTTCGTCCCTTCCTGATGGATGTACCGGAGCGGGAACGCGAGCGGGTGGGACGGGTCGACATGTATTTCCCCGACGACTGCTCCGACGCCCTCGCCGGAGACGACGGCCGGTGGCCGGCGGTGGTGTTCGTCCACGGCGGCCCGGTCCCACCCGACGCGCGGCCCACTCCACGGGACTGGCCGGGCTTCGCCGGCTACGGGCGGCATGTGGCGGGGCTGGGAGCGGTCGGCGTGACCGTGGACCACCGGCTGCACGATCTCGCCGACTACGGGCGGGCCGCCGAGGACGTGGCCGAAGCGGTCGAGCTCGTACGGGCCGATCCGCGCGTGGACGAGGACCGGGTGGCGCTGTGGTGCTTCTCGGCGGGCGGGCTGCTGTCGGCGGACCTGCTCGCGGCACCCCCGCCGTGGCTGCGGTGTGTGGCAGCGAGCTATCCGATCCTCGCACCGCTGCCGAACTGGGGGTTCGTCGATTCCCGGTTCCGCCCGGCGGTCGCGGTGCGGACGGCCGGGCGGCTGCCCGTCGTGCTGACCCGGGTGGAGCTCGAACGCGCCGCGATCGCGGCGACGGTCGAGGAGTTCCTGACGGCCGCCGAGGAGTGCGACGCCGAGGTCGAGGTGATCGACGTACCGCTGGGTCACCACGGTTTCGAGACGATCGACCGCACCGAGCAGGCGAGGCGGGCCGTGGAACGCGCGGTCGGGTCCGTGCTGGGGCATCTGCGGTGTTGAGGTGGAACCGTCCCCCTGGCCGGTGTCGCCGCACGTCGCTGTTGACCTTCGAGCTGGTTGAAGCCCAATGATGGCGAGGTGCCGAATTCCGAGCTGATGCCGATCGGGGTCTTCGCCCGGCGCACTGGTCTGACCTCCAGTGCGTTGCGGTTCTACGCCGACTCCGGGCTGCTGTCCCCTGCCGAGGTCGACCCGGTCTCGGGCTACCGCTACTACACCGCCGACCAGGTGGCGCGGGCGACCGCGCTGCGTCGGCTCCGCGAGATCGCCATGCCCCTCACGGCCGTCGAGGCGGTCCTCGACGCCGAGGCGCGGGAAGCGTCCCGACTGCTCGACGAGCATGTCTCGAAGATCGTCGGGGATGCGGCGGCGGCAGTGCGGAAGGCCGCCGTCATCAAGTCGGCGCTGGCCGGCGACGCGCCCGGGCTGCCGGTCGCGGTGCTGAAGGGGCCGGTGCTGGCGGACGCGGTCGAGCAGGTCCTGACCGCGACCGCGCACGAGCCGGGGCTGCCGGTACTCGCCGGCCTGCGCATCGAGGCGGGTCATGAGGCGGTCGTGCTGACCGCGACCGACCGCTACCGGCTCGCCACCCGGACCCTGGTGCCGACCCGACCGCCCGGACAGACCTGGGCGGGCACGGTCGACGGCGACGATCTGCGGGCCGCGGCCGCCGAGGTCCGCCGCAGCGCGCTGGTACGGCTCGAAGCCGTGCCGCACGGGATCCGGCTCCGCCTGTCCGGGCGGGAGGACCGGCACTGCCGACTGCTGTCGGAGGAATTCCCCGACCACCGCCTGCTGCTCGCGTCACTGCGCGAGGTCACCACCCGCGCGACGGTCTCGAAGGACCTGTTCCTGCGCGCCCTGGAGGAACAGCCCGGCGAACGCGTCGCGCTGTGCGTCGCCGAGCACACCGTGGACGTCCGGTCGGTGGACGACGGGCGACCCGGCATCCTGCTCCCCGCCGCCACGACGGGCGACGCCCTCCGGATCCGGTTCGAGCTGACCACGCTCTACCCCGCGGTGAGCACGGCGATCGGACCCGACGTGATGCTCGACCTCAGGGGAGACGACCAGCCCGTCACGGTCCGCTCCGCCGACCGCGGCGATCTCACCACCCTGGCCATGCCCGTCAGAGCCGACGGCCCGGCGTGAGTCCAGATCCTGACCACTCGGCCTGGGAACAGACGGCAGAGAACAGAGAAGAGGACCCTTCATGACCACCGCACCCGCCGGATCCGACCCGACCATGGAAGCCATCGGCCATGCCGTCGTCGAGGGGCGGACCGGCGACGTCGACTCCGCCCGCCGGAAGCTCCTGGGTCTGTGGGCGCGGATCGGCGTCACCGGCGACCCGCTGCACCGCTGCTCCCTCGCCCACTACCTGGCGGACCTCTACGAGGATCCCGCACAGGCACTCGCCTGGGACGTACGGGCCCTGGACGCCGCCGACGCGGTGACCGAGCAGCGCGTCCAGGAGCACCACGCCGGCCTCCACATCGCCGGCTTCTATCCCTCGCTGCACCTCAACCTGGCCGACAACTACCGCCGCCTGGGCTCCTTCGAGGCGGCCACCGCGCACATCGACGCGGCCGCGGCACACGCCCCCGGCCTGCCTCGGGATCCCTACGGGGACATGGTCCGAGGCATCGTCCGGGAGGTCGCCGAGGCCATCTCGCGGCGGGACACCGCCAAGCGGCCCTCCGCGCCCGGCCCCGCTGCCTGACGTGGCGGACCGCATCCCTCGCGGTCGTGGGGATCCCGGCGTGGGCCGGGCTGCTCAGGCCTGTGCGGCGGTGGGGGCCGCGGGCCTGAAGCCCTTGACGAGCATGTAGGTGCCGACGGCGAGTTCCCAGGCGGCGATGGGCAGGGTCGCGAGGAACGACCACGCGGAGAGCTGGTCGTTGTGGCCGAAGAAGGTCGCGATGCCGGCCGTCAGGAGCAGCGGGGCGCCGACGAGGCCCAGGACGGGGATGAAGCGTGGCACCAGCCTGGACCGGTACAGCAGCGTGCCGAACAGCAGGGCGTTGAGGCAGGGCATGAAGCCGGGGCCGAGCAGGAAGGTCCAGTCGCGGACGGCCACGAGCGCCTTCCCGGTGGTGACCAGTGCCGCCGCGTCCTGACCGGTCGCGCCGGCGAGGTCCTGGCGCAGCGTGATCACGGACAGCAGGCTCACCACGCCGATCAGGATGACCGCGGCCTCGACCAGGCGCGCGGTGACGAAGCCCAGTGCCAGCGCCTCGCTCGTCCGCTTGACGACGGGGAAGACCGCGACGGCGGTGCCGACGCAGGCCAGGGCGCTGACCAGGTCGAGGAGGCACCCCCACAGCACCCGGGTGTCGTCGCCGGCGCCGACGACGTAGTCGGCGTGGTCCAGGACGGGGGCGATCAGCAGCAGGGCGGGGATGGATGCCACGAAGGTGATCAGGTAGAACGCTCCGGCCGCGCGGGCGTGGCTCCTCGTCCGGTCGGTGTCCGCCCGTGTGGTCGAGGCCGTGGGCATGGTGCTGGTCATGTCAGTCTCCGGGTGCCGAGTGGTCGGGTGTGCGGGGTGGGGGCGTCGTCGGTTCGACCTCCGGTGGGCCCGTCTCGACCCGGGCGACCGAGACCAGGGGGAGGCCGACGTCGCGCAGCCGGTGCAGCAGGCCGTGCAGCGCCGCCTGATCCACGACGGGCCCCCGGAGGAGGGTCGTCCCGTCGCTGTCGGTGGTCAGGGTCATGCCGTCGAACCGGGTCGCCCAGCGGGGGCCGAGACGGCCCTGCAGGCGGATCTCGTACCAGCCGGGGCCACGGTCCTGGGAGCCGGTCGTCGGAGTGTTCATGACGCTCCTTGGGCCTTGTGGGTCGGGAAGTCGACTCCAAGGTCCCAAGCAGTGTGGTGAGTCGCCGTCACCACATGTGGTGACCGGGGTGGTGATTGTGCGGCCGGGCCGTCAGGAAGCCCTCTTTCAACGGCCGGGTGCGCGGGGGACGAGGTCGAGGCTCAGGGCCACACGGACCGCGTCCCGCCGGTTGTTGACTCCGAGCTTCGCGTAGATGTGCTTGGTGTGGGTGCGCAGGGTGTTCAGGGACACATGGAGCCGGCGGGCGATGTCCGGGCCGCCGAGGTCGCCGGCGAGCAGTCGCAGCACCTCCGACTCGCGCTCGCTCAAGGGCTCGACGAGTTCGTGCCGGGTGGCCGCGGACGTCGTGCCCGTCTCCTCGCCGGAGGCGCCACCGGTGCGGTGGGCCGCGTCCAGGAGTCGGCGCGGGTACGCCCAACCGGACCGTTGTCCCACGACAGTTGCGAGCAGGGCGGTGACCGGCGGTCCGTCGTCGACGAACACGCGGACGTGGCCGTGCGGTTCGGCCAGGGTCAGGGACCGCTCCAGGGCGGCGAGGGCGGCGCCGGAGTCGCCGCGGGCGTCATGGACCAGTGCCTGCAGTACGAGGACCTCGATGACGCCGGCCGTGCGTCCGCCCGCCTCGGCAGCCGTGAGGAGCCGTCGGAGGAAGGGGACGACGGTGCCGAACGCGGTTCCGCAAGGGTCGGCCGTGTGCGCGGCGAGCAGGATCCGGGCCAGGGTGAGGTGCTCGTACTCGCGTACGTAGGACAGCTCGTCGTCCGTGGTCAGGCCCTGTCGGCGGGCCCAGTCGAGGGCCTCGGCCAGGTTGCCGTGGGTGAGCAGCAGCCGTGCCCGGGTGGCCGGGACCGGTCGTACGTCCGGGGAGAGGTCGCCGGTGTAGACGCGTTCCGCTTCCTCCAGCAGTTCCAGGGCTCCGGCCCGATCGCCCTCGGCGTCCAGGATCCGGGCCTTCGCGACCCGCCACCGGTAGGGGTGCTGCGGCAGTCCGGCGAGCTCGCCGAGTTCCCGCGCTCGCTCCAGATGTCCGGTCGCGGCCGCGATGTCTCCTCGTTCCCAGGCGATCTGGCTCAGTCCGACGTGCATGTCCGAGGTGCCCCGCAGGATGTCCGGTGCCTCGGAGGCCAGCCGCAGGGCCCGCTCGTAGGTGCGTTGCGCGTCGGCCAGTCGGCCCTGGGTGATGCGGATGTCGGCCAGCGTGATCGAGCAGCCCAGGACGTCCGCGACATATCCGGCCCGCAGCAGGCCCTCGACGGCGGCGGAATAGGAGGCGTGGGCGGCGTCCAGATCGCCGCCGCCCCAACTGGCGAGCCCCGACAGGGCAGATGCCGCGGCCCGGACCACATGGTCGTCCGCGGCTGCCCGGTCGATGGCCCGCCGTGCGTGGCGCACGGTCGCGGACGGGTCGCCGTGCGCCAGGGCGAGGGCGGAGCGGTACATCTCGACCGCGCCGGGCAGCCGGTCCAGCGCACTCGGGTCGGCCACGACCAACTCGGCTGCCGGGCCCTCCTGTTCGCAGTCGCCGAGGAGCCGCTCGGCCTCGTCCAGACGGTCCTCGACCCCCTCGAACTCGCCTCGTGTCATGAGCGCGCCGACCAGGCCCACGGCGAGCACCGGGCGGACGCGCACGACGTCGTCCGGGAGGTCCTTGATCCAGCCGCAGATGGTGGCTTCCTGCCTGTCGCGCTGCAACGCCGGGATCGCACGCTCGACGAGGTCGGCCGCCCGGTCGGCGTCTCCCGCCTCGAGGGCGTGGCTGACCGCCGGCACCGGCTCGCCGGCGGCGGCGTACCACTGACCGGCCCGGCGGTGCAGGCTCGCGACCTCCTCGGGGCGCTCGTCGGCCAGATGCGTGCGCAGGACGTCCGCGAAGAGCTGGTGATAGCGGTACCAGCGGCGCCTGTCGTCGAGTCGGTCGACGAACAGATTGGCCCGGTCGAGGACTTCGAGCATGGCCTTGCCGTCCCGCCGTCCGGTGACGGCGTCGCACAGCGGCCCGTGGAGACGGGTCAGGACGGACGTCCGCAGCAGGAAGTCGCGCACGTCGTCGCTCTGGCGTCCGAGCACCTCTTCGACCAGGTAGTCGACGACGTACCGGTCGTCCCCCGCGAAGCCCGCCACGAAACGCGAGACGTCTTCGCGCCCCCGGAGCGAGAGCGCAGCCAACTGGAGCGCGGCGATCCAGCCCTCGGTGCGTTGCTCCAGCGCTTCGACGTCCCGGGCGGCCAGTTGCGGCCCGACGGCCTCGTCGAGATAGGCCGCCGTCTCCTCGGCGGTGAAGCGGAGGTCCGCGGCGCGCAGTTCGACCAGTTCGCCGCGGGCCCGAAGCCGGGCGAGGGGCAGCGCCGGGTCGGCGCGGGTGCAGATCACCAGGTGCACCCGCGGCGGGAGGTGTTCGAGCAGGAACGTCATGCCCGTCCGGACGTCCGGGGTGTCGGCGAGGTGGTAGTCGTCGAGGATCAGGTCGAGCGGGTTCGTCAGGGCACCGAGTTCGTTGAGCACGGTGGCCAGGACGGTCTCGATCGCCGGCTGGGCCGACTGCAACAGCGGCAGGGCACCGGCGCCCACTCCGGGCACGGCCCGCTGGAGGGCGGTGACCAAGTACGTCCAGAACGAGGCGGGTCGGCTGTCACGGGCGTCGAGGGACAGCCAGGCCGCACTCCTTTGGCCGTCGGCCGCGCCCGCCAGCCACTCGGCGACCGCTGTCGTCTTCCCGAAGCCGGCCGGGGCCGACACGAGGGTCATCCTCGACTTCGCCCCGCGGCTGAGGAATTCGCCCAGGCGGGGGCGCGCCACCGCACCCTGGCGTATCCGGGGGCGGTACAGCTTGGTCTCGATCAGGGGGCTTGCCACAAGAGGTACCCTCCCGCGTGTTCGAGCCGGTACACACGAAAGTACGGCATCCCGCCGTGGCGGGTCCGCCGCGAACAGCAGAAGACCCCGCCCCGCAGAACACGGGACAGGGTCTTCACAGAGCGCCGGGCAGGCCTTGCACCTGCATCTCCCCGCAGGAAGCGGGACGTCTTTCCTTGGACCACCAACGCATCGCGGACCAGCGCGTCTTCCGCCGATCAGCTCTGAATGAATAGTAGCAGGTCACCGCCGTGTCCGGGCGGCGCAGTCAGCCGCCCGGACACGGCGTGCGGGGTCAGTGACGGTTGTCGCCGTGACGGTGGTCGTCACCGTGGCGGCGGTCGTCGCCGTGTCCGCGGTGGTCGCCGTGACGGCGGTCGTCACCGTGGTGGCGGTAGCGGCCCCAGGACTCGTCGTCGACGAAGCGGCCGCGGTTGTCGCGCAGGGTGAGGGTGCCGCGGTCGTTGTCCCAGACGTGGTGGCGGCGGTCCTGGTACAGGTCGGTGCGGGTGTCCCGGCCCTGACCGGTGTGGATGCGGACCGTGTCGCGGCCGTCCAGTCGGTAGTGGTGGAAGGTGTAGGTACGTCCGAAGTCGTCGCGCAGGGTCCAGCCGTCGAGGTCGACGGCCTGACGCGTGCTGTTGGTCAGCTCGACCCATTCCTTGTTCAGCGAGTGGTTCGACCGCTCGTCACGTCCGGGGGAATCGGCCTGCACGTCCGTGATCTCCACCTGCGGCTGGTGCGGACGGGCCATTCCGGCCGCGGACGCCGGCAGCGTCACCACACCCACGATGGCGCCCGCCGCGAGCGCGGCGGCGGCCAGACGGCGAGGAGAGAGACGACGGGCGGCGACAGAGACAGAAGTGGACAAGATGTCCCCCTGACGGTGCGGGCGCCGGTGCGGAAGCGGCCTTGCGGGCCGCCGCGGCACCGACGCGGTGTACGAGGTCACGGCCCCCTTTTGCGGCCGCACGCACACTCTGTCCGCAATGCGCCATCTTTGAGCTGGAAACCCACCCCTGTTACAGCTTGCCCATATTTCCGTGACCCTTGGATGCATCACCCACGCATATCGGGGCGCCCGCCCCTGGCACCCCGACAGGCCGCTCGCCCCGTGCGGGCGTTGAGGAACGCCGCCGGACCGCCGCTCCACGACGGCCCCGGACCGAGCAGGCCGTCCCCCGAAAGTGGGTAACGGCCCTCCGCCGCGTCATGGCGCGATCGGCCCTCGCGTCGAGCCGTACCGGGGGTCAGCGCACCCGGATGAAGACGACGTCGTATCCGCTGTTCGTGCTGCGGTTCTTGATGTAGACGCCCGATCCCGAACCGGTTTCGGGGTTGCTGGTGTTGCCCTCGACGGCAGTGAAGCTCGCCCCGCCGCTCACCGACCGCACGATGCCGATGTGCTCGTTGCCGCCGGTGAAGTCGCTGCCGCCGTCCCAGTCGTAGGCCACGATGTCGCCCGGCTGCGGATCGGTCGTCACCGAGAGGTGGTAGTCGCCCGCCCGTGCCTGCTTGACCCAGTGGTCGACGTAGGTGTGGCGGTACGACGTGGCGCCGGTCTGCTGGGCCACCCAGCTCACGAAGGTCGCGCACCAGGCGTAGTTGCTGGTGGACAGCGATACGCCCACGGCCGTGCCGTAGCTGTTCGCCCGGGCGCTGCCCGCGACCGTGCCGACCTCGGCCTCGGCCACGTCGAGCATCTTGCCGTACCCGCCGCCGGGCGGGGTCGACGACGGCGGGGTGACCGCGCCGTACAGCGCGGCCTTGGTGTTCGGCCCCACCTTGCCGTCGACCGACAGGCCCTTCTCGGTCTGGAAGTCGCGCACCGCGCTGGCGGTCATCGGCCCGAAGTCGCCGTCCACGGCGAGATCGGCCCCGTGGTGGTTGAGCAGACTCTGCAGCTCGGTGACGCAGCCGCCCACCTGGCCCTGCACGATCTCGGTGGGGCAGGACGAGGAGGTCAGCTTGATCGCCGTCGGCGCGGCCGCGGCCGGACCGGCACCGAACAGCGTGGCCGCCGAAAGGACCGCCGCAGCGGCGAGGAAAGTCCCTGTCCTGCCGCGATTCCGGACACGGGATGTATCGGACGATAAAAACAGGGTGCTTCTCATGGATGCGCGATATCCCCTTCAATGGGTCTACGGATTGTCGGTGGCGCCGGGTTCGCCGTTCATGGAATTTCATGATCGACTTTTCATTCCGCGCACGACGGTGACAGCTCGCCCCCATGCGCACAATGCCTCGCGACGCAAGTGGCCGAATTTCGCCGGACCAGGCGTGGGGTGTACTCAGTCGGTGGGCAAAGAGATCTGCCGTTTGAGGATTTTTCCGCTGGGGCCGGTCGGCAGCGCGTCCACGATCCGGATGTGGCGGGGGTACTTGTAGGCGGCCACACGTTCCTTGACGAACTCGCGCAGTTCGTCGGCCGTGGCCCGGGCCTGCGGACGCAGGACCACGGCGGCGGCGATCTCCTCGCCGAGCCGCTCGTGCGGCACCCCGATCACCGCCGCCAGGCCGACGGCGGGGTGCTCGTGCAGGACCTCCTCGATCTCGCGGGGGTACACGTTGTAGCCGCCGCGGATGATGAGGTCCTTCTTGCGGTCGACGACGAAGAGGTAGCCGTCCTCGTCGCGGCGGGCGAGGTCGCCGCTGCGCAGCCAGCCGTCGGGGACGGTCGCGGCGGTCTCCTCGGGGCGGTTCCAGTAGCCCTTCATCACATTCGGCCCGCGCACGGAGAGTTCGCCGACGGCTCCGGGCGCGACATCCCGGCCCCGGTCGTCGAGGAGGCGTACCTCCACGTCACGTATGGGAGTGCCGATGGAGCCGGGTTTGCGGGGGCGGTCGCTGTGGTTGAAGGTGACGACGGGACTGGTCTCGGACATGCCGAAGCCCTCGAGGATCACGCAGCCGAAGCGCCGCTCGAAGCCGTGCAGGACTTCCACCGGCAGCGAGGCGCCGCCGGAGATGCACAGGCGCAGGGAGGAGACGTCCAGGCCGTCGGCGCCCGGATGCTGGAGGAGGGCCGCGTACATGGTGGGCACGCCCTCGAAGACGGTCGCCTTGTGGCGGCCGATGGCGTCGAGCACGGCCTGCGGGTCGAAACGGGGGACGAGGATCAGCGCGGCGCCCGCGTGGACGGCGGCGGTGAGGGTGCAGACCTGGCCGAAGATGTGGAACAGCGGCAGACAGCCGACGACGACGTCCTCGGGGGTGAGCGACTCGATGTCCACGGCGGTGACTTCGGTGTTGTGGCGCAGTCCCGCGTGGGTGAGCGAGGCTCCCTTGGGGCGGCCGGTGGTGCCTGACGTGTAGAGCAGTACGGCGATGTCGTCGCCGGCCACGCCCGCGATCTCGTGCACCGGAGGCGACCCGGCGAGCATTCCGGTGAAGGCGGCGGGTTCGACGACCAGTCGGCGCACACCGGCGCCTGCCGCTCCCTGCGCGCCCTCGCCGGGGGCCTGGTGCCATTCGCACAGCAGCACGGCACCGGAGTCGCGCAGGTGGTACTCGGTCTCGCGTTCCTTGAGCAGCGGGTTGAGCGGGACGACGATGGCTCCGGCGCGCAGGATGCCGTAGTAGAGGACGACGAACTCCGGCACGTTGGGCAGCATGAGCGCCACCCGGTCGCCGGGGCGCACGCCCTCGGAGCGCAGCAGCGCGGCCGCACGCGCGCTGAGCTCGTCCAACTCCGCGTACGAGACGGCCGTGTCCGTCGTGCGCAGCGCGGTGCGCTCGGGGTACCGGCGTGCCGTGTGCGCCAGGAACTCCGCCAGATTCGACATGTTGCCTCCTTGTATCGGTCGCCCTCACCGGCCGAGCCGGTCGAGTGCCGCCTGCACTCCGTCGAGGAAGACCTCCAGCGCACCCGGGTAGGCGCTGGTGCTCATGGTCCGCGCCAGGGTGTGCGCGGATTCGGCGATGCGGGGATACCGGTCGGGAGGCAGGCAGGCATACGTCCCCTGCCAGGCCGCGCGGTCGGCCGCGCCGGCTTCCGTGGGGAGCGCGTGGGCGGCCGCGTCGATGGCGGCGAAGCCCAGCGTGAAGTCGATGAACCGGTGGTAGTAGCAGGCCGCGTCCTGCGGTCCGAACCCGGCGTCGCGCAGGACGCCCAGGCCGATCTCGACCCCCCGCATCTCGTTGGGACGGCGGGTGACACGGGAGGCCGTCAGCACCGCGACCTGGGGATGGGCGGTGTACGTGCGGTGCAGGTCCGTCCCGATGCCGCGCAGGTCGGCGCGCCAGTCTCCGGTGATCCGCACGTCCTCGAGGCTCATCCCGATCAGTTCGTCCGCGACCGCGAGGACGAGGTCGTCGGTGCTGCGGAAGTAGCGGTACAGCGCGGAGGGGTCGGCTCCCAGCGCGATCCCCAGACGCCGCACGCTCAGTGCGTCGTTGCCGGGCTGGCCCAGCAGGCGGATCGCCGTCTGCACGATCAACTCCTGGCTGAGCACGGTGCCGGTCCGGGTCGCACGGCGCCGCCGTCCGGCCGCGAGCCGGTCGGCGGGGGCCGCGCCGTCCGTGTCGTCGTGGGCGCTCACCCGGACTCCGATCTCTGAGGGGACGTGCGGCAGGCTCTGGCGTGGCCCTCCTGGGGGCTCTTATGACAACCTCATTGACCTTGAAAGTCCAGATCCGTGCGCCGTGGCGCCTCCGGCGCGACGCGCTGCGGTCCTCGGGCGGGGGCGTGGTTTGGCGTCGAGCGTGCTGGTTACCTCGGCACCGTCAGGACCGTCCCCGCCGGAGCCTCGCCACAGGAGCCGAGCCGGGGACCCGGGCTGCGGCCCTGGTCGACGGGCGTCGCCGCCCGCAGCCGTTCCGTTCGGTCCCGTTCCGTTCGGTCCCGTTCTGTTTCGTTCCGTTTCGTTTCGTTCGAGGAGGCACGTCGTCAATGGCCCGGCCGATTCGCCCCACGCCCGTCCGCGACATGTCCGCGGGCGTGCTGCTCCCCCTGCTGACCGTGGCCGCGGCCCACATCGGTCCTGCCGCCACCTGGCTCCCCGGACTGCGGCACCGGTGCTTCCCCGGGCTGGCAGGCCTCGGACGCCCGAACCACATCGCCCTGACCTTCGACGACGGACCCGACCCCGGCTCCACCCCGTCCTTCCTGAAGGCTCTGGACGACCTCGGTGTCCGGGCCACCTTCTTCCTGCTCGGTGAGAGCGCGGTGCGGTATCCGGCGCTCGTCCGCGAGATGGCCGAGCGCGGTCACGAGCTCGCCGTCCACGGCTGGACGCACGACCGCCCCTGGCTGCCGTCGCCCGCCCGCGACCGGCGCGAGGTCATGCGCTCGGTGGAGGCGTTGTACGACCTCGCGGGGCAACGCCCGCGCTGGTACCGCCCGCCCTACGGGATTCTGACCTCCGGACGCTGGGCGGCCGCACACCGCGCGGGGCTGAGGACGGTCCTGTGGACCGTCTGGGGGAAGGACTGGACGGAGGACGCCACGCCCGTCTCGGTGCGGGCCCGGATCGGCGCCGATCTACGGGCCGGCGGCACGGTCCTGCTCCACGATTCCGACCGCGTCGCGGCGCCGGACTGCTGGCGCTCCACCCTGGCAGCGCTCCCGGACATCGTGAACGGCTGTCACACGGCGGGGCTGACGGTGGGACCGCTCGCCGAGCACCGCCCGGTGGGACGCAGCGGCGGTGCCGTCGCCGGGGCTTCCGGCAGGGGCTCAGGATGACCGGTGCGGACCCGGCCGCGCGAGCACTCGTACGATCCCGCCCTCCGGGCGGACGACGGCAATGGTCAGACACGCCCCAGCACTCGCGCGAGCACGTCGTCCCGGAACACCGCCCGTCCCGCCGTGATGCGCCGAGCCCGCTCCGGGCCCGGCCCGGTCAGGCGGTCGAGCGATCCGAGCAGCCCGGTCGCCTCGGTCGCGAAGTCGCACAGCCCGAGGGCGGCCATCCGCCGTACCCCGTCCGCCCCGTGCCCGGGCAGCGGCCGGTAGCCGACCACGGGCACACCGGCCGCCAGCGCCTGGACGGCGGTCTGCCCGGCCGCGTTGTCCACCAGCGCGGCGCAGGCGCGCAGCAGCCGGGGCATGTCCGTCACCCAGCCGGGCGCGAGCACACCCGGTGTGCCTGACAGCGCGCGCCGCAACCGCTCGTTGCGTCCGCTGAGCACGACCGGCAGGAAACCTCGCCCGGCGAGCAGCCGGGCCGTGTCGAGCAGGTGCGAGCCCACGCCCCAGGCGCCGGCCGACACCAGCACCGCGGGGCGCCCGTGCCCTCGGCTCTCCAGGCGTCCGCGCCAGGTGGCCTCCCCCGCGTCCGTTCCGCCGTCGAAGAAACGCGGGTCCACCACCGGGCCGACCGCCTCCGCCGGTCCGCCCAGCCACCGGCGCACCTGACGGGCGCCGTCCTCCGAGACGCACAGATGGAGATCGTTGCCGGGATGCAGCCACTGCCGGTGCACGGCGAAGTCGACGATCATCACGGTGCTGGGCACGCGCAGCACGCCGGCCGTCCGCAGTTCCCCCGTCAGCTGTGCCGCCAGATGGAAGACGGGCACCACCACGTCGGGGCGCGACTGGCGCACGGACGTCATGAAGGCGTCGGCGGCGAGCCGGGCCAAGGGGGTGCCGGCCGGGCGACGACCGGCGCCGAGCCTGAAGAACAGCTCGTAGATGCCCCCGTAGGCCCAGGGGGCACCTCGGACGCAGGCCTCGTAGAACCCGCGCAGTCCCGTCCCCAGACCGCGGGGCAGCAGCGCGAGCACATCGACGACGCGCGCCTGCTTCCCCTCCGCCCGGACCCGACGGGCCAGCTCGGCCGCCACGCTGTCGTGCCCGGCCCCCATGCTTGCGCTGACCAGCAGCACCCGTTCGGCTTCCGGCGCCGAAGCCGCCTCATGGCGAGCGGACAGGTGAACAGCCATGAATCCTCGGAAATCGGCCCGGGCCGGCACCCGCACGAGTACCCGCACTCCAGTTTCACCCCGCGGTGGGACCGCGGCCAGCCTGCCGATGTCCGTGACGAAGTCGCGGCATCGCGATCCGGCGAGCGTACGGCGCTGCCGGCACCTCTCAGCCGAGGCGATCTCCGAGGTCACGGGCCTGTCCGCGCCCGACGGCACCCTGCGCCGACCACCGGTCGACCGTCGGTGAAGTCCGCTTTGTCCATGCCGGTGTGCCAAGGTGAAAGGACGCCCATGAGCTGAAGCGAGGGTACGGAGGCCGGAATGCCCTTCCCCCATCGACCCAGATCCGGGAACGGTCGCGGTCAGGCCCTCTCACCTGTCCACCAGTGCAGCGAGGTCCGCTCATGTCCCACGCCCCTGACCATGCAGACAGGGCAGCCACGGTTGTGCCCGCGGCCGGCCCGGCCCCGGCGGCGCACGCGCGCACCACGATCGGGGCGACGCGCTTCCGCGGCTCGGCCCTCGTGACCGGAGCCTCCTCCGGTATCGGTGCGGCCGTCGCCCGCCGGCTGGCCGCCGAGGGCGGCTGGCACATGGTCCTCAACGGACGCGACCCCACCCGGCTCGACCGGGTGGCCGCACAGGTGTCGGCAGCGGCGTTCCCCGCGGACCTCACCCGCCCGCACACCGACCGGCTCCTGTGCGACTTCGTCCTCGACCGGGTCGGCGGACCCGACCTGGTGGTGGCATGTGCCGGTGTGGGCTGGGCGGGTGACTTCACGGCCATGCCCGCGTCCGCCGTCGAGGAGGTCGTCGCCGTGGACCTGCTCTCCACCCTCCATGTCGTACGGCGGCTCGTCCCCCACATGACGGAGGCGAACTCCGGGCGCATCGTGCTGATCGGCTCCGTGGCGGGGAGCGTCGCCGTCCGCGGAGAAGCCGTGTACTCCGCCGTCAAGGCCGCGCTCGGCGTCTTCGCCGACGCCCTGCGGTACGAACTGCGGGGCACCGGCGTGGGCGTCAGCCATGTGATCCCGGGTGTGGTGGACACGCCCTTCTTCGCCCGCCGCGGGGCCCCCTACCTGCGGTCCCGCCCCCGGCCGGTGGCCCCGGAGCGGGTGGCCGACGCCGTCTGGAGCGCCGTACGACACGACCGCGACGAGGTGTACGTGCCGGGCTGGCTCCGGCTGCCCGCCCGGGTGCGGGGCGGGGCGCCGGGGCTGTACCGGTGCCTCGCCACCAGATTCGGATGAGGAGCCCGTGGGAGCGCTCACGGTCGCCCTCGCCCTGCTCGCGGCGCTGTGCAACGCCTCGGCCTCGGTCCTGCAACGCCGAGCCGCCGCCGAGGAGTCCGACAGCCGCAGCGGCGCCCGGCACGCCGTCCGCTGGCTGACGCGCGTTCTGCAACGACCGCACTGGCTCGCGGGCTTCGGTCTGCTGATCCTGTCCACCGTGTTCCAGGCCTGGGCCCTCGCCGTGGGCAGTCTGTCCGTCGTCCAACCGCTGTTGGCCAGTGAGCTCCTGTTCACCCTGGTGGTGGGCAGCATGGTGTTCCACCGCCGCCCTGATCGACGTACGTGGTTCGCGTTCATCTCGCTCGGCGTCGGGCTGGCCCTCTTCCTCACCGCGGCCTCCCCTTCCGCCGGCCTCGAGACGGCACCCGACAGCGCCTGGCTGACGGCCGGCGGTGTCGTGCTCGCCCTGGTGGTGGCCCTCGTGCTGGCGAGCCGTCCCACGCGCGGCGGCCCGCGGGCAGCGCTGCTCGGCCTGGCCGCCGCGATGTCGTTCGCGCTGACCGCCGCGCTGATCAAGGAGGTCGTGGGACGGCGGGGCCAAGGACCGGCGGGCGTGTTCGCCCACTGGTCGCTGTGGGGGACGGCCGTCGTCGGGTTGCTCAGTTTCGTGCTGCTCCAGGCCGCCTTCCGTGCCGGATCGCTGACGGCGTCACAGCCCGCCCTCACACTGGGTGACGCCATCACGAGCGTCGCCCTGGGATGGGCGCTGTTCGCGGAGCACATCGGACTCGGCGTGCGCCTCGCACCCGAGGTCATCGGCATCCTGCTCATCGGCGCGGGCAGCCTCGGCCTGTCGGGCGCGCCCTCCGTCGGCGCCACCTGGGACACCGTCCCCCGCAGCACCCCGGATCCCGACCCGGAGCACCGGCATCAGCCACGCTGACGAATCCGGCGGAATCGCCCCGCCCGGCGGCCCGGTACGCGTCCGCCGGGTCTCCGCCCGCGCCCCGGTGATCGACACAGACCGTGGTCTACTGCTGGTCACCGTACCGATCGACGAGGAGCCGAGGTCATGACCGGCCACTGCTGCGAGGCGATGACCAGCCACGTGAACGTACAGTGCGACCAGCACGACGACCCCTTCGACTGCCCCGACGCCCTGATCGACTTCAGCGCCGAGTTCCAGGAGTACGGGCTGATCATCCATGACGGCGGCACGGCCTCCATCACGATCGGCTTCTGCCCCTGGTGCGGCCGGCAGCTCCCCGCGTCGCAGCGGGACCGATGGTTCGACGAGCTGGAGAGCCGCGGGATCGACCCCTGGGAGGACGAGGTGCCGGCCGAGTTCCAGGACGACCGCTGGCTCGCCCTCCCGCGCCGGGAGTGACGGCGGATCGACCCGTGTCCGGGAGGGAAGGCATCAGGTGGACCCGGCCGGTGCGGCCCGGGCGGGTTCGGGCTCCTGGTGGACGGGCTCGCGCAGGGCGGTGGAGAGCACGACGGCCAGCACCGGGATGACGGCGAGCACCATGAGCGCGCCTCGGGGGCCGTAGTGGGTGGCGACGATGCCCAGCAGCGGCATGAACAGTCCGCCGGCGCTCACCGCGAGGCCGAGGGTGACACCGGCCGCGGTGCCGGGACGGCTGGGCAGATAGTCCTGGCCGAGCTTGATGAGCACCGCGAACGGGATGTTCGACACGAGCCCCACCAGCAATGCCAGCGGCAGCGCGAGGTACTTGTCGTCGCACACCAGCATGAGCCACAGGGCGGGCAGCATGGCCGCGTTCCCGAGCTGCACCGTGCGCACCATGCCGATCCGGTCGGCGAGCCGGCCACCGAGCAGCGTGCCGAGCACACCACCACCGAGCTCCAGCGTCAGCGCCGTACCGCCCAGCCCGCTGCTCGCCTCCAGACCGCGGATCCAGTACAACGAGATGAAGGTGTTCAGGCCGGTCGAGATCGTGGACCGCACGACCTCGACCGCGGTCAGCGCCGCGAACAGCCACGGCCGGTCCGTGCCCTGACGCTGCACCTTCTTCGCGGCCGCGCCCGCCGTGCGGTGGTGATGGCGCAGCAGGACGAAGCCCATGAGCACGGCAGGAGGAATGAACAGCGCCGTGGCTCCGACCCCGAGGCTGTCGAGGGCCGGGGTCACCAGCGCCGGTCCCACGAAGAAGCCCACGCTGCCGCCCGCGGCGAAGTAGCTCATCGCGGTGGCACTGCCGCCGGCCGCGCGGCGCGCGTCCCGCCCCGCCGGCGGATGGAACATCGCGATACCGACACCGGCCAGCAGCAGCAACGCGAACACCAGCGGATAGGAGGGCGCGAGCCCCGACAGGCCGGCCCCGATCCCCGCGAGAGCGACCCCCAGCGGTGACATCCACCGCAGTCGGTACCGGTCGGCCAGCAGCCCGATCGGCACCTGCGGCAACGCGCTGCCCAGGGTGGCGGCAAGGGCCAGCCCGGAGGCCTGGACATAGCTGAAATCGCGTTGCAGTACGAAGTAGGGGACGGCGGCGGGCACCAGTCCCTGATAGAAGTCGTCGACCGCGTGGGCGCCGGCCCAGATCCGCATCCGGCGCCAGTGCCCCTGCTCCGGCCGGTCACCGACGTCACGCGCCGTGCTCGTTTCCTGTGTCGCTGTCACGGCTCCACCATGCTCAGCGGCACCGCGGGCGCGCTTCCCGTATTCTGCCTACCCATGTCGAAGATCCGCCACATGCCCGTCGCGCCCACCAAGACCGAGGCCCACGGCGGCGGCGACACGATCGAGCGGCACCGCCACGACGACCACCAGCTCATCTACGTGAGCTCCGGAGTCCTCGCCATCTCCACGGAACACGGGTCCTGGATCGCCTCCAACGACCGGGCCCTGTGGATCCCGGCGAACATCTGGCACGAGCACCGCTTCTACGGCCGGAGCCGCTTCCACGCCATCGGCTTCCCCGCCCGGGGCACGACGGCACTGCTCGACACCGAACACCCCACGGTCATCGCCGTCGACGCCCTCGTACGCGAACTCCTCATCGCACTCACCGGCACCGCCCTCACGCAGACCGAGAGCCGCCACATGGAAGCGGTGCTGCGCGACCGGCTGCGCCGCGTCACTGCCCAGCCCGTCGCCCTGCCCTCCGCCCGTGACCGGCGCCTTGCCGACGCCTGCCGCCTGATCGAGGAGAACCTGCGCCATCCCTACACCCTCGCCCAGCTCGCCGACCGGGTACACGCGGGTGAACGCACCCTCTCGCGCCTGTACCGCGACGAATTCGGCATGACCTTCCCCCAGTGGCGCACTCGCGCCCGCGTCTTCAACGCGATGGTCATGCTCGCCGAGGGCGCCTCCGTCACCGACACCGCGCACGCCTGCGGATGGGCGACGACCAGCGCGTTCGTCCACGCCTTCGCCCAGACCATGGGCACGACCCCCGGCGCCTACCGCGCAGGCGTCCACGCCTCACCGGCATCACCCGCCGACGCCTGCGCATGACAGCCGGGTCGGTCCTTCCGGCAGGGGTCCGCAACCGATGCCTGTGACCTTGCGGCGAACCTGTCCTTGATCGGTAACAGGAGCCCTCGGCTTGCGAGTTGGGGGCGGTCCCCGGTGCAGAATCGGTCCGCCGTCGCTTCGACGGCCGACCACGCACGACCGACCACAGGGGGACCTCGTGAACACCGCTGCCCGCAAGAAACCCAAGAGCCCCAACGGCCGGCAGTCCTACGCCCTGGGCGCCGCGGCGATCGCCGCGCTCCTGGCGACCACGGCTTGCCAGGCCGGCTCGCACGACACCGCGGACGCGTCCAAGTCCTCAGCCCGGTCCGGCGCGACGAGCACCACGCCGTCGAGCACGACGAGCACCACGCCGTCGAGCACGACGAGCACCACGCCGTCGAGTGCGACGAGTACGCCGCCGTCGAGTACGACGACACCGAGCGCGAAGACCTCGACGCGGCCCGGCGGCGGCAGCGACGAGAGCGAACAGGGCGGGAACACCGGCAGAACCACCGGCGGCGACAGCTCCGGCGTCCCCCTGTGCACGTTGCAGGACCTCTCGGTCTCCGCCACGAACTACGACGCGAAGGGTGAGCCGGTTCGCCATCTCCTCCTCGTCGTCACCAACACCGGCCGCAAGAAGTGCGACATCCAGGGCGCCCCCGAGGTCACGCTCGGCAACGCCAAGGCACCGGCGCCGGTCAAGAAGGAGACCGATCCCGGCGAGGTGCTCACCCTCGCTCCCGGCGGGAAGGCGTACGCCGGCCTGCTCGCCACCGGCGGCCACCGGGACACCTACGACGTGCGGTCCATGACCCTCGGCCTCGGTAGCCCCGGCGGCGAGAGCGAGGCGGGCAAGCCGGTCGTCGTACGCATGCCCGTCGCCTCCTTCCCGGCCGACGACGGTCAGCGGGTCACGTACTGGGCGGGCACCGAGGGCCTCGCCATGCGTCCCGTCACCCTGTCCTGACGAGGGACCCGGCCCGGACCGTCCGTCCGGGCCGGCACCGACGCCCGGACCTCGCCTCCCCGGATCCCGCGTCTACCCCGGGAGCTCCGTACGCTCCCACCACTCGTACACGGGCAACCTGCCGTGCTCGGTGCTCTGCTGACGTGTCGTGACCCTGAAGTGCTCGTATCCCCCGTTGAACGGGACCTTGATGTCGAGCCCCGACCCGGGAACCGAGACGATCCGTTCCGTGAGACCGTCGGGGCCGCCCTCAAGAACTGCTTTCGTGGTATCGGTCATGATCAGATTTTGTCCGCAGGCCGCACCGGCTCGTCCCGCGACGCGCCGACGTGCCCCGCGGTCCGCCGTCGAATCATGGCCGCCGTCCGCGTCACCGGAAAACGGATGCCTCATCCGGGTCCCTCCATGCCAAGCTGTGCATTCCACCGCCAGACCACAGGAGGTCCCCGTGACCGCAGAGTCCTCATCCCGAGAAGGTACGGAGCCGGCCGAGACCGAATCTCCTGACCTGGCGCCCGACGAGGGCGGTCAGGACGACCTGAAGCGCAAGTTCCGCGAGGCGCTGGCACGCAAGCGCGCCCAGCAGGCGGACGCCGCCGAACTCGCCGCGAACCCCGCGGCGTCGAAGGTACGCGGCGCGCACGGCCCGGCGTCGAGCCAGCGCTCGTTCCGGCGCAAGAGCGGCGGCTGAGTCACACCGTTTCTTGGGACACGTTTTACGTGACTCATGCAACTGCGGCGTGGGCACTCGCTGTCTGACCGGAAGACGGGCCCGTGAGGGCCGAAGCGAGAGAGAGCGGGGCAGGTCGTGCGACGGCGTAAGAGCGGCATAGGCATCGCACTCGTCACCGCTGCCGTGCTGGTGGGCACGAGTGCCTGCGGCGGGGGCGGGGGCGGCAGCGACAAGGCCGGCGGGGACGACGCGAAGGCGTCGGGCACCCCGCGCGCGAGTGCCAGCGCGTCACCGACGAAACCCGCGGGTCCGCCCATGCTGCTGGAGACGATCACCCCGCAGACGGGCGCCACCGTCGGTGTGGCCATGCCGGTCTCGGTGGTCTTCACGAACCCGGTGGCGGCGAAGGCCCGGGCCGCGGTGGAGAAGCACATGCGGGTGAGCGCCTCGCAGCCGGTGGTCGGCGCCTGGCACTGGTTCGGTGACCAGCGCGCCGACTGGCGGCCGCAGAACTACTGGCCCTCGGGTACGAAGGTGAAGGTCGACGTCGACATGAAGGGCGTCAGCAACGGCAACGGACGCTATGGCGTACGCAGCTACACGCACTCCTTCACCATCGGCGACGACGTACGCGCGGACGTCTCGGTGACCGGCCACACCATGAAGGTGACCCGGAACAGCAAGCCGGTGCGCACCCTGTCGATCAACGCGGGCAGCGCCCAGTACCCGACGTGGAACGGCACGATGGCCGTCATCGACAAGCAGGAGAAGGTCCACATGACCTCCTGCAGCGTCCACATCAGCTGCGACAAGGGCAGTTCCAACTACTACGACCTGACACTGCCCTGGGACGTCCACCTGACCCAGTCCGGTACGTACGTGCACTACTCGACCGGCGACCCCAACCCGGGCAGCGGCAGCGCTCGTGGCTCGCACGGCTGCGTCCACCTGTCCCTGTCGGACGCCAAGTGGTTCTACGGCCAGGTCAAGCAGGGCGACCCGATCACCATCACCGGCTCGCCCCGCGCCAAGGCCTCGGCCGACAACGGCTACGCCTCCTTCAACCTGCCGTGGGACCAGTGGCTCGTGGGCAGCGCGTCCGGGCAGCAGACCACCGCCTCGTTGTGAGGCCCCGCGGTGGCGGTGACGGCACGGTGGACACACCCGCGGTGTGCTTCCCGAACAGCCGTGCCGTCACCGCCGCCGCGTCACGGCCGGCCGAGGTCCGCGCGCAGGTCGAGTCCCATGGGGTTGTCGAGCGGGATGTCGCCCTCCCATAGCACGGCACGGGTCAGGGGGCGCAGCAGCCGCAGGAGTTCGTCGGTCTCCTCGGCGTCGAGCGCGTCGTAGGCGGTCGCCGCCAGCCGGTCGGTACGTTCCTCGACCTCGGCGGTGAGCTGTCGTCCGCGCCGGGACAGCCGCCCGTCCTCGATCAGCCCTCTCCCGGTCAGCCTGTCGCGTATCGCGGTCCACTCGGCGTCGTCGAACTCGCGGGCCACCGTGTAGACCTCGCGCGGGATCCCCCGTGCGGTGGCCTGCAGGACGTGCGATTCACGGCCGCCGATCCCGGCGGCGGCCAGGGCCGCGACATGGCCGTCGCCGCGGTGTTCCCGAAGAAGCGTCGCGGCCTGCCACAGCCGGGCGAGGGGTTCCTCGGGCACCGGCAGGGAGCGGTTGGCAGCGAAGAGCGCCCGGCCTTCGAGCGGGGCCGACCGGGCGGCACGCGTCGCGAGCCGTGCCGCCCGGGCCACCTCCGCGCCGTCGGCCGCGGGCCCGAACGCCCGGGCGAGCGCCCGTACGGATCCCCGTAGCCGCGCGCGCAGAGCCTCGTCGGGCGGGGCGAAGCTCCACGCGGCGGGCACGGCCCGGCTCACCCGCTCGTAGGCGAAGTTGTAGAACAGCGCGTGCACGACGTCGGCGCCCGCCTGCCCCAGCGGGGCGGCCCGGCCGGCGAAGTAGCCCATCCAGTAGCCGCGGTAACCCGCCGTCCTGAACTCCTCCACCGGCTCCGGGGCGAAGTACACGACGGCGTGGATCGGTTCGAGCAGCCGCCACAGGTCACGGGCGACGTCGGTCCGGTCCGGCATCGATGCTGGCGTTGTCATGTCACCGTTCTACGCCTCGTGCGCGGGTGGTGTCCCGCGCACGGCGTGATCGGGGCTGCCGGTCCGCTGCCGGTCCGCTGCCGGATCGCCTCCCGGGCGGGGCTACCAGTAATGTCGGCGGCCGCCGACGGCGTGACCGGCCGTTCCCAGAATCCAGAGAATGACACCGACGATGAGGAGAATGATCCCGATCGTCCACAGGATCGAAATTCCCGTCAGGAAACCGACGACGAGGAGAATGATGCCGAGGATGAGCATGGTGTCCACCCTTTCGCTTGACGCTGCACAACAGGGGTAGGTGGTGATGACGGCCCGCGACCTTATCGGTCGCAGCTCAAAGGAGCATCTCCATGATTCTCATCCTTGGCCTGATCATTCTGGCTCTTGCCGTCATCGTCGGATTGGCGGGAGTGTTCGGCAATATCGGTGCCGGACACGGTCTCGGAACCGGCGGCGACTTCTCGGTTTTCGGCTACCACGCGACTTCCTCGACCGGGTCCCTCTTTCTGAGCGGAATAATCGTGGGAGCCGTGGGCGTCCTGGGCCTGGCCCTGGTCGCGATCGGCGTCCGCCGGTCGGCCCGTCGCTCCGCACGCCCCCGACGAGTACCCCGTATGTCCCGCAGTAAGAGCTCCGAACAAAAGTGGGGTCCGATCAGCGGGCGGTGTCCGGTGCGTGCGATCGCAAGGCGCCGGAAGGTCCTTGTAGCGGAGCTACCAGGGCCTTTCGGCAACGCGGCGAGGGTGCGTGCCGGACACCGCCCGCCGGGCCCCACTTTTGTTCGGAGCTCTTAGGGCGTGTCCGGCGGACCATGCCGCAGGCGGCCGGTCCGGACGCCTGGCCGCGCACCCCGCCGACGGCCGATCCACATGCCACGCCGGACGGCAAGCCGGGCGACCCGTACGGGTGACCTCGTTGCGCCGGTCCGCGCACACTTAGTACGCGAACCACGCAAAGTTATTTGATGATCACGGTACGGAGACGGGCGGACCGGCCGTCCGCTCCGCGCCGGAGGTGATCAGGTGTCAGGAAGGTTTCTGCGTCTGGCCTGTACGGCGGCGGTGGCCGCCCAGCTCGCCCTCGTACCCCAGCCCGCGTTGGCCACGCCCGGCCCCGACACGCGTTCCGTCGCCGAGCTGTTGACGGACCTTCAGCAGCTATACCGGGCGACGGAGAAGGCCACCGAGACCTACAACGCCACCGAGGAGCAGCTGAGGAAGCAGCGCACCCGGGCCGGCCGGCTGGACGCCGAGCTGGACCGGGCGCGGCTGTCGCTGGACGAGAGCAGGAGCGAGGCGGCACGGCTGGCCCGTCAGCAGTACCAGGGCAGCACCGGCATCTCCCCGTACCTGCGGCTGCTGCTCGCCCGCGACCCGCAGCACGCGCTCGACGAGGGCCATGTGATCGGGCGGCTGGCCCGCGAGCGGACGGAGACGGTGGGGCGGCTGACCGGGAACGAGCGCAGAAGCCGTGAGCTGGCCCGCAGGGCCCGTTCCGCCTTCGACACCCAGCGTACCCTCACCGAGCGGCGCAGGAAGGACCGCGACGACGTGCACGGCCGGCTCGCGGCGGTCGAGAAGCTGATCGCCTCGCTCAGCGCCGAACAGCTTTCCGCGCTGGCCGAGTTCGAGCAGGCCGGGATCGCGAAGGCGCAGGACGAGCTGATCGCCTCGGGCGCGCTAGGCACCGGCGTCGAGCGGACGCCGACGCAGGAGGGCGAGGACGCGGTGCGCTATGCCGTGCGACAGCTCGGGAAGCCGTACGAGTGGGGGGCGGAGGGCCCGAAGTCGTACGACTGCTCCGGGCTGACCTCGCGGGCCTGGGAGGACGCCGGGACGGTGATCCCGCGGACCAGCCAGGAGCAGTGGGCTCGGCTGCCCCGGATCCCGCTCACCGAGCTGCGCCCCGGCGACCTCGTCGTCTACTTCCCGGAGGCGACCCATGTGGCGATGTATCTGGGCCACGGCATGGTGGTCCAGGCACCCCGGCCCGGCGCGCGGGTGAAGATCTCCCCGCTGGCCGCCAACCCGGTGCTCGGCGCCGTACGACCCGATCCCGAGGGCCGGCCGCTGCCGCGCTACACGCCGCCGGAGCTCCCCGCCCACGCCCTCGACGGCACGGACGCCGGCTACGCCCCGGCGACGGCCCCGCGGCCTGCCGCACCGAAGCCGTCGGCCTCACAGCCGGCCGCACCACAGCGGTCCGCCGCGCAACCAGCCGTGCCGAAGCCGTCCGTCTCGCAACCGGCCGCACCACAGCGGTCCGCCGCGCAACCGGCCGCACCACAGCGGTCCGCCGCGCAACCGGCCGCACCACAGCGGTCCGTCTCGCAACCGGCCGCACCACAGCGGTCCGCACAGCGGTCTGCCGTCCGGCAGCCTTCCGCACCGCGGTCTGCCGCATCGCGGCCGTCCGTCCCGTAGGCGGGCGAGCGCGGCCGCCAGAGGTGGTGCTGCCGCAGAGGAGCGGGTCCCCGACAGCGCGTCGGGGACCCGAGACCGGTGGGTCCGCCGGTCAGGCCCCGGCCACCGAGGCCAGGTACGCGCCCGTCTTCTCGGGGTCGTAGAAGAAGTTCTCGAAGTCGGCCGGGTCGTCGAAGGCGTTGGCGAAGCGGTCGGCGACCGGCTGGAGCTGGCCGGCGGCGCCGATGAGGTTGAGGATGTGCTCCGGCGGCGGCGCGAGCATCGCGTTGGTCCACTTGGTGACGTGCTGGGCGGTGTTCCAGTAGCGGTCGAAGGCCGACTGCATCCACATCTCGTCGAACGGCTTGTCCTCGTGCTCGAGGATCGCGGCGAGATACGCGGCCGCGCACTTGGACGCCGAGTTGGAACCCTGGCCGGTGATCGGGTCGTTGGCGACGACCACGTCGGCGACGCCCAGGACCAGGCCACCGCCGGGGAGGCGGCCGATGGGGTTGCGGACGGTCGGGGCGTACCGGCCGGCGAGCGTGCCGCCCGCGTCGGTGAGCTCGACCCCGGTGGCCCGCGCGTGCTCCCAGGGCGTGAACTTCTCCATCAGCGCCAGGGTCAGGGCGAGGTGCTCGGCCGGGTCCTTGACGCCCGCGAAGGCGTCGAGCGGGCCGCCGGGGATGCCCTCCCAGAACAGGATGTCCGCGCGACCGGAGGTGGTCAGCGTCGGCATGACGAACAGCTCGCCGACGCCGGGGACCAGGTTGCAGCGGACCGCGTCGAACTCCGGGTGCTCCGGGCGCGGGCCCAGACCGTGGACGTACGACACGGCGAGGGCGCGCTGCGGCGTGCTGTAGGGGGAGCGGGAGGCGTCCCGGCCGAACATCGACACGAGTTCGCCCTTGCCCGCCGAGACGAGGACGAGGTCGTAGGCGCGGGAGAAGTAGTCGAGGTCGCCGACCGCCACCCCGTGGATGACCAACTGGCCGCCGCGCTGGACGAACGTCTCCATCCAGCCGGCCATCTTCACCCGCTGGTCGACCGACTGGGCGTAGCCGTCCAGCCTGCCCACCCAGTCGATCGCCCGCTGCGAGGGGCCCGGGTCGAACGAGCCGGGGGCCGCGACCGAGACGCCGAGGCCTTCGATCTTCGGGGCCTGGGACTCCCAGAAGTTGAGCTGGAGGTCGCGCTCGTGCTGCAGCGCCGTGTGGAACATGCACTGGGTGGACATGACCCGGCCGGAACGGATCTCGTCCGCGGTCCGGTTGGACATCAGGGTGACCTCGTACCCGTGCGACTGGAGTCCGAGGGCGAGCTGGAGACCGGACTGGCCGGCTCCGACGACGAGTATCTTCCGCATGCGAGTGGTGGCTCCTCTATCACGACTGCTCAGGACTCGGGACGCACGGAACCGGTGTCGGTGCCGTTCGATACTGCGCACAGCGGCCGGACGGCGGGACCGCCGGGGGCCGGCCGTCGGGCCGCGAAGAACTGCTCGGGGACTGCCCGGGGAACTGCCCGGGACCTCTGGGGCTGTTCGGACCGCTCGGGACCGCTCGGGACCGCTCGGGGTTACTCGGGGGTTTCGGCGAGTGCGTGGCCCACCAGCGCCAGCAGGGTCTCGATCGCCGACACCCGCCGACGCGCGTCCATGATCAGCACGGGGATGTGCTCGGCGATCGTCAACGCCTCCCGGACGTCTTCGGGTTCAAAGTTCTCCGTGTCGTCGAAGTGGTTGACCGCGACGACGTACGGCAGCCCGCAGCTCTCGAAGTAGTCCAGCGCCGGGAAGCAGTCCTTCAGGCGACGGGTGTCGGCCAGGACGACCGCGCCGATCGCGCCCCGCACCAGGTCGTCCCACATGAACCAGAACCGCTGCTGGCCCGGCGTGCCGAACAGGTAGAGCACCAGGTCGTCGTCGAGCGTGATGCGGCCGAAGTCCATGGCCACGGTGGTGGTGAGCTTGCCGGGCGTGTCGGTGAGGTCGTCGGTCTCCTCGCTCGCCTCGGTCATCAGCGCCTCCGTCTGGAGGGGCGTGATCTCCGAGACGGCGGTGACCAGCGTGGTCTTGCCGACCCCGAAGCCGCCCGCGATCACGATCTTCGTCGCGATCGGGGCGCGGGTCCGGTCCGTCTGCCAGGGTTGCGACGGTTCGTCGGGCTCGACGAACGAGGTGACGCCAGAGGCGGCGGCGTCAGAGACGACGGAGTCCACTCAGCACCCTTTCCAGCAGAGCGCGGTCAGGCCGGCCGACGCCGTGACCGGTTCCGGTTCCGTACACACGGATCTTTCCCTGGTCCGCGAGGTCGCTCAGCAGGACCCGGACCACACCGAGCGGCATGCTCAGCAGTGCGGCGATCTCGGCCACCGTGCGCATCCGGCGGCACAGTTCGACGATGGCCAGCATCTCCGGCATGACCCGGGCGCTGAGCGGCCCTGCCCCGAGGCTCAGCGCGTGCGGGGTGCCGCTCGTCAGTTCCTTGCGCTCCTGCGCGGCCTCGATCGCGGCGGTGCTCGCCACGAACGTCTCGACGAGGAGGACATGGCCGAAGCGGGTACGGCCGCCGGTCAGCGAGTAGGGGCGTACGCGGGCCACTTTGCGGTCGCCGCCGCGGACCGGGAGGTGCGACCGGGAGTCGCGGACCGGGAGATGCGGCCTGGAGTTACGCGGCGTGGTGCTCATCGGACACTTCCCGTCGGCTCGCCTTCCAGGGATTTACGCAGCTCGCTGCGGAGTTCGGGGGTCAGGACGTGCCCGGCCCGGCCGACGAAGAGCGCCATGTGGTACGCCACCACGCTCATGTCGCACTCCGCGCCTCCGTGGACACCGAGCAGCGAGCCGTCGCTGATCGACATCACGAACAGGCTGCCCTCCTCCATGGCGACCATGGAGTGCTTGACCGGGCCGAAGTCCATCAGCTTGGCGGCGCCGACGGTGAGGCTGCCGATGCCGGAGACGATGGTGGCGAGGTCGGCGGAGGAACCGCGTGGTCCCTTGGGCCTGTCGTCGAAGGCCTCGCGGGCCTCGGCGATGCGGCCGGGGTCGGAGGACAGCAGCAGCAGGCCGTCGGAGGAGACCACCGCGACCGACAGGATGCCTGGCACCTCCTCCACGAGGTTCGTCAGCAGCCAGTGCAGGTTCCGGGCCTCACTGCTCAGGCCGAAGGTACTGGTGGCGGTCAACTGCTTGCCTCCTCGACTGTGCCCCCCGTGGCGTCATCGCCAACTGCGTTCCGTGCGGGTGTCGCTGGTGTTGCAGGTGTTGCAGGTGTAGCCGGTGTCGCTGGTGCTGCTGATCGGGCAGGCACTGCCGGTCGGGCAGGCGCTGCCGGTTCCGCGGGTCGCGCGGTCGCCGTGGTCGGGACCTCGTTGCGGTCCGTCTGCTCCGCGATCTCCGCCGCCACCTCACGGTGACCGGCCTCCGCCCCCCGGCGGAAGCCACCGAGGCGGCGACGCAGCGCCTCGGCGTCGACGGATCCGCTGCGCTGCCTCGGTTCCGAGGCGGGCGCGGTGACCTTCGGGGTGCGCTTGGGCAGCCCCTTGCTGGTGACAGGCTCCTCGGTCTCGTCCGGGGTGCGCTGGTGGCTGTCGGGGCCGATGGCGTAAGGATCGACGGTGGGCGCGGCCTGGACGGCGGGCGCGGCGGGCGCCGGCCGCTCGGGAGCCGGTGTCGGCTCCGGTTCGGTCGCGGGAGCCGGGATGAACAGCTCCATCGTGGTCTCGGCGAGGGACTCGGCGGGCGTGCCGGGCCGCGCCCGCGCGGGAACCTGCGCGGGCTCCTCCGCCGGGGCGAGCGGCGCGGCGGCCTCCGGAGCGGCGGCCTCCGGTACGTCCGTGCCGGGTGCGTCCGTCGCCGGCGCGTCCGTCTGCGGTACGTCCGCCTTCGGTACGTCCGTCTCGTCGTCCGTGGCGGCTCGTACCGCCTGCTCCGCCAGGGTCACCAGCGGGTCCGGGCCGGTCGAACGACCGTGCAGGACGTTGGAGTTGGCCTCCGCGGCGGCGCCCGGCAGCGTGTAGCCCTGCGCACCGCCGGCCGACGACCTGGCGGGCGGGACGGCGGCCGACGGGGCCGCGGCGAACAGGGTCTGCGGGAGGGCCACCACGGCCGCGATGCCGCCCTGCTTCTGCGCCCGCAGCTGCACGCGCACGTTGTACCGGTGGGCCAGCCGGGCCACGACGTACAGGCCGAGCCCGAGGCCGTCCTCGCCCTCCTGGTCGTAGGGGGACGCCGGGTCGAAGTCGGCGAGCCGGGCGTTGAGGCGGGTCAGCCGTTCCTCGGTGGTGCCGATGCCCTCGTCCTGGACGGAGAGCATGACCTCGCCGTTCTCCAGGAGCCAGGCGGAGACCTCCACGGGCACGTCCGGCGGGGAGAACGAGGTGGCGTTCTCCATGAGTTCGGCCAGCAGGTGCGAGAGGTCGTCGGCCGCGTAGCCGGCGACGTGCGCGTGCGGCGGCACCGTGGCGATGCGGACGCGCTCGTAGCGCTCGATCTCGCTGACCGCCGCCCGTACGACGTCGACGAGCGGGACGGGCCCGGCGTGCTGCTGGACGTGTTCGGTGCCGGCCAGCACCAGGAGGTTCTCGCTGTGCCGGCGCATGACCGTGGCGAAGTGGTCGAGCTTGAAGAGGGTGGCCAGCCGGTCCGGGTCCTGCTCGCGCTCCTCCAGGCCCTCGATGACCGCGAGCTGCCGCTCGACGAGGCCGAGGGTGCGCAGCGCGAGGTTGACGAAGGAGCCGCCGATGCTGGTGCGCAGCCGCTCCAGCTGGGCGGCGGAGCCGGTGAGCTCGGAGCGCAGCTCCTCGCGGGCGTCCGCCATCTTCTGGCGCTGGCCGACGAGGTGCTTGCGGTCGGTCTCCAGGGTGGTGATGCGCTCCTGGAGGGCGACCGCGTGCGCGTGCAGGGCGTTGACGGACCGCACGACCTGGGCGAACTCGTCGTTGCGGCCGATGAACTTGACGGGTTCCTCGGCGGCGGGGTCCGCCGCCGCCGCCAGCCGGGCCGAGCCGCGGCGCAGCGCCGACAGCGGCCGGGTCAGGGAGCGTGCCATGCCGGTGGCGATACCGACGGCGACCAGCATCAGCACGCCGAGCGCGGCGACGCGGATCTCCAGCGCGGTGACGTCGTCGTCGCGCAGCAGACCCAGGTCCTTGGTGCGGTGGTCGTAGAGCGAGGACTCCGCGCCGCGCATCAGCTCGACCCGGGCGGTGAGCGCCGCGTCGAGCTTCTTGACGCTGGTGGCGAGCTCGCTGTCGGACAGCTCGGGCTGATCGGTGAGACGGGCGAGGTACTTGTCGGCGGAGTCGACCTCGGGGCCTGTGACCGTCGAGTCGTAGGTGTCGACGGTGGCCTTCGGCGCGGTCTCGTGGAAGTCGGCGAGAGCCGCGTCGGAGCGCAACCGGGCCTGCTGGGCGGCGGCGGTGAGGGCGTCGCGCTGCTTGGTGTCGGCGCCGGAGGAGACCGGGACCTTCTCCGTCAGGCCGGTGGCGGGGTTGTAGACCGACTCGGTGCCGGTCGGCACGTTCAGCGCGGCCAGCAGCAGCCCGCGGGCCGCCGCGGCCTGCTGGACGGCGGAGTCGAGCTCGGCGAGGGCGTGGGCGCCGGCACCCGCGCGGGTGGGCATCCGGTCGGCGAGGCGCTCGGCGAGACGGTGGAGTTCGGTGATGGCGGCGGAGTACGCACCGTGCGTTTCGAGAGCACTGCTCTTGCCGGTGAGCGCCGCTCTGCGTACGGCCGCGACGTCGTCGAGGTCCGCGCGCAGCGAGGCGGGCACGTCCGGATCGGCGCGCAGTTCCTCCAGCAGGCGGTCGACCCGGGCGCTGCGGTCCTCGGCGGGCGCCTTGGACTTGGGCCGCCCGGCGGCGACATAGGAGGTGATCTCGTCCCGCTCGTCGGCGAGCGAGTGGGCCAGCACCAGGGCGTCCTGGGTCTGGCCGGCCAGCGTCACCAGATCCTGGGAGTCCTTGAGCCGACCCGAGGCGGCCAGCACCGACGGGGCTCCGGCCGCGGCGATGGCCGCGGCCACGACGGCCACCGCGACGATCAGCCGGTTACGTACGTGGGTGGGACGGCCCTTGCCGACGGAGGAGCTCTGCGCGCCCCCTTCGGAGGCCGACTTCTTGTCTGCGCGCCGAGGCCGCGTCTTCTGCACCGGTGCTCGCATTCCTGACTCGTGTACCCATGGGTCCGGATGACGTTCCGTCAATCGGCTCGTACAACCTCCCCCGCATTCTCGGCTTCACCCGAGCAGGGGGGCACCCCTCAATCGGCTCCCGACCCTCCCAGTGCCGGTGGGCGACGGTCCGGCATCACCTGACCCGCCACCCGAAGGAGTGAACATCGGAGGGGAGTTGGTGGGCAAGTTTCCCCGGCGCCCGCGACAGCCGTGCGTGGTGGGCCGGTTGGACGTGGGCGGCGGGCTTTGGCAGTATTCGCCGCCGCACCTTCCCGGAGTATGCCATTCCACCCCAAACCAGGCGGCCGACCTGCGCTGGTGCGCCGATCCGGCGGCCGATGCCGCCCTTTCGCGCAAGTTGTGAAGAGGTGGTGCAGACTGGCTGAATGCGTACGGAACTTGTCTCGGAGCCTGGTCAACACGACCGCCCCAACGAGGACTTCGCGAGCATCGGACTACCCGCAACCGGGCGAGGCGGCGCACTCGTCGTCCTGGACGGCGTGACACCACCACGGAGCGCGACGGGCTGTCTGCATTCGGTCCCCTGGTACACGGCACGCCTCGGGGGTGCCCTGACCGAAATGATCATTTCCCTCACCGATGTCCCGCTGACCGGGATTCTCGCCCGCGCCATCACCCGTACCGCCTCGGCCCACGCGGGCACCTGTGACCTTTCTCACCCGCGTACGCCGCAGGCAACCGTGGTCCTCGCCCGCTGGTCGCCGGAGACGGTCGCGTACCTGGTGCTCTCCGACTCGGCGCTGCTGCTCCGGTCCCCGGACGGGACGGTCACCCCGGTCCTGGACGACCGCATCGCCAGGCTGCCGCGCGCCTCGCTCGCCACCGACGCGGTGGTGGACGCGACCGTCCGCAACAAGGAGGGCGGCTTCTTCACCGCGGCGGCCGACCCGTCCGTGGCCGTCCGCGCCGTGACCGGCACCGTGCCCCGCGCCGAGGTCGGCGCGCTGGCCGCGCTGACGGACGGCGCGACGCGCTGGGTGGAGACGTTCCGGGAGGGCGACTGGACGGACTGCCTCACCCTCGTACGGAAGGAGGGGCCCCGAGCCCTGGTGGACCGGGTGCGGCTGCTGGAGAGCACGGACAGTGACCGCCGCTTCCTGGGTCGCGCCAAGACGCACGACGACGCGACGGTCGCGTACGTGGAGTTCTAGGCGGTCGCCGGGCGGAGCGCGGGGCGGAGCGCGGGGCGGGCGCCCGGCCCCCGGGGAGGGGCGGCCGTCAGCGCTCCATGCCTTGGTTGAGCTGCTGGAGCAGTCGGGCCAGCTCGGCGACCTCGCCGCGGTCCCAGTGCGCGAGCTGGTTCACGTACCGCACCCTGCGGGCCTCGCGCACCTTGCCGACCCTGCTGCGGCCCTCCGGGGTGAGGTCCACCAGCCAGGCACGGCCGTCCGCCGGGTCGGGCTCGCGGGCGACCAGGCCGAGCTCCTCCAGGGCGCGCAGCTGACGGGACATGGTGGCCTTGCCGACACCGATGTAGCCGGCGAGTTCCGTGGCGCGCAGCCGTCCGCACTCCTCCAGCCGTACGAGGAGTCCGTAGGCGGCGGGTTCGAGGTCCGGGTGGACCTCGCGGGCCATCTCGCCCTGGCTGGCCCTGGCACGCCGCAACAGCACCGTCAACTCGCGCTCCAGGGACAGGAACTCCTGGTCCACACCAATTCGCGACGTCTGCGCGTCATCTCGACGCGCGTTGCCGTTTCCGCGCTCGTGCACGTCAGCACCCCTGATCCGGTTTCCCGATCCTGAAAGTTATCGCCAGAATCCGCCATCGCCGCAGCTCCGTCAGTATTTCGCAGGCGTAGACCAACGGCGTCATCCGGACCCCCTTCCCAGTACCTCTTCTACGTGCGTAGCGTCTTCGTCAGGCAACGCATGGCATGCCCACGCCACAACTGTGGGTGATCCGGCCCCTCCCCCGCACCACCAAGCCTCGGAGGCACGTCATGCCCGTGCACAGACCCGGCTCCGTCCCCCCGCGCGCCGCCACCGCCGCCGTCGCGCTCCTGCTCGCCGCCCTCTCCCTCACCGTTCCCGTCTCCGCCGAAGCGGCCGACGTCCCGGCCCGCGGCTCCGCCCGCATGGGCATCGGCGTCCTCGCCCACGACGGCTCGGACGGCTCCCCCGCGCCCGGCGTCGCCACCCAGACGGAGGGCGTGGACGTCTCCGGCTACCAGGGCAACGTCGCCTGGTCGACCCTGTGGAGCAGCGGGATCAAGTGGGCGTACACCAAGGCCACGGAAGGCACGTACTACACGAACCCGTACTTCGCGCAGCAGTACAACGGCTCCTACAACGTCGGCATGATCCGCGGCGCGTACCACTTCGCCACCCCCGACACCACCAGCGGCGCCGCCCAGGCCGACTACTTCGTCGACCACGGCGGCGGCTGGTCCAAGGACGGCAAGACACTGCCGGGCACCCTCGACATCGAGTGGAACCCCTACGGCGCCGCCTGCTACGGCAAGACGACCGGCGCGATGGTGAGCTGGATCGCGGACTTCCTGAACACCTACAAGGCCCGCACCGGCCGGGACGCCGTGATCTACACGGCCACCAGCTGGTGGACCCAGTGCACCGGCGACTACGGCGGCTTCGCCTCGGCCGATCCGCTGTGGATCGCCCGGTACGCCTCGGAGGCCGGGACGCTGCCGTCCGGCTGGCCGTACTACACGATGTGGCAGTACACGTCGTCCGGCCCGACGGTCGGCGACCACGACAAGTTCAACGGTGCCCTGGACCGGGTGGTCGCGCTCGCCAACGGCTGACCCGCACCCGGCGCCCGCACGCGCACAGGGCGAAGGCCCGGGTCCCCCTCACGGTGACCCGGGCCCTTCCCGTCCGGTGGCCGCCGACCGGCGGCGGTCTCACGCCGCCACCGGCACCTCCTGCGACGCGCCGCTCACGGCCGGCGCCAGCGCCAGTTCCAGGACCTGACGGACGTCGGTGACGGCGTGGACGTCGAGCCGGTCCAGCACCTCCGCCGGGACGTCGTCCAGGTCGGGCTCGTTGCGCTTGGGGATGATCACCGTGGTGACCCCCGCCCGGTGCGCGGCGAGCAGCTTCTGCTTCACCCCGCCGATCGGCAGCACCCGTCCGGTCAGCGAGACCTCGCCGGTCATCGCCACGTCCGTACGGACCAGCCGGCCGGACAGCAGCGACGCGAGGGCCGTCGTCATCGTGACGCCTGCGCTCGGGCCGTCCTTGGGGACCGCGCCCGCCGGGAAGTGGATGTGCACGCCCCGGTCCTTCAGGTCTGCGACCGGCAGTTCCAGCTCGGCGCCGTGCGAGCGCAGGAAGCTCAGCGCGATCTGCGCCGACTCCTTCATCACGTCGCCCAGCTGACCGGTGAGGGTCAGACCGGCCGCGCCCGTCTCCGGGTCGGCCAGCGACGCCTCGACGAACAGGACGTCGCCGCCCGCGCCGGTGACCGCGAGCCCGGTGGCGACACCGGGGACGGCCGTACGGCGCTCGGCCGGGTCCTGCGCGGACTCGGGCACATGGTGCGGCCGGCCGATCAGTGCGCGCAGGTCGCCGTCGGTGACGGTGAGCGGAAGCTCCCGCTCGCCCAGCTCGTGCTGGGCCGCGACCTTGCGCAGCAGCCGGGCCAGGGACCGCTCCAGGGTGCGTACGCCCGCCTCGCGGGTGTACTCGCCGGCGAGCTTGCGCAGCGCGCTCTCGTCCAGGGCCACCTCGTCGGCGCCGAGTCCGGCCCGCTCCAGCTGGCGCGGCAGCAGGTGGTCCCGGGCGATGACGACCTTCTCGTCCTCGGTGTAGCCGTCCAGGCGGACCAGCTCCATCCGGTCCAGCAGCGCCTCGGGGATGGCTTCGAGCACGTTGGCGGTGGCCAGGAACACCACGTCGGAGAGGTCGAGTTCGACCTCCAGGTAGTGGTCGCGGAAGGTGTGGTTCTGGGCCGGGTCGAGGACTTCGAGCAGGGCCGCGGCCGGGTCGCCGCGGAAGTCGGAGCCCACCTTGTCGATCTCGTCCAGCAGGACCACCGGGTTCATGGACCCGGCCTCCTTGACGGCCCGCACGATCCGGCCGGGCAGCGCGCCGACGTACGTACGCCGGTGGCCGCGGATCTCGGCCTCGTCCCGCACGCCGCCGAGGGCGACCCGGACGAACTTGCGGCCCATGGCGTGCGCGACGGACTCGCCGAGCGAGGTCTTTCCGACGCCGGGCGGCCCGACGAGCGCGAGCACGGCGCCACCGCGCCGGCCGCCGATGACACCCAGGCCACGGTCCGTACGGCGCTTGCGCACCGCCAGGTACTCGGTGATCCGCTCCTTCACGTCGTCCAGACCGGCGTGCTCGGCGTCCAGGACCGCCTTGGCGCCCTGGATGTCGTAGGCGTCCTCGGTCCGCTCGTTCCAGGGGAGTTCGAGGACGGTGTCCAGCCAGGTGCGGATCCAGGAACCCTCGGGCGACTGGTCGCTGGACCGCTCCAGCTTGTCGACCTCCTTCAGGGCCGCCTCGCGGACCTTCTCGGGGAGGTCGGCGGCCTCGACCCGGGCGCGGTAGTCGTCGGACTCCTCGCCCTCCTTCTCGCCGTTCAGCTCCCGCAGCTCCTTGCGCACGGCCTCCAGCTGGCGCCGCAGCAGGAACTCGCGCTGCTGCTTGTCGACACCCTCCTGGACGTCCTTCGCGATCGTCTCGGCCACGTCCTGCTCGGCGAGGTGGTCGCGAAGCTGCTGGGTGGCGAGCTTCAGCCGGGCCACCGGGTCGGTGGTCTCCAGCAGCTCCACCTTCTGCTCGGTGGTCAGGAACGGCGAGTAGCCGGAGTTGTCGGCGAGCGCGGAGACGTCGTCGATGGCCTGCACCCGGTCCACGACCTGCCAGGCGCCGCGCTTGCGCAGCCAGGCGGTGGCCAGCGCCTTGTACTCCTTGACCAGTTCGGTGACGTGGCCGGGCAGCGGCTCGGGCGCACTCTCGTCGATGCGCGTCGCCTCGACCCACAGGGCCGCGCCCGGTCCGGTGGTGCCGGCACCGATGCGCACGCGGCCACGACCGCGGATCAGCGCGCCCGGGTCGCCGTCGGCCAGCCGTCCCACCTGCTCGACGGTGCCGAGCACACCGGTGGCCGCGTACGCCCCGTCGATCCTCGGCACCAGCAGCACCTTGGGCTTGCCGGGCTCCGAGCGTGCGGCGGCCTGGGCGGCCTCCACCGCGGCCCGCACGTCGGCGTCGTTCAGATCCAGCGGCACCACCATCCCGGGCAGCACGACCTCGTCGTCGAGCGGCAGCACAGGCAGAGTGAGCGATGTGAACGCACTGGACTCAGCAGCCATGATCTCCCCTTCGGCAGTCAAGTTGAGCTATGCCGACTCAATGCACCTGAGCCCCCGAATGTTCCCCACCGGCTGTTCGCTCTGAGCGATCGCCCCTGCCGCAACGGGTGACACCCGGCACAACACCGCCGACCCCCGTCTCCTTCCGCCTCCTCGCCTCCTCGCCTCCTCGCCTCCTCGCCTCCTCCGCGAAGAGGTGTTGCCCGCGCCCGGGCCCCCGCCCGTACGTTCTCCCCCATGACGGAGACCCAGGAGACCCAGAGCCTGCTCGACGCCTACGACGCCCAGCGCTGCACCCCGCCGCCCGGAGTCGCGTACGAGTACGACGGCCCGCTGCTCCGCCTCGACCTCGGCTTCCGCGGCTTCGTCACCGGACCGCGCGATCTGGGCGGCCTGCGGGGCCGGGAGGTCGACGAACTGATCGCACGGCAGCGGGACTTCTTCGCGGCCCGCGGGCAGGCGGTGGAGTGGAAGGTCCGCGGGCACGACAGCCCGGCCGATCTCACGGACCGGCTGACCGCGGCGGGCTTCGTGCCCGAGGCGCGGGAGACGGTGCTCATCGGATCCGTGGCGCAGTCGGCGGGCGCGCCCGCCGTGCCGGACGGGGTCACCGTGCGGCAGGTCACCGCGGACGCCGACCTGCGCCGGGTGGCGGCCCTGGAGACGACGGTCTGGGGCCTGGACCTGAGCTCGATCGCCGACGACCTGATCGGGCGCGTCGCCCGCGCTCCGGAGGAGATCGCCGTCTTCGTCGCCGAGGCGGCGGGCGACGTGGTCTGCGCGGCCTGGCTGACCTTCCGTCCCGGCAGCGAGTTCGCCTCGCTGGCGGGCGGCTCGACGCTCGCCGAGTGGCGCGGCCGGGGGATCTACCGCGCCCTGCTGGCCGCCCGCGCCGAGATCGCCGCCGCCCGCGGAGTCCGCCATCTGCACGTGGACGCGTCCGACGACAGCGGGCCCATCCTGCGCAGGCTCGGTTTCCGGGCGGTGACCACGACGACTCCGTACGTGTGGTCGCCGCGGTAGGCCCTCGAAGGATCAGCGTGCCGTGGCCGCGCGGACGCGGTGCCGGCGGCGCGTCAGCGGCCAGGTGGCGCAGCCGATCGCCAGGGACATCAGGTGCCCCCAGTTCGTCATGGGGTCCGCGAACCCGATCAGGTCGCGCACCAGCATCGCGGCGAACACCACGAGCACCGGCCGGCCCAGCCACGGCGCGAGCAGGCCCGCCAGGGCGCCGACACCGGCGGCCACGCCGAAGCTGATGCCGTAGTCGAGGCGGTGCAGGGAGCTGACGGGGAGACGGCCGACCAGCACGGCGAGGCCCACCGGAACCTCGGTGGCGAGGGTCGCCGTGACGTGCCCGAGCAGGAAGACACCGGCCGTGCGCAGCCCTCCTATCCGTCGTTCCAGGGCGGTGAGGACGAGCACACAGCAGATCGCGTAGACGGACAGGACCCCGCCCGCGATCCACAGAGCGCTGGCCAGCAGGACCAGCACGGGGGTGCGTACGAGGTGCGCCACGTCGGTGCTGGAGCCCTGGTGGAGGGTGTGCACCAGGGCGGGATCGGCGTAGGCCGTGATCAGTGAGGTGACGGCCAGGACGGCCGTGAAGGCGAAGGCGAACGGCGTTCCGGTGGGAGTGGGGAGCAGCCGCCAGGGACGCAGCCGCGGACGCGCCCCCGCGGCCGGCCCTCCGGTCGACCTCCTGATCGAACCCCCGGTCGAACCCTTGGCCGGCCCCCTGGCCGGATCCGCCGCCGGGCGCGCTTCGGGCGTCGCCGCGTACGGGGCCCCGGACGCCACCCCCGCGTACGGGGCCCCGGATGCGCTCGCCACGGCCGGGGCCCCGGATGCGCTCGCCACGGCCGGGATCCACTGTCTGGGCATCCCGCCCAGCGCAGCGGAGGTGTCCGCGCGGGCCGGGCCCGCAGCCACGGCCTCCGGACCGGAGGCGTCCGGGAGGGAGTCGTCCGGATCCGCAGGGGAGGCGGCGGTCGCAGTCCGTTCCACGGTGAGGCGCTCCTTCCGGTTCGCCCCCACCCTTCGCGCACCACGGGGTCACTGTCTATGACCGGCGCCACGCACACGCCGATTCACAGCAACCTCCAATGCGGCACTCGCGTCCGGCCCGGCGCGGTGCGGCACAGGAGCGGTACCCGGCGGCGGCGCTCGCGTACCGAGATGACTCCACGCGGGTGTGCCCCTGCACCGGAGCAAATCCTCCAACGATCCGTCAGCAAAGTGCCAGGATGGGCGGATGCCCACGCCATACGACGCCCCCCAAGTCCTGGACCGCCGCGAGGGCCCGTACGGCGAGGTCGTACTGCGCCGCCACGGCGGCCTGTTGCAGATCATCGCCAACGGCTGCTTCCTGATGGACACCTCCGACGGCCGCTCGGAACGGCTGCTCGTCGACGCGGCGCTCACCGCCCTGGACGACTGCCGTCGGCCGCCCGTCACGGGGGGTCACCAGCATCCGGCCGTGCTGATCGGCGGTCTGGGTGTCGGTTTCTCGCTCGCGCACGCCGCGGCGGACCCGCGCTGGGGCCGGATCACCGTCGTGGAGCGCGAGAGCGCCGTCATCGACTGGCACCGCACGGGCCTCCTGGCCGAAACCACCCGCGAGGCGCTCGCGGACCCGCGCACGGAGATCGTCCAGGCGGACCTGCTCGACTTCATCAATGAGACATACGACACATTCGACGCACTGTGTCTCGACATCGACAACGGGCCGGACTGGACCGTCACCGAGGGCAACCAAGGACTCTACGGCCCTGCCGGGCTTGCGAGTTGCGCCAGGGCGCTGAGATCCGGCGGGGTGCTGGCGGTGTGGTCGGCGCGGCCGTCTGCCGAATTCGAGGAAACCTTGCGAAATGCCGGGTTCACGCAGGTGCGTACCGAAGAGGTGCCGGTTGCCCGGGGCGTTCCGGACGTCGTCCACCTCGCCGTCCGACCTGGATAGCAAAGCCGTAGTGACTCCCCGTACGCTGCATCCCTGACGCGGATCATTCAAGCGTCAATCGCAAGCATGCGCAGACCGAGGAATCACCCCACTGATTCCGGAGAGCACACTCAGGGGCGGGCGATGGAGCAGACACATACCTCCCACAACGGGACGGCCACGGCGACTCAGGGCGCCCAGCGGCGGGTCCTGGTGGTCGAGGACGACTCGACGATCGTCGAAGCCATCGCGGCCCGACTTCGCGCCGAGGGATTCCTGGTGCAAACCGCGGGCGACGGCCCGGCGGCCGTCGACACCGCCGAGGCATGGCAGCCCGATCTGCTGATCCTCGACATCATGCTGCCCGGTTTCGACGGTCTGGAGGTCTGCCGTCGCGTGCAGGCCCAGCGGCCGGTGCCGGTGCTGATGCTGACCGCGCGTGACGACGAGACCGACATGCTGGTCGGGCTCGGCGTGGGCGCCGACGACTACATGACCAAGCCGTTCTCGATGCGGGAGCTGGCCGCGCGGGTCCATGTGCTGCTGCGCCGGGTCGAGCGGGCCGTCGTGGCCGCCTCGACACCGCGCAGCGGCATACTGCGCCTCGGCGAGCTGGAGATCGACCACGCGCAGCGCCGGGTGCGGGTGCGCAGCGAGGACGTCCATCTGACGCCCACCGAGTTCGACCTGCTGGTGTGCCTGGCGAACACCCCGCGCGCGGTGCTCTCCCGTGAGCAGCTGCTGGCCGAGGTGTGGGACTGGGCGGACGCCTCCGGCACCCGTACCGTCGACAGCCACATCAAGGCGCTGCGCCGGAAGATCGGCGCCGAGCGGATCCGCACCGTGCACGGTGTGGGCTACGCGCTGGAGACACCGACGCCATGAGCGAGGGACGGTCGGCCGCACGGAAGAGCCCCAGGGGCGAGCCCTGGGGTGGCGTACGCCCGTTCTCGATCAAGACCAAGCTGGGCGCGCTGGTCGTCATATCGGTGCTGATCACGACCGGGCTGTCGATGATCGCGGTGCACACCAAGACCGAGCTGCGCTTCATCACGGTCTTCTCGATGATCGCCACACTGCTCATCACGCAGTTCGTGGCGCACTCGCTCACCGCGCCGCTGGACGAGATGAACACGGTCGCCCGGTCCATCTCGCACGGCGACTACACCCGCCGGGTGAGCGAGAAACGCCGGGACGAGCTCGGCAACCTGGCGCAGACGATCAACGTCATGGCCGACGAGCTGGAAGCGCAGGACCTCCAGCGCAAGGAACTGGTGGCCAACGTCTCGCACGAGCTGCGGACGCCCATCGCGGGACTGCGCGCGGTGCTGGAGAACGTCGTGGACGGCATCTCGGTGGCGGACACCGAGACGATGCGCACCGCCCTGAAGCAGACCGAGCGGCTCGGCCGGCTGGTGGAGACGCTGCTGGACCTGTCCCGGCTCGACAACGGCGTCGTACCGCTGCGCCAGCGGCGTTTCGAGGTCTGGCCGTATCTGTCCGGGGTGCTGAAGGAGGCCAACATGGTCGCCTCCGCGCGGGCGAGCATGGCCTCGGGCTCCGGCAGCCACACCCGTACGGACGTCCACCTCCACCTGGACGTGTCCCCGCCGGAGCTGACCGCGCACGCGGACCCCGAGCGCATCCACCAGGTCGTGGCCAACCTCATCGACAACGCGGTCAAGCACAGCCCGCCGCACGGCCGGGTGACGGTCCGGGCGCGGCGCGGGACGCTGCCGGAGTCGCTGGAGCTGGAGGTCCTGGACGAGGGGCCCGGCATACCCCGCTCGGACTGGCACCGCGTCTTCGAGCGGTTCAACCGTGGAACCGTCCGCCGGCCGCACGGCCCGGGCAGCGACGGCGGTACGGGACTGGGGCTGGCGATCGCCCGGTGGGCGGTGGATCTGCACGGCGGCCGCATCGGCGTGGCCGAATCCGACCGGGGGTGCAGGATCATCGTCACTCTCCCGGGACTGTCATCCGTGCCAAGTTGACGTAAAGTGCGAACCGGAGCCACAAGATCCACGGGCGTCCGCGCTGACGGACACGTGTGATCAGGCACAGGCCCACGTCAACGACGTGCGAGGCCCATTTCGACGAACCCAGATACATCACCTGCGTAGCGGAACCACATGTGTTTCCCGCCATTTCCAGGGCCGAAACACACTTTCTGATGTGACTTACACGACGTTGAACCGGCCCGACCTGACCTTCCCGGCCGGGGGGGCGTAGCCTTTATTCCCGCTGTCCATCACCTTGTGAAGCGGAAGAGGGCGGTTCTCGCCGTGTCGCCACAGTCCCCCAGTAACGCATCGAGCCTCTCGACCGACGCAGACCAAGCGGGCAAGAACCCCGCTGCCGCGTTCGGCCCCAACGAGTGGCTCGTCGACGAGATCTATCAGCAGTACCTCCAGGACCCGAACTCGGTAGACCGTGCCTGGTGGGACTTCTTCGCCGACTACAAGCCGGGGACGGCTACCTCCCCGGCTCCGGCGGGCACTGCGGCCGCGGGGGCCGCAGGCGCCTCCGCCCCGGCACCCGCCGCCCCGGCCGCGCCCGCGGCCGCTGCTCCGGCCGCCCCGGCCGTGCCCGCGCCCGCGCAGGCTCCCGCGAAGCCCGTGGCCGCCGCTCCGGCGCCCGCCGCGGCTCCGGCGAAGCCCGCCGCGGCCCCGGCCGCCAAGGCGAAGGCCGCTCCGGCCGCCGAGGGCCCCGAGGGTCCCGAGTTCGTGACGCTGCGCGGTCCGTCCGCCGCGGTCGCCAAGAACATGAACGCCTCCCTTGAGCTGCCCACGGCCACGTCCGTGCGCGCGGTCCCGGTGAAGCTGCTGTTCGACAACCGCATCGTCATCAACAACCACCTGAAGCGCGCCCGGGGCGGGAAGATCTCCTTCACGCACCTGATCGGCTTCGCGATGGTGCAGGCCATCAAGGCCATGCCGTCGATGAACTGGCACTACGCGGAGAAGGACGGGAAGCCCACCCTCGTCAAGCCCGCGCACGTCAACTTCGGTCTCGCCATCGACCTGGTGAAGCCGAACGGCGACCGCCAGCTCGTCGTCGCCGGCATCAAGAAGGCCGAGACGCTGAACTTCTTCGAGTTCTGGCAGGCCTACGAGGACATCGTCCGCCGCGCCCGCGACGGCAAGCTGACGATGGACGACTTCACCGGTGTCACGGTCTCCCTGACCAACCCCGGCGGCCTCGGCACCGTCCACTCGGTCCCGCGTCTGATGCCCGGCCAGTCGGTCATCATGGGCGTCGGCTCCATGGACTACCCCGCGGAGTTCCAGGGCACCTCCCAGGACACCCTGAACAAGCTCGGCATCTCGAAGGTCATGACGCTCACGTCGACCTACGACCACCGGGTGATCCAGGGCGCGGCCTCCGGCGAGTTCCTGCGGATCGTCGCGAACTTCCTGCTCGGCGAGCAGGGCTTCTACGACGGCATCTTCGCCTCGCTGCGCATCCCCTACGAGCCGGTCCGCTGGCTCAAGGACATCGACGCCAGCCACGACGACGACGTCACCAAGGCCGCCCGCGTCTTCGAGCTGATCCACTCCTACCGGGTCCGCGGCCACGTCATGGCCGACACCGACCCGCTGGAGTACCGCCAGCGCAAGCACCCCGACCTGGACATCACCGAGCACGGGCTCACCCTGTGGGACCTGGAGCGCGAGTTCGCCGTCGGCGGTTTCTCGGGCAAGTCCCTGATGAAGCTGCGCGACATCCTCGGCGTGCTGCGCGACTCGTACTGCCGCACCACCGGCATCGAGTTCATGCACATCCAGGACCCCAAGCAGCGCAAGTGGATCCAGGACCGCGTCGAGCGCCCCCACGCGCGCGTGGAGCGCGAGGAGCAGCTGCGCATCCTGCGCCGGCTGAACGCGGCGGAGGCCTTCGAGACCTTCCTCCAGACGAAGTACGTCGGCCAGAAGCGCTTCTCCCTGGAGGGCGGCGAGTCCGTCATCCCGCTGCTCGACGCGGTGATCGACTCCGCGGCCGAGTCGCGTCTCGACGAGGTCGTCATCGGCATGGCCCACCGCGGCCGTCTGAACGTCCTCGCCAACATCGTCGGCAAGTCGTACGCGCAGATCTTCCGCGAGTTCGAGGGCAACCTCGACCCGAAGTCGATGCACGGCTCCGGCGACGTGAAGTACCACCTGGGCGCCGAGGGCACCTTCACCGGCCTGGACGGCGAGCAGATCAAGGTCTCGCTGGCCGCGAACCCGTCCCATCTGGAGACGGTCGACCCGATCATCGAGGGCATCGCCCGCGCCAAGCAGGACGTCATCAACAAGGGCGGCACCGACTTCACGGTCCTGCCGGTGGCGATCCACGGCGACGCGGCCTTCGCGGGCCAGGGTGTGGTGGCCGAGACCCTGAACATGTCGCAGCTGCGGGGCTACCGCACCGGTGGCACGGTCCACGTCGTCATCAACAACCAGGTCGGCTTCACCGCGGCCCCCGAGTCCTCGCGTTCCTCCATGTACGCGACGGACGTGGCCCGCATGATCGAGGCCCCGATCTTCCACGTGAACGGCGACGACCCGGAGGCCGTGGTCCGCGTCGCGCGGCTGGCCTTCGAGTTCCGCCAGGCGTTCAACAAGGACGTGGTGATCGACCTCCTGTGCTACCGCCGCCGCGGTCACAACGAGTCCGACAACCCGGCCTTCACCCAGCCGCTGATGTACGACCTGATCGACAAGAAGCGCTCGGTGCGCAAGCTCTACACCGAGTCCCTCATCGGTCGCGGAGACATCACCCTGGAAGAGGCCGAGCAGGCGCTCCAGGACTACCAGGGCCAGCTGGAGAAGGTCTTCACGGAGGTCCGCGAGGCCACCGCGCAGCCGACCGCCACCGCCCCGTCCGACCCGCAGGCCGAGTTCCCGGTCGCGGTGAACACGGCGGTGTCCGCGGAGACGGTCAAGCGGATCGCCGAGTCCCAGGTCAACATCCCCGACCACGTCACCGTCCACCCGCGTCTGCTGCCGCAGCTCCAGCGCCGGGCGGCCATGGTCGAGGACGGCACCATCGACTGGGGCATGGGCGAGACCCTCGCCTTCGGCTCCCTCCTGCTGGAGGGCGTCCCGGTGCGTCTGGCCGGCCAGGACTCGCAGCGCGGTACGTTCGGCCAGCGCCATGCGGTGATCATCGACCGTCAGACGGGCGAGGACTTCACCCCGCTGCTGTACCTGTCCGAGGACCAGGCCCGCCTGAACGTCTACAACTCCCTGCTGTCCGAATACGCGGCGATGGGCTTCGAGTACGGCTACTCGCTGGCCCGCCCCGACGCGCTCGTGATGTGGGAGGCGCAGTTCGGCGACTTCGTCAACGGCGCGCAGACGGTCGTCGACGAGTACATCTCCGCGTCGGAGCAGAAGTGGGGCCAGACCTCCGGCGTCACCCTGCTCCTCCCGCACGGCTACGAGGGCCAGGGCCCGGACCACTCGTCCGCCCGCCCGGAGCGTTTCCTCCAGCTGTGCGCGCAGAACAACATGACGGTCGCGATGCCCACGCTCCCGTCGAACTACTTCCACCTCCTGCGGTGGCAGGTGCACAACCCGCACCACAAGCCGCTGGTCGTCTTCACCCCGAAGTCGATGCTGCGCCTGAAGGCCGCGGCCTCGAAGGCGGAGGAGTTCACGAGCGGCCAGTTCCGCCCGGTCATCGGCGACGCCAAGGCCGACCCGGCCGCCGTGAAGAAGGTCGTCTTCTGCGCGGGCAAGGTCTACTACGACCTGGAGGCCGAGCGTCAGAAGCGCGGCGCCTCGGACCCCGCGGCCGCCGAGACGGCGATCATCCGCCTCGAGCGCCTGTACCCGCTGCCGGGTGCCGAGCTCCAGGCCGAGATCGCCAAGTACCCGAACGCCGAGAAGTACCTCTGGGCCCAGGAGGAGCCGGCCAACCAGGGTGCCTGGCCGTTCATCGCCCTGAACCTGATCGACCACCTGGACCTGGCCGTCGGCGCGGACGTGCCGCACGGCGAGCGTCTGCGTCGCATCTCGCGCCCGCACTCGTCGTCCCCGGCGGTGGGCTCGGCGAAGCGGCACCAGGCGGAGCAGGAGCAGCTGGTGCGTGAGGTGTTCGAGGCGTAAGCCCCTCGCACACCCCGGACGCCTCGCGGCCCCGCCCCCAGCCCTTGTGGCCGGGGGCGGGGCCGCGTTCGTTCCCCCACCTGGCGGGATAGCCTGGAGGGGTCGTTGACGCCCAGTTCATTGCGGAGCATTCGTGTACTTCACCGACCGCGGCATCGAGGAGCTCGAGAAGCGCCGGGGCGAGGAGGAGGTCACCTTCGAGTGGCTCGCCGAGCAGCTGCGTACGTTCGTCGATCTCAACCCGGACTTCGAGGTGCCGGTGGAGCGGCTGGCGACGTGGCTGGCCCGGCTGGACGACGAGGACGACGACGAGTAGGCCGTCCGTACGGCTTCTGCCGCCGCCGTGCGGCTTGCGTCGTGCTGTGCGGCTTCTTCCGCTGCCGTGCGGCTTCCGTCGTTGCTGTGCGGCTTCCCTCCCCCGCCGTTGTCCGTAGGGCTTCCCAGCGCTTTTCGCCCCGCGGCCGTCAGTCGCGTGGCCTGCCCAGGTCGTACAGCAGCCCCAGCGCCCCGTGGGCCAGGAGCAGCGCGCCCGAGGCGATCCAGCCGCAGTCGCGGCGCCGCAGGCCCCGGGCGGTGAGCGGGAGGCCCGCCGCCACCTGGGCGAGGGCGAGGACCTGGGCTCCGGGGCTGCCCGCGTAGGGGAGCAAGGGGCCCGGAAGGCCGCGCTCGTGCCCGCCGCCGGCGGTACCGGGCGTCCTCGGCCCGGATTCCGTGCCGGTGGGCGCCCGGCGGGATGTCTCCTGCCGGTCCGGCTGCCGGACCTCCTGGGCGCCGGGGTGGGACCGGGCGGCCTCCCGGAGGCGGTCGGCGGACTCACCGGGCACGAGACCAGGCAGCAGGGCGACCCCCGCCCGGGCGAGAACCGCCAGCAGGCCGCCCAGCCGGGCCCGGGCGTCGGCCCCGGACCCGGGACTGGAGCCGAGGCCCGGGTCGGGGCCGGAACGGGTCAGGGCCTCCAGGAGCGGCAGGTCGACGGCCGGGTCGAGGCCCAGGCGGGCCGCGAAGGCGCCCATGGCCTCCGCCTCGCCGGCCGGGGTGCCGTCCGTGAGCCAGACGTAGCCGACGGGACGGCGGTAACCGGACGCGAGGGTGTAGCCGGCCCGGTCGGCGTCCCACCACAGCGCCAGCACGGGCCAGGGCGCGCCGACGGCCAGAGCGGTCGCCCAGCCGGTGGCGACGCGGTCGACCGGTTCGCCCTCCCGCCGCCACGGCCTGCCTTCGGGTACGAGGACACTCCACGCCTCACCGGCCGCCGTGAGCAGGACACGGTCGCGCAACAGGCGCGCGGCGGGGGCGACGGAGCCGGGGTCCGCCCGGCAGAGCAGCAGGGCGCCCGGAGCGGGGCGCCCCGGCCGGGCACGCGGCCCGAAGTCTTCCGTCGGCATGTTCACACGCTAGGACGATTCCTCGGCTCTGCGTGATCGGTGATCGCCAGAACGGGTGTCTCGAGGGGTGTCTCGACGGGTGTCTTGACTTTCGACGCCCGCGATATATCGTGTTTGACAGGAGACGCGATATGGCGCGTTCTTGCCGTCCTGGAGGTCCGCACCATGTCCGAGTGGTCCGTCGCAGAGCCGAGGAAGCTCACCTTCGACGAGCCGGTGAGCGAACTGCACGTGCGCATCGTCAACGGAACAGTGAACGTCGTGGGCACGGACGAAGGTTCCGCCCGCCTGGAGGTGTCCGGGGTCGAGGGCCCGCCACTGGTGGTCACCCAGGAGAACGGCACCCTGACGGTGGCCTACGAGGACCTGCCGTGGAAGGGCTTCCTGAAGTGGCTCGACCACAAGGGCTGGCGGCGCAGCGCCGTCGTCTCCCTGGCGGTGCCGGCCCGCACCCGGGTCGAGGTGGGTGTCGTCGGGGCCACGGCCGTGGTCTCCGGCATCGACGGGCACGCCGAGGTGAAGGGGGTCAGCGGGGACACCACGCTGGTGGGACTGGCGGGCCCGGTCCGCGCGGACACCGTCTCGGGGAACGTGGAGGCCCAGGCCCTCAGCGGGGATCTGCGCTTCCACTCCGTCTCGGGCGACCTGACCGTGGTCGAGGCCGCCGGGTCCTGTGTGAAGGCCGACTCGGTGAGCGGCTCGATGATCGTCGACGTCGACTCGACGAGCAGCCCCGCGGAGATCAGCCTGACCAGCGTCTCCGGTGAGATCACCATCCGGCTGCCGCACCCGGCGGACGCGCAGGTGGAGGCGAACACCGCGAGCGGCACCGTCTCCAACGCCTTCGAGGACCTGCGGGTCAGCGGCCAGTGGGGCGCCAAGCGGATCACCGGGCGGCTCGGCGCGGGCAACGGCCGGCTGAAGGCGACGACGGTCTCCGGGTCCATCGCCCTGCTGCGGCGGCCTCCCGCGGAGGACGAACCGTGGGAGGCGCCGACGCAGGCGGCACCCGCGCCCGGCGGCCCGGACGAGGGCCCCCGCCCGGCCGACGGCACGACCGGCGCCCCCGCGGACGGCACGACCGACGGCACGACCGACAAGAAGGTGCTCTGACATGCCTCCCGTCTTCGCCCATGGCCGTCTGCGCCTCTACCTGCTGAAGCTGCTGGACGAGGCCCCGCGCCACGGCTACGAGGTGATCCGCCTCCTCGAAGAGCGCTTCCAGGGGCTGTACGCCCCGTCGGCGGGCACGGTCTACCCCCGGCTGGCGAAGCTGGAGGCGGAAGGCCTGGTCACCCACACCACCGAGGGCGGCCGCAAGGTGTACGCCATCACGGAGGCGGGTCGCGCCGAACTGGCCGACCGCAGCGGTGAACTGGCCGACCTGGAACTGGAGATCCGGGAGTCGGTCGCGGAACTGGCCGCCGAGATCCGCGCCGATGTGCGCGGCGCCGCCGGTGACCTGCGCCGGGAGATGCGGGCGGCGGCCTCGGAGGCCCGGCGCGGCGGCTCGGCGCCGTCCGGGGAACCCCGGACCGACGGCGACCACGGGGACCACGGGGACAAGGAGTCGTGGCGGGCCGCCAAGGAGGAGATGCGGCGCGTCAAGCAGGAGTGGAAGGAGCAGGCCCGCCGCGCCAAGGACGAGAGCCGTCGGGCCCGCGAGGAGGCCCAGCGGGCCCGGCGGCAGGCGAAGGAGGCGCAGGACAAGGCCAGGGCCCAGGCCCAGGAGGAGTTGCAGCGCATCTCCCGGCGGGTCCAGGAGCAGGTCCAGGACCACTTCGAGCGGGGCGACTGGCCCACGGGTCTGCGGGAGGGCCTGACGGAAATCGCCAAGGAGTTCGGCGATTTCGGGAAAGAGTTCGGTAAGGAGTTCGGCAGGGACCTCGGCTTCGGCCGTACCGGTGCCGGCAGGGGTGCCGGTGCCGAGAGGGCGACGCCCGGTCCCGAGTACGGCCGCGCGCCGAAGGACTTCCCGGCCGACTACGAACCGGCCTGGGCCCACGAGGACCTCACCGGCGATCCGGCCCGCGATCTGGACCGGCTGCTCGACCGCTTCCGGGACGACATCCGGGACGCGGCCCGCGATCACGGCGTCACCGCGGACCAGCTCCATGACGCCCGTGGCCATCTGTCCGCGGCTGCGGCCCTCATCGGCGCGGTGCTGCGTACGCCGAAGGCATGAGACGGGGCGAGCGCCGCACCGGCGCTCGCCCTCCCCCCGCTCCCTCCCCCGGCCGGCCCCCGCCCTGCCCGCCGCCCCGCTCGCCCGCTCCTCAGCCGGCCTTCGCCTGGCCGGTTCCGGCGTCCGTTGCGGAGCCCGGGCCGTACAGGACCCGGGTGAGGGACTCATGGGTCACCCCGTGGTCGGCGAGGACCTCCGCCGGCACACCGGGGCGTGCCGTGAGGGCGAGCAGCAGATGCTCGTCGCCGATCCGGCGGTCGCGCCGGCCGAGGGTGATGCGCAGCGACTCGGTGAGCAGATCCCTGGCGCCGCGGTCGAACAACCGCCGCCCGGTCCGCCGGCCGGTGGCACCGCCCCGGCCGGAATCCGCCAGCACACCCTCCCCGTGCTCCTCCTCGATCCGCGCGACGATCTCCGCCAGGTCGATCCCCAGCCCGGACAGGGCGTCCGCGTCGGCCCGGGAGAGCCCGCCGCGGCGGCGGGCCTCGCCCAGTTCCCGTACGACACCGTCCCGGCCTCCCGGCGGAAGGCCGAGCGCCGCCAGCGCGAAGGATCCGCGGCTGCCCTCGCGGTCGAGGAGGGCGAGCAGGACATGGGTCTCCTCGACCCGTTCCGCGCCCGCCCGTTCCGCGTGGGCCACCGCCCCCACCACCACCGCGCGGGCGTCCTGGGTGAAGCGTTCGAACATCACTGCCTCCCGTACTTCTTGTGCACGGCCTGCCTGCTGACTCCGAGTTCCGCGGCGATCTCCTGCCACGACCAGCCCTGATGGCGCGCACTGCGCACCTGCACCGCCTCCAACTGCTCCAGCAGCCGGCGCAGCGCCGCCACCGCCCGCAGCCCGACCCGCGGATCGCGGTCGCCGGCTCGCTGGGCGAGATCCGTTGCTTCGGTCATGATGTCAACTTACGTTGACACGCGAACGATGTCAACCCAAGTTGACATGCGAACGGCCGGCCCGGGAGCCGGGCCGGCCGTCGAGAGCGCGCGGGCGGGAGAGCGGACGGGAGATCAGGAGGTGGTCAGCACGATCTTGCCGAACTGGTCGCCCGACTCCAGCCGCTCGAAGCCCTCCCGGGCCCGGTCGAGCGGAAGCACCTCGTCGATGACGGGACGCACCCCGGTCGCGGCACAGAAGGAGAGCAGGTCCTCCAGTTCGTCCTTGGTGCCCATCGTCGAGCCGACGACCTTGAGTTCGAGGAAGAAGATCCGGGTCAGCTCGGCGTGCGAGGGCCGGTCGCCGCTGGTCGCGCCGGAGATCACCAGGGTGCCGCCGGGCCGCAGGGACTTCACCGAGTGCGACCAGGTCGCGGCGCCCACGGTCTCGATCACGGCGTCCACCCGCTGGGGCAGCCGCGCGCCCGACTCCAGTGCCTCCACGGCGCCGAGCTCCAGGGCCCGCTTGCGCTTGGCCTCGTCGCGGCTGGTCGCGAAGACCCGCAGCCCGGCCGCCTTCCCCAGCACGATGGCCGCGGTGGCGACCCCGCCGCCCGCGCCCTGGACGAGCACCGAGTCGCCGGGGCGCACGCCCGCGTTGGTGAAGAGCATGCGGTACGCCGTCAGCCAGGCCGTGGGCAGACAGGCGGCCTCCTCGAACGAGAGCTCCTTGGGCTTGGGCAGCACGTTCCAGGTGGGCACGGCGACCTGCTCGGCGAAGGTGCCCTGATAGCGCTCGGTGAGGATGGAACGGGGCTCCCTGGGCCCCACTCCGTGGCCGCTCTGGCCGATCACGGAGTGCAGGACGACCTCGTTGCCGTCCTCGTCGACACCGGCGGCGTCGCAGCCGAGGATCATGGGCAGCTTGTCCTCGGGCAGGCCGACACCCCGCAGGGACCAGAGGTCGTGGTGGTTGAGGGAGGCGGCTCTGACGTCGACGACGCTCCAGCCGGAGCGGGCCTCGGGGGCCGGACGCTCCCCCAACTCCAGTCCGGAGAGCGGCTGGTCACGGTCGATTCGGGCGGCATAGGCAGCGAACATGAAGCCGACGATAGGTTCCGGGGGCGGCAGGGGGAACCAGGACACGTTGTGACACACGCCCTCTTGCGCGGAACACGTCAGACGTAACGGCGGGGGGAAGCACGACACCCGGACGGCGGGGGGCGGAAGAACGGCGAGGAACGGCAGAACGGCGGAGGACGGAAGAACGGCCCCGCCCGTGCGGGCGAGGCCGTTCCGTGGAACTCGGGGAGGGGCTCAGCGGCGAGCCACGCCCTCCGCCCGCGCCGCCGCCGCGACCGCTGCGGTCACCGCGGGGGCGACCCGCTCGTCGAACGGCGAGGGGATGACGTAGTCGGGGGCGAGGTCGTCGCCGACGACGGCCGCCAGCGCCTCGGCCGCGGCGATCTTCATGCCCTCGGTGATCCGGGAGGCCCGCACCTGGAGCGCGCCCGCGAAGATGCCCGGGAACGCCAGCACGTTGTTGATCTGGTTCGGGAAGTCCGAACGCCCGGTCGCGACGACGGCGGCGTACTTGTGCGCCACCTCGGGGTGCACCTCGGGGTTCGGGTTCGCCATGGCGAAGACGAAGGCACCCTTCGCCATCGAGGCCACGGCCTCCTCCGGGACCGTACCGCCGGAGACGCCGATGAAGACGTCGGCTCCGTCCAGCGCGGTCTCCAGCGTTCCGGAGATCCCGGCCTTGTTGGTGAACTCGGCCAACTCCCGCTTGACCGGCGTCAGGTCGTCACGGTCCCGGGAGACGACGCCCTTGCGGTCCGTGACCGCGACGTCCCCGATACCCGCTTCGACCAGCATCTTCGCAATGGCGACACCGGCCGCGCCCGCGCCCGAGATGACGGCGCGCAGATCCCCGACCGCGCGTCCGCTCAGCCGCGCCGCGTTGCGCAGCGCCGCCAGGGTCACGACGGCCGTGCCGTGCTGGTCGTCGTGGAAGACGGGGATGTCCAGGCGCTCCTGGAGCCGGCGCTCGATCTCGAAGCACCGGGGGGCCGAGATGTCCTCCAGGTTCACCCCGCCGAACGACGGCGCGAGGCGCACCACGGTCTCGATGATCTCGTCCACGTCCGTGCAGGCGAGGGCGATCGGAACCGCGTCCACGCCGCCGAACTGCTTGAACAGGATCGCCTTGCCCTCCATCACGGGCAGGGACGCCTCGGGACCGATGTCCCCGAGGCCGAGCACGGCCGTACCGTCCGTCACGACGGCGACCACGGACGACTTCCAGGTGTAGTCGTCGACCAGTTCCGGGTTCTCCGCGATCGCGGTGCACACGCGCGCGACGCCGGGGGTGTAGGCGAGGGACAGGTCGTCCTTGTCCCGGATCGGCACGGTGGCCTGCACAGCCATCTTGCCGCCGCGATGCAGGGCGAACGCGGGGTCGAAGGAATCGAGGGGCTCCGCACTGTCCCCTTGGTCCGTATTGTTCTTGCTGCGAGGATTGACGATCTCCGCTGCCACTGTGTCTTACCCCTTAGGTGTACATGGTTGAGGGTGGCCACTCCTGGTGAGGGGTGGGCGGGCATCGCGCACGGCCCAGTGAGGTGAGGCGTACGGGCACATACGCGTCGGGCGCGCCGCACACGCGCCCTGAGCCCCGGATGAGGGGTGTGAGGATCCTTCTTACCGGACGGACGCGGCCGAGGACGAGTCCATAACGCGAAGGTCACATGTGCTCCGGCACCAGTGAGATGACTCATGTTCGGAAATGGGGGCAAATCCTGGACAAAGACTCGAAGGAGAATCAAGCGTCCGCGACGGACGCGCCGAGACCGGCCGCACGGCGGGACACGCCGCAGATTTTTCGGCCGGAAGGAGGGATTCCCGCAGAAGGTCCGGCCGTGATGTCCGGCCTGGTGCAGTTCGAGGGTGTCCCGTTATCCGATTTTGACATGCCGACTCACCTGAATGACTGAATCCGAATGGCAGGATGCCGTAACCACACGAGGTCGCGACACCCGAAGGTGTGTGTTCTCGTCGACCCATCGGCAACTCCATCCACCCGCCGGAGGAACCCACCATGACCGCAGGCACCACCCGTCGTTCCACCGCCGCGCACACCCGGCTAGCAGCGGTCGGCGCGATCGCGGTCGCCGGCGCCCTGCTGCTCACCGGCTGCGGTGACCAGACGAAGGACAACGGCTCCGGAAGCAACTCCTCCACCGCCACCGCCTCGGCCCCGCTGGCCGACAAGCTGCCGCAGGCCGTTCGCGACGCCGGTGTCATCAAGGTCGGCTCCGACATCGCCTACGCGCCGGTCGAGTTCAAGGACAGCTCCGGCAAGACGGTCGGTATCGACCCCGACCTGGCCGACGCGATGGGCAAGCAGCTCGGAGTGAAGTTCGACTTCGAGAACGGCACCTTCGACACCCTGATCACCGGTCTGCGCTCCAAGCGCTACGACATCGCCATGTCCGCGATGACCGACACCAAGGACCGGCAGGAGGGCATCGACTCCGACACCGGCAAGAAGGTCGGCGAGGGCGTCGACTTCGTCGACTACTTCACCGCCGGCGTCTCGATCTACACCCCCAAGGGCAAGGACCAGGGCATCAAGACCTGGGCGGACCTGTGCGGCAAGAAGCTCGTGGTGCAGCGCGGCACGGTCTCCGAGGACCTCGCCAAGGCCGAGTCGAAGAAGTGCGCCGGTGGCAAGACCATCGCCCTCCAGTCCTTCGACAACGACCAGCAGGCCCAGACCCGGCTGCGCGCGGGCGGCGCCGACGCCGGCTCGTCCGACTTCCCGGTCGCCGCGTACGCGGTGAAGACCTCCGGCGGCGGCAACGACTTCCAGATCGTCGGCGAGCAGGTCGAGGCCGCGCCGTACGGCATCGCGGTGGCCAAGAGCAACACGCAGCTTCGCGACGCGATCCAGGCCGCTCTGGACGCCGTCATCAAGAACGGCGAGTACGGCAAGATCATCCAGAAGTGGGGCGTCGACGCCGGCGCCGTCACCTCGGCCGCCGTCAACGGCGGCAAGTGACCGCGCCGCGGCCGCTGAAAGGCAACACCCGTGACTGTTGAAAACACCAAGGCGGACGGGCCGGTGGACGCTCCACCGGCCGGCCCGGAGGCCATCAAGGCCATCCCGGTCCGTCACTACGGGCGGTACGTCTCCGCCGTCATCGCGCTGGCCCTGATGGCCGGTGTGGTCTACGCGTTCTCCCAGGGCAAGATCAACTGGGGTGCGATCCCGGACTACTTCTTCGACGACCGCGTCCTGCAGGGCGTGGGCAAGACGCTCCTGATAACGGTGCTGTCGATGACGATCGGCATCGGCGGCGGCATCCTGCTCGCCGTGATGCGCCTGTCGAAGAACCCGGTGACCTCGTCCATCGCGTGGTTCTACATCTGGTTCTTCCGCGGCACCCCGGTCCTGGTGCAGCTCGTGGTCTGGTTCAACCTGGGCCTGGTCTTCGAGTACATCAACCTCGGTCCGATCTACAAGGACCAGTGGTCGGACTTCATGACCCCGTTCCTGACCGCGCTGCTCGGCCTGGGCCTGAACGAGGCCGCGTACATGGCCGAGATCTGCCGTGCCGGTCTGCTCGCGGTCGACGAGGGCCAGACCGAGGCCGCGCACGCGCTGGGCATGAGCCACGCCAAGACGCTGCGCCGGATCGTCATCCCGCAGGCGATGCGCGTGATCGTGCCGCCCACGGGCAACGAGGTCATCAACATGCTGAAGACGACCTCGCTGGTGTCGGTCGTCCAGTACTCCGAACTGTTCCGCGTCGCCCAGGACATCGGGCAGACCTCCGGCGCCCCCGCCGAGATGCTGTTCCTGGCGGCGGCCTGGTACCTGCTGCTGACCTCGATCTTCAGCGTCGGCCAGTACTACCTGGAGCGGTACTACGCCCGGGGCTCCAGCCGCTCGCTGCCGCCCACGGTGTTCCAGAAGATCAAGAGCAACATGATGTCCTTCAGCCGTCCGAAGGGAGGCCTGGCATGACCGAGACGCAGAGCGGCGCGGACACGCCCGTACGGTCCTCCACCGTCCCGATGGTCAAGGCCGAGGGCGTCCACAAGTCCTTCGGCTACGTCGAGGTCCTCAAGGGCATCGACCTGGAGGTGAAGACCGGCGAGGTGTTCTGCCTCATCGGCCCCTCCGGCTCCGGCAAGTCGACCTTCCTGCGGTGCATCAACCACCTGGAGAAGGTCAACGCCGGGAAGCTGTACGTCGACGGCGAGCTGGTCGGCTACCGCCAGAAGGGCGACAAGCTGTACGAGCTCAAGGACAGCGAGGTCGCGCTGAAGCGCCGGGACATCGGCATGGTCTTCCAGCGCTTCAACCTGTTCCCGCACATGACGGCCGTCGAGAACGTCATCGAGGCACCGGTCCAGGTCAAGGGCACCAGCAAGGCCCAGGCCAGGGAGCGCGCGATGCAGCTCCTGGAGCGGGTGGGCCTGGCCGACAAGGCCGGGAACTACCCCTCCCAGCTCTCCGGCGGCCAGCAGCAGCGGGTTGCCATCGCCCGGGCGCTGGCCATGGACCCGAAGCTGATGCTCTTCGACGAGCCGACCTCGGCCCTCGACCCGGAGCTGGTCGGTGACGTCCTGGACGTCATGCGCGACCTCGCCGAGTCCGGCATGACGATGGTCGTCGTCACCCACGAGATGGGCTTCGCCCGCGAGGTCGGCGACAGCCTGGTCTTCATGGACGGCGGTGTGGTCGTCGAGTCCGGCAACCCGCGCGACGTGCTGACGAATCCGCAGCACGAGCGGACCCAGGCGTTCCTGTCCAAGGTGCTGTAACCCGGCGCCGAGCGACGACGGAAGAGGGGCGGTACGGAGTTCCGTACCGCCCCTCTCCACGTCCGGCCCCGCCCGCCCCTCCGCGTCGCCCGCCCCTCCGCGTCGGCCGGGCTCACTTGAGCGCGAGCAGCAGGGTGTCCGAGGGCGAGCACCACACCGGGCGGGCCTCGCCGAAGCCCTTCTCGCGCAGCACGCGCGCGTGCCACGCGGGGGACGGCATCTCGCCGTCGGCGTGCTCGCCGTAGATCTCGAAGCGGCGGGCGGTCGGCACGGCGAGGACCGGGTCCTGGGCGGCCACCCGCCACCACTCGGCCCAGTCGAGGGCACCGGCGTCCCTGGCCCGCTCCATGTGAGCGAGGCGCTGGACGCGCTCGGCCGCGTTGATCCTCGGCGTGCTCTCGTCGATCATGTGGTCCGCATTCATGAAGACACCGCCGTCGCGCACGAGTTCCGCGATCCGGCCGTAGAGGGCCGCGAGGGGTTCCCGGTGCAGCCAGTGCAGGGCGGTGGCGGTCAGCACGGCGTCGTACGAGTCGTGCGGCAGCCGCGTCGGCCAGTCGGGGTCCTTGAGGTCGGCCGTGACGAAGGAGACCCGTCCGTCGCCCGCGAAGGTGCCCTCGGCGATGGCGAGCAGGGCCGGGTCGAGGTCGACACCGGTGCTGGTGGCCCCGGGGAAGCGGGCGAGCAGCCGGGCGGTGATGCTGCCCGTGCCGCAGGCCAGGTCCAGTACGCGCGGGGTGGTGCCGACGAGCGCCTCGACCATGTCGAGCATGATCCGGAAGCGCTCCTCGCGGTCCGGCATGTACCACTCCTGCTGCCGGTCCCAGCTCTCCTGCCAGGCCGGCCAGTCCGCGCCGTTCGCTCCGGTGGTACCCGTCGTGGTCGTGTCCGCGTTCGTCACCGCATCCTCCGTCGCAGGCTCCAACGTAATACCCTGCATGCACGACCGGCTGTTACCCCGACCGCATCCAAGACCATAGAGCGCCTCCGTAAGGACTACAAGTGGAACTGGCCTATTACTCGGACTATGCCGTCCGTCTCGTCAACAGCGAGGAACCGGCCCGGGGCAACGACTCGCTGACCTCGGTCGGGGCCGTCCGCGACCTCTTCGGCGGCAACCAGTCGGCGGCCCGGCGCGCCACCGACGCGGACGTCACGCGGTTCCGCTCGGTACGCGCCCGGCTGCGCGCGGTCTTCGAGGCGGCGGACACCGGCGACGAGACCCTCGCGGTGGACCTGCTGAACTCGCTGCTCCTGGAGTTCCCGGTCAGCCCGCAGATCTCCGGGCACGACTTCCGGGACGACGACGGCCGCCCGCTGTGGCACATGCACCTGGCGGACCATCCGTCGAACGCGACCGCCGGCTATGCCGCGATCGCCGCGATGGGGCTCGCCTTCCACCTCACCGAGTACGGCGTCGACCGGCTCGGCCTGTGCGAGGCCGCCCCCTGCCGCAACGCCTACCTGGACACCTCGACCAACCGGTCGCGGCGCTACTGCTCCGACCGCTGCGCGACCCGCGCCAACGTGGCCGCCTACCGCGCCCGCAAGCGCCAGGAGGCGGACCGGTCGGAGAAGACCGGCCTGGCGGCCGACAGCGCCCACCGCAGCAGCGCGAAGGGCGCCCGCTGATCGGGCCTGCGCGGCCGGAAGCGGAAACAGACCCGGCCCAGGATCAGGTCGTCGGGCACCACGCCGTAGTCGTTGCTGTCGTTGCCGGCGAACGAGTTGTCCGCGAGCACCCACCAGCCGCCCTCGCGCCGCTGGGTGGCGCGCTTGACGATGAGCAGGTCCTGCTGGAGGGGATGACGCAGGACGACGATGTCACCGGGCCTGACCCGGCCCCGGTGACGCACCACCAGCTGGTCGCCGTGGTACAGCGTCGGCACCATCGACGGCCCGGTCACCTCGGCCAGCCCGAAAGGCTGCCCCGCCCGCCCGCGCTCGGTCTCCTGCGACAGCTCCGGCATCACCCGGCACCTCCCCGGTCGGTCCTCCACCAGTCCCAGTGTGACGCCGGACTTTTGCCCTAAGCCCACAGGGGCACTCGCGAAAACCCCTCCCCCAAGGAGTAATGTCCCACCTGAGAAGACGATCACGAGGAAGGAACGCTCCATGCTTTCCCGCCTGTTTGCCCCCAAGGTCAAGGTCAGCGCGCACTGCGACCTGCCCTGCGGCGTGTACGACCCGGCCCAGGCCCGCATCGAGGCGGACTCGGTGAAGGCTGTCCAGGAGAAGATGGCCGCCAACGACGACCCGCACTTCCAGGCCCGCGCGACGGTCATCAAGGAGCAGCGCGCCGAGCTCGCGAAGCACCACGTGTCCGTGCTGTGGAGCGACTACTTCAAGCCCCCGCACTTCGAGAAGTACCCGCAGCTGCACCAGCTGGTCAACGACACCCTGAAGGCCCTGTCGGCCGCCAAGGCCTCGACGGACCCGAAGACCGGCGAGAAGGCTCTCGAGCTCATCGCCGAGATCGACAAGATCTTCTGGGAGACCAAGAAGGCCTGATCCCGCATCAGGCCCTCCGGCCCGCGGCCCACTTGACCGCGGCGCCTCCCCACCGCACCCGGTTCGCCCGGGACGCCCCTTCCGGCGTCCGGGGCGGGCCGGGTGCGGTGCTTTGCGGAGCGCGCGCGGGGTGTGCGTGATGTCGTGGCGGCCGTGCACATGACGATTCAGACACCTCGTCCCCTCCTCCACTGAATCTTCATATACCTTTCCTTGCGTCATACACGTGATGCATATGAGCAGGCAGGGGCAGGGGCGGGGCATGAGACGTCGTGGGTGGGGTGCGGCCGTTCTGGCGGTCGCTGCGGTGACCGGGACGCTGGTCGTCCAGGGGATCGGTGACGGAGAGGGCGGTTCGGGGGACAAGGGGAAGCCCGGGCCGATCAGGACGAGTACGACGACGGCCGCGCTGACGGTGACCGGGGACGGCACGTCCGCCCGGCTGGACCGGCGTGACACCGCGTCCTTCAGCCTGCTCGGGGTCAGCTGGACCGACCCGGCCGCGCACGTGACCGGCACCGTCGAGGCCCGGGCCCGGAGCACGGCGAACGGCACCTGGTCGAAGTGGCGGCGGCTCGACGGCAACAGCGGGGACGGCGCGCAGGACGCGTCCCGCGGCGGCACCGCCCCGATGTGGTTCGGCCCGTCCGACGGGGTGGAGGTGCGGATGTCCGGCCGGGCGTCGCAGCGGCTCCCCGAGGGCCTGCGGGTGGCCATGGTCGACCCCGGCAGCGGTACGACCACGCAGGTGGAGCCCGCCGGCTTCGTGATGGACCCCGTCGACCCCACCGACACCGCCGACCCGGTCACCCCGGACCCGTCGGCACCGGACCCCGCCGACCCGTCCGCTTCCGAGTCCACCGATCCCCCGCCGGCCGGGACTACCTCCGCCGCGCCCACGGAGACGGCGACCTCGGCCGGCAGCCCGGACGTCTCCCCCACCGTCTCCGCGCCGGACCCGGCCGCGCCGAGCGTGTCGGCGGCGTCGGTGCCCCCGGCCCCGGCGTCGTCCGCGCCCCGCCCGCCGATCGCCTCACGGCTGGACTGGGGCGCGGACGAATCCATCAGCCCCGAGGCGCCCGGCTATCTGCCCGGCGGGAAGATCAAGGCCGTGGTGCTCCACCACACCGCCACCTCCAACGACTACACCTGCGCCCAGGCACCGGCCGTCATCCGGTCCATCTACGCCTACGACGTGCAGGAGCTGACCTGGAAGGACATCGGCTACAACTTCCTCGTCGACAAGTGCGGCACGATCTACGAGGGCCGCAAGGGCGGGGTGGACCGGCCGGTGATGGGCGCGCACGCCTACGGCTTCAACTCCGAGACCACCGGTATCTCCATCATCGGTGACTACAGCACCCTCGCCCCGTCGAAGGAGGCGATGACCGCGGTCGCCCGGCTCGCCGCGTGGAAGCTCGGCCAGTACGGCGTGGACCCGACCGGCACCGCCAAGCTCACCGCCGGCGCGGCCGGGCCGAACTACTTCCGCCAGACGTGGGCCGCGGGCGACACGAGGACCCTCCCCGTCATCCACGGCCACCGCGACGGCTACAACACGGTGTGTCCGGGTGACGCCTACTACAACCTGCTGCCCACGATCCGCACCTGGGCGGGCGGACCGGTCGAAGGACTCACGCTGGACTCGGTCACCGGCGACGGCATGTCCGGCACCACCGTCCTCACCAGCGGCGCCGTCACCGTGAAGTGGTCGGCCACCACCCCGGCCGTGCTGGTCAGGCAGTACGACGTGCTGGTCGACGGCAAGGTCGCGGCCACCGTCGCCGGCTCCGTCGGCTCCGCCCGGGTGGACCTGACGGCGGGCACCCACAAGGTCTCCGTACAGGGCATCCACCAGTCCGGCTGGGCCGCGCTCAGCTCGGAGGTCACCGTGCTCGCCGAGCCCGCCCCGGCCACCACGGACGCCGCCACCACCCCGGCCGCCACACCCACAACCCCTGCTCCGACCGCCACACCCACCACCTCCGCTCCGACCGTCACACCCACCACTCAGGCACCGGCTGCCACACCCACCACGAAGCCCACCACCGCCGCCGACAAGACCCCGCCCGCCTTCTCCACCAAGCCGAACCTCGCCCTGGGGCTCGGCACGGTGAACACCACGGCCGTCCCGCTCGCCCTGAAGTGGAAGGCCACCGACGCGGGCGGCCTGAAGGAGGTCCGCCTCACCGCGCCGGTCGCGAAGACGTACGGCCCGACGGTCCTGAGCGCGAACCTCACCGCCAAGCCCGGTGTGACGACGACCTGGAGGATGACCGCGTACGACCGGGCGGGCAACACCGCCTCGGCCTCCGTGAGCGGCACCCCCGTACTCCTCCAGGAGACCTCGGCCACGAAGTCGGGCACCTGGACGGCCAAGTCGTCGACCAGCTACCTGGGCGGCAAGTCGTACGGCAGCTCGACCAAGAACGCCTCGCTGAGCTGGACCTTCACCGGCCGCTCGGCGGCCCTGGTGGTCTCGCGCGCCGCGACCTCCGGCCAGGTGTACGTCTACGTGGACGGCGTGAAGACCGCCACAGTGGACCTGAAGTCGACGACGACGAAGTACCGCGACGCGATCTGGACGAAGACCTGGTCCGCCAGTGCCAAGCACACGGTGAAGCTCGTGGTCGTCGGCACCGCGGGCCGCCCGACGGTCACCGCCGACGGGCTGGTCTACCTCAAGTAACCGGTCTGCCGGAAGCAACCGGTCCGAGGACCCGACGGGGGCCACCGTGCCATGCTGGTGCGGTGGCCCTCGAAGATCTGGTCCGGTTGCGGCAGGCCCGCGACCGCATGGACCGCGAGTACACCGAGCCGCTCGACATCGCCGCGCTCGCCCGTACCGCGCTGATGTCCCCCGGACACTTCCAGCGCAGCTTCCGGGAGGCGTACGGCGAGACGCCGTACGCCTACCTCATGACCCGCCGGGTCGAACGCGCCAAGACCCTGCTGCGCCGCGGCGACCTCAGCGTGACCGAGGTGTGCCTCGCGGTCGGCTGTACGTCGCTGGGCTCCTTCAGCTCCCGGTTCACCGAGCTGGTCGGCGAGACCCCCAGCGCCTACCGGGCCCGCTCGCACGGCTCGCACGACGAGGACCTCGCGGCGATCCCGCCCTGCGTGGCGCGCACCTTCACCCGCCCGAGACGATCGTTAGGTTCGAGACCATGGACCTGAAACTCAAGCAGTGCTTCATCGCCGTGGACGACCACGACAAGGCGCTCGCGTTCTACCAGGACGTCCTCGGCATGGAGGTGCGCAACGACGTCGGCTTCGAGAACATGCGCTGGGTGACCGTCGGCTCGCCGCTCCAGCCGGACGTGGAGATCGTGCTGGAGCCGCCGGGCGCGAGCCCGGACGCCTCCCCGGCCGACAAGGAGGCGATGGCCCGGCTGCTGGCCAAGGGCATGCTGCGCGGGGTCATCTTCACCACCACCGACTGCGAGGCGCTGTGCGAGCGCGTCCAGGACGCCGGTTACGACCTGCTCCAGGAGCCGACGGACCAGCCGTACGGAGTGCGCGACTGCGCGTTCCGGGACCCGGCGGGAAACATGCTGCGGTTCATCCAGCGAAACGACTGACCTACGCCGTAAGGCCGTTGCCTACGATCACCGCATGGACATCCGCTGGACGTACGCCTTCGTGGACCGGCCCGCCGCGCAGTTGGACCGGGCCCACGCCTTCTGGACCGCCGTCACCGGCACCGAACTGTCGGAACCGAGGGGCGAGCACGGTGAGTTCGCGACCCTGCTGCCGGACGGGGCCGACGCCTGCGTGAAGGTGCAGGGGGTCGCCTCCGGGGACGGCGGCGCGCACTTCTGCCTCTGCGTCGAGGACGTGGCGGGGTTCACGGCCGAGGCGCTGCGGCTCGGCGCGCGGACGGTCGCCGACAACGCGGGCTGGACCGTGCTGCGTTCGCCCGGCGGGCCGTTGTTCTGCGTGGTGTCGTGGCACGGCGAGGCGGTCCGGCCTCCCGTGGTGCGGGGCAGCCGTCTCGACCAGGTCAGCCTCGACCTGCCGCCGTCGGTGTACAAGGACGAGATCGCCTTCTGGGGTGCCCTGTTGCCCGGCTGGGAGGCACGGCCCGGGTCGCTCCCCGAGTTCCATGTGGTCGCGCCGCCGGCCGGGCTGCCGGTGCGCATCCTCCTGCAACGCCTGGACGAGGAACGCCCGGCCTCCGCCCATCTGGACCTGGCCTGCGCGGACATCGAGGCGACCGTCGCCGCGCACGAGCGGCTGGGCGCGGTGACGGTGTCCCGCCAGCGGCACTGGACCGTGATGCGGGACCCGGCCGGCGGCACGTACTGCCTCACCGGCCGCGACCCGGAGACCGGCGGACTGCCCCGCGGCGCGGGTTAGGAACCCGTCGCCCTCCAGGTCTCCACGTCCACCACGGCGTCCACCGGGATGGGCCCGTACACGTGCGGGAACTCCTCGCCGCCGGGCTGCGGCGCCTCGTACTTCACCGGTACGCCGAGCCGGGCGGGGTCCACGACCAGGACCACCAGGTCGTCGGGGGCGTCCGGCGCTCCGTACAGGAACGCGGCCACCCGCGGGAGTTGGGCGCGGGTCGAGCAGTGGATGAAGCCCTCCTCGGCGAGGGTGCGGCCACGGGTCGACATCGCGTACGCGCCGGCTTCGCGGGCCGCGTCCCACAGGGCGCGTTCGGTGATGTGCAGGAGGTACGGGTGTTCGGCCATGGGAGCACGCTAGCCCCTCGGACGGAACACGGGCGGACCACGGTCGGCCCCCGGTCGGTGCGCTGCCCGGCCGGGGTTCCTCCCGACGGGTCCGGCCCCGGTCCGCCCGGTTCGGGTTCAGGGGCCTTCCGCGCGGCGGCTCGTACGGCCGGTCGCCGGGCCGGTCACGGGGGCCGCCGCGGGACCGGTCACCGGATCGGCCACCGGGTCGGTGACGACACCGGCCGGGGGGCCGGATGCGCGGCCGGGTGCCGAACCGGTCCCGGGGCCGCTCGCGGAGCCGGGGTCCTCCATCGGCGCGGCGCCGCCACCGGCGTACGCCTCGCAGGCGCGGTTCCGGCACGGGCCGGGCCCCCACACCGGGACCCAGACGCCCAGCGTCTTGTACCGCCGGGCGGCCGTCCGGACGGGCTGTCCACAGACGGGACAGACTTGTTCGTCTCTGTCCATGTCATCAGCGTAGGGCGGACGCGCGCCCGGCGCTCCCGGCCGCACTCGCCCCACCGGCAGACCGCGGGCCCCGCACCCCGTGGGGAGGCGCGGGACCCGCGGGACCGGACCCCCCTCGCCGCCGTGGTCCGACGGGGTCGGGAGTCGGGTGGCCCCGCCGACTCCGGGGCCGCCCGGCCGGCGCTCAGTCGCTGCGCCGGGTCACGTACTCGGCCAGGGCGAGCAGGCCGCCCGCGGACTCCGGCTCCGGAATCACCCGGGCCAGTTCGCCCATCGCCCGGGACATCCGGTCGGCCGCCTGGCTCTGCGCCCAGTCCCGGCCGCCGGCCCGCTCCACGGCGAGCGCGATACGCGCCGTCCCCGCAGCGTCCGCCGTCCCGCACGGCACCGCGTACAGCTCGGCCAGTTCGGCGGCGGCCGGTGTGCCGGAGGTCAGCGCGGCGACCACGGGCAGCGACTTCTTGCGGGCGGTCAGGTCCGCGCCGGCCGGCTTGCCGGTGCGGTTCGGGTCGCCCCAGATGCCGATCACGTCGTCGATGAGCTGGAAGGCCAGCCCGGCCTGGCGGCCGAACGTGTCGAGCGCGTCGACGTCGTCCTCGGCGGCCCCCGCGTACAGCGCGCCCAGGGCGCAGGCACACCCCAGGAGCGCTCCCGTCTTGGCCTCGGCCATGGCGAGCACCTCGTCGAGGGTGACGTCGGCCGGGTTGCGCCGCTCCAGCGCCGTGTCCGCCTGCTGCCCGGCGCACAGTTCGACCACACACGCGGCGAGCCGGGCGGCGGCGGCCCCGGACGCCGGGTGCGGGTCCTCGGCGAGCAGCCCGAGCGCCAGCGCCTGGACGGCGTCACCGGCGAGGATGGCGTCGGGGTCGCCGAACACGGTCCAGGCGGTGGGCCGGTGCCGACGCGTGGTGTCGCGGTCCATCACGTCGTCGTGCAGCAGCGTGAAGTTGTGGATCAGCTCCACCGCGGCGGCCGCCCGCACGGCGCTCTCCCGTGCGCCCGGGCCGCCGAGCGCGGCGGCCGCGGTGAGCACGAGCGCGGGACGTATCGCCTTGCCCGCGTGGGCCGCCGCCGGTGTGCCGTCGGCGTGCTCCCAGCCGAAGTGGTAGAGCGCGACCCGGCGCATGGAACCGGGCAGCGAGTCGAGAGCCGCCCGCAGCTCGGGGTCGACCGAGGCCCGCGCCCGCTCCAGGATCACCGCCGCCTCGTGCCCGTCGGCCGGAGCGGGCCGCCCGTTCCCCGGGGTCGCTATGGTCGTCCGCCTTTCGAGCGTCTCGGTTCTCCCCCGTGTCGTGAACTCGGTCATGGAATCCCCCTCGCAGCAGCGGCGCACGGTGGCGCGTCGGACGCTTCCGTCCCGGCCGGGCGCACCCCCCTGGAGCGCACCCGGGGGGACGGGCCGGAACTCGAGGTTCCGGCAGGCGGGTTCACCGCCAGCGGCCGATCTCGACGTTCTCCAGGACACCGAGCGCGTCCGGCACCAGGACCGCGGCCGAGTAGTAGGCCGTCACCAGGTAGTTGATGATCGACTGCTCGTTGATGCCCATGAACCGCACCGACAGGCTCGGCTCGATCTCGTCCGGGATGCCGGACTGCCGCAGGCCGACGACGCCCTGCTCCTCCTGCCCCAGGCGCATCGCGATGATGGAGCTGGTCCGGGCCTCGGTGACCGGGATCTTGTTGCACGGGTAGATCGGGACGCCACGCCAGGTGGGGATGCGGTTCCCGCCGACGTCGATCGTCTCGGGGACGAGTCCGCGCTTGTTGAGTTCGCGCCCGAACGCGGAGATCGCGCGCGGATGGGCGAGGAACAGCTTCGTACCGCGTCGCCTGCTGAGCAGTTCGTCCATGTCGTCCGGGCTCGGGACGCCGTCGTGCGGCTGGAGCCGCTGGTCGTACTCGCAGTTGTGGAGCAGCCCGAACTGCCGGTTGTTGACCAGCTCGTGCTCCTGGCGCTCCTTCAGCGCCTCGACGGTGAGCCTCAACTGCTGCTCGGTCTGGTTCATCGGCTGGTTGTAGAGGTCCGCCACGCGCGTGTGGATGCGCAGGACGGTCTGGGCGATGCTCAGTTCGTACTCGCGCGGCCTGGCGTCGTAGTCGACGAAGGTGTGCGGGATCTCGGCCTCGCCGGAGTGGCCGGCCGCGAGGTCGACGGCCTTCTCGCCGTACTTGTTGGTGCGCTGCTCGGGGATGGCGCGCAGCCGCCCGATGTGCTCACCCAGCGTGTCCGCGCGCTCCGCGACCTGGTCGAGGTCCTGGCGGGACAGGATCAGGACCGTGCACGCGGTGTCCGCCCGGGCGGTGTACTCCCAGATGGCTTCCGGGTCGATCAGCGCCGCCTCGCCGAAGTACGCGCCGTCGGCGAGGACGCCCAGCACCGCGTCGTCCCCGTAGGGGCCGGTGCCGACCTTCTCCACCCTGCCGTGCGCCAGCAGGTACACCTCGTCCGTGCGGCTGCCGAACGAGGCGATCAGCTCGCCCGGGGCGTACTCCCGCTGCCGGCAGCGCTGGGCCAGCTCGGCGAGTACCTCCTGGTCCTCGTAGTCCCGCAGGGCGGGCAGTTCGCCCAGCTCGGCGGGGATGACCTCCACCCGGTCCCCCGTCTTCACGAACGTGATGCGGCCGTCACCGACCGCGTAGGTCAGGCGCCGGTTCACCCGGTACGTGCCGCCCTGCACGTCCACCCAGGGCAGCATCCGCAGCAGCCAGCGCGAGCTGATCTCCTGCATCTGGGGAGCGGACTTGGTGGTGGTGGCCAGGTTCCGCGCTGCGGCCGTGCCGAGGCTCTGCTGCGGCTTGCCCTGATCCGTGCGGACCTCTTCGCCTACCGACATTCTGAATTGCCCTCCCGTCATGCACCGGTGCCGTTCGCACCGGGCACCGATCTCGCGACCAGCCTTCCATCACGGAGCGTGGCGGTGCTATTACCCGAAAGAGCGGGAATGGATCACCGGGCGGCGGGGCAGGAAGAGGGATCCCGAGCGGCCGTCCCGCCCTCGTACCCGTGGGGCGGCCGGCCCGATCAGGACAGGTGTCCGACAATGGCGGGGTGACCAGCTCCGACCTCTTCGCCGCCCTGCGGCCCCGGCTGCCCTCGCCGCTCCAGGAGGTGGAGGACGTGCGGTTCGCGCGGCACGGCGTCCGGCTGCTGCTCAAACGCGACGACCTGATCCATCCGGAGCTGATCGGCAACAAGTGGCGCAAGCTGGCGCCGAACCTCGAAGCGGCGGCGGGGCGGCCGATCGTCACGTTCGGGGGCGCGTACTCCAACCATCTGCGCGCCACCGCCGCGGCCGGCCGGCTCCTGGGCCTGCGCACGACCGGCGTGGTCCGGGGGCAGGAACTGGCCGACCGGCCCCTCAACCCCTGTCTGGCCCGCTGCGCGGCCGACGGGATGCGGCTGCACTTCGTCGACAGGTCGACGTACCGGGCGAAGGCCGAGCCGCGGACCCTGGCCGCGATCCTGCGGGCGGCCGACGCCGAGGACGCCCATGTCGTCCCCGAGGGCGGCAGCAACGCCGAGGCGGTCCGGGGCTGCGTGTCCCTCGGCGGTGAGCTGAGCGGTCTCGCCGACGTGGTCGCGGTCGCCTGCGGCACCGGCGGCACCCTGGCCGGCCTGGCCGCCGGGCTCGCTCCCGGCCAGCGCGCCCTGGGCATACCGGTCCTCAAGGGCGGCTTCCTGAACGCCGAGACACAGGCACTCCAGGAGCGGGCGTTCGGCCGCCGTCGCGGCGCCTGGTCCCTCGACGACCGCTTCCACTTCGGCGGCTACGCCCGTACCACCCCCGAACTCGACGCCTTCGCCGCGGACTTCGAACAGCGCCACGGCCTGCCCGTCGAGCGTCTCTATGTCGCCAAGTTGCTGTACGGACTTGTCGCCCTCGCCGACGAGGGCCGGCTCGCGCCGGGAAGCACCGTCGCGGCGGTGATCACCGGCCGCCCGTGACCCGCGGGCGCCCGCCCTTCACGACGCCCGTCACGGGCGGCCGGCCGAAGCCCCCGCACGCGGCCCCGCACACTCCGCCCGGTGCGTACCCCGGCCGCGGCGGTGCCGCGCACAGCCGCCCCCGCCCCCTCGCGCGCGGGTGCTCACGCCGCCTCCCGGTAGGCCGCCGCCTCCTCCAGGTCCAGTCGGCGCAGCAGGGTGCGCAGCATCTCGTCGTCGATGTAGCGGCCGTCGCGCAGCTTCACGAAGACCTCGCGCTCGGTGCCGATCATCTCCCTCGACAGCCGGCGGTAGGTGTCGTCGACGGTCTCGCCGGTGACCGGGTTGACCTGGCCGAGCCGCTCCCAGACGGCGTTGCGACGGCGTTCCAGGACCATGCGCAGGCGGTCGGCGAGCGGGGGCGGGAGGGCGTTGCGCTCGTCGGCGAGGAGCTCCTCCAGGTGCCGCTCGGCGGCCCGGGAGGCCTGTGCCTGCGCGTTGGCCTCGGCGAGGGTCGCGGCCTGCGGGTCGGGCTCGGGGAGCTTCAGCAGCCGGATCAGCGGGGGCAGGGTGAGCCCCTGCACCACCAGCGTGCCGATGACGGTGGTGAAGGTCAGGAAGAGGATCAGATTGCGCTGCGGGAAGGGCGCGCCGCCGTGGTGCACGGTCATCGGGATCGAGAAGGCGATGGCCAGCGAGACCACGCCGCGCATCCCGGCCCAGGAGGTGATCATCGCCCCCTTCCAGGTGGGGTTCTCCTCGCGTTCCCTGATCCGCGCCGACAGCAGTCGCGGCACGAAGGCCGCCGGGTACACCCACACGAACCGGGCCGCGACGACCACCAGGAAGAGGACCACCGCGTACCAGGCGGCGTCGGCCCCCTCGTCGGCGCCGAGTCCGCGCACGACGACGGGCAGCTGGAGGCCGATCAGCGCGAAGACCGCCGACTCCAGGACGAAGGCGACCATCTTCCACACCGCCTCCTCCTGGAGCCGGGTGGCGAAGTCGACCTCCCACGCACGGTGCCCCAGGTAGAGGGCGACGACGACCACGGCGAGGACCCCGGAGGCGTGGAACTGCTCGGCGACCGCGTAGGCGACGAACGGGATCAGCAGGGACAGCGTGTTCTGGATGAGCGGTTCCGTCAGGCGCGTGCGCAGCCAGTGCAGCGGCGCCATCAGGACCAGACCGACCCCGACACCGCCGACCGCCGCGACCAGGAACTCGCCGACCCCGCCGGCCCAGGTGGCGCCCTCGCCCACGGCGGCCGCGAGGGCCACCTTGTAGGCGGTGATGGCGGTGGCGTCGTTCAGGAGCGACTCGCCCTGGAGGATCGTGGTGATCCGGGAGGGCAGGCCGACCCTGCGGGCCACCGCCGTGGCCGCGACCGCGTCCGGCGGCGCCACCACCGCGCCCAGCACCAGCGCCGCGGTCAGCGGCATCTCCGGCACGATCCGGTACACCGCCCAGCCGACCACGAAGGTCGCGAAGAGCACGTACCCGACCGACAGCAGCGCCACGGGACGCAGCTGGGCGCGCAGGTCGAGGTAGGAGCTGTCGGTGGCCGACGTGTACAGCAGCGGGGGCAGCAGCAGCGGCAGGACGACGTCCGGGTCGAGCGTGTAGTCCGGCACCCCCGGCAGGTACGACACCATCAGGCCGGCCGCGACCAGCAGCAGCGGCGCCGGCACCGGGGTGCGCCGGGCCGCCGCGGCGATCGCCGCGCTCCCCGCCACCAGCAACAGCAGTGGCATCACGTCCATGGTCCTCGCCCGCCCTCGTTTTCCGCGCCGCCGACCGTGCGGCCGTCGTAATCTGGCAATCATGAAACAGTGCACGCACTCGGACGCACTCCCGCACCCCGAACCCGAGGCGCTCACCGCCACGTGTCCGGAGTGCCTGGCGGCCGGCACGCACCCGGTGCAGCTGCGTCTGTGCCTGACGTGCGGCCACGTCGGCTGCTGCGACTCGTCGCCGGGACGGCACGCCACGGGGCATCACGCGGACTCCGGCCACCCGGTGATGCGGACCTTCGAGCCGGGTGAGGACTGGCGTTGGTGCTTCGTGGACCATGTCCTCGTGTGACCCTGGACGGGCACCCGCGAGACCGTCCGACGGGTACGGTTCGACCGTCTGACGTCTGGGTACGTCAACCCGGCGCGCGCTCTTCCCATTTGGGCCCGCAAACCCCTAGCCACGGAGCGTATCCGTAGGTTTACTATGAGTGACAGCAAGGGGTTGGGGTCCGGGGGACAGCAAAGTCGGGCGCGCGATAGCGTCACCGCTGAACCACACTTCGTGTCACCCCGGGGGGCGACCCTCGGCCCCGAATAGCTTGTACCACCTTGGAGGTGAGGGTGTCCCAGATCGCAGGCGAGCCCGCGACCCAGGACTTCGTGGAAGTCCGGCTGCCGGCTGCGGGTGCCTACCTGTCGGTGCTGCGGACGGCCACGGCCGGCCTCGCGGCCCGTTTGGACTTCACCCTGGACGAGATCGAGGACCTGCGCATCGCCGTGGACGAGGCCTGCGCGATCCTGCTCCAGCAGGCCGTGCCGGGCTCCGTGCTCAGCTGCGTCTTCCGACTCGTCGACGACTCGCTCGAAGTGACCGTCTCCGCGCCGACCACCGATGGTCACGCTCCGTCACGGGACACCTTCGCCTGGACCGTGCTGTCCGCCCTCGCGGGCAAGGTCTCCTCCGCCGTGGACGACGACAAGACCGTGTCGATCAGCCTCTACAAACAGCGCGGCGCGGGACCCGGGTCGGCGTGAGGAACGGGGACGGGCCGGTGCGGGACGAAGAGCGCGGCGCGCGGGGGCTGCCGGCCGAGAACACCGACCTGGACGACTCCCGGCGCATGGCGGAAGGCATCGACGGAATCCCCGAGCCGGCCCGGCCGCATCCGGAGGAACACACCTCGGAGGCCGGTCTCCCGGACGACGACGGGCAGCGGGATCGGGAAGGTGCCGTGCAGAGCGCGCCTCGGGAGCGGCGGTCCGGGGCCTTCCCCGGCCGCGCCGAGGCGAGAGCTCGGGGAAGGGCAACGGGCGGGACGATGAGCGAGCACGAGCGAGACGAGAAGCCGGACGCGCAGAGCGCGCCGCAGGCCACGCAGCACGACCCACAGGACCGCACCGGAGCACGGGCCCTGTTCGTCGAACTGCGCCAGCTCAAGGAGGGCAGCGCCGAGTACGCGGAGCTGCGCAACCGGCTGGTCCGCATGCATCTGCCGCTCGTCGAGCACCTGGCGCGGCGCTTCCGCAACCGCGGCGAGCCGCTGGACGACCTCACCCAGGTCGCCACCATCGGCCTGATCAAGTCGGTCGACCGCTTCGACCCGGAGCGCGGTGTCGAGTTCTCGACGTACGCGACGCCGACGGTCGTCGGTGAGATCAAGCGGCACTTCCGCGACAAGGGCTGGGCGGTGCGCGTGCCCCGTCGGCTCCAGGAGCTGCGCCTCGCCCTCACCACGGCGACCGCGGAGCTCTCGCAGCAGCACGGCCGCTCGCCCACGGTGCACGAGCTCGCCGAGAAGCTGGCCATCTCGGAGGAAGAGGTCCTGGAGGGCCTGGAGTCCGCGAACGCGTACTCGACGCTGTCCCTGGACGTCCCCGACACCGACGACGAGTCCCCGGCGGTCGCCGACACCCTAGGCGCGGAGGACGAGGCGCTGGAGGGCGTGGAGTACCGGGAGTCCCTCAAGCCGCTGCTGGAGGACCTCCCGCCGCGCGAGAAGCGGATCCTGCTGCTGCGGTTCTTCGGCAACATGACCCAGTCGCAGATCGCGCAGGAGGTCGGCATCTCGCAGATGCACGTCTCCCGTCTGCTGGCGCGCACCCTGGCGCAGCTGCGGGAGAAGCTGCTCGTGGAGGAGTAGCGGTTACTTCGGCTCGTCCTGATGCCGCGCGTTTCCGGGCCCCCGGATCCCGAGGGCCCGGGTCGTCTCCGCGTTGACGAGCAGTACGAGCGAGGCGACGGCCGCGATCGCCAGCGCGATACCGGCCGGGATCGCCGCGCTGTCGGCCTGGAGCAGCGTGTAGGCCACCGGCAGCGCCATGATCTGCGTGATGAGCGCGGGGCCCCGGCTCCAGCTGCGCCGGCCGAGCAGGCCGCGGGCGGCGAGCAGCGGCAGCAGGGAGAGCGCGATCAGCGTCACCCCGCCGGTCACCCCCGACGTGCGGTCGCCCGAGTCGCCGGTGAGTCCGAGCACCAGGATCCACACGCCTCCGACGAGCAGGGCGAGCCCTTCGAGGGCGGCGAGCGCGGCGGCGTACGTCAGCCGCCGCGGGCGGGGGCCGGCGTTCTCCGGCGTGATCTCGGTCTCAAAACTGGAGGGGCTCTGGCTGCTCACCCGAGAAGGGTAGCCCGGTCAGCCCGGCCGTCCGGGTCGAGCCTCATGTCCTGATCTCTTACCCGATCCCTACCCTCGGTCTGGGCCGGGTACCACCCAGTAGGTACGCTGCACCCCATGCGTGCACTTCTCGTGGTCAATCCGGCGGCAACCACCACAAGCGCACGTACGCGCGATGTACTGATCCACGCGCTCGCCAGCGAGATGAAGCTCGAGGTGGCCACCACCGAGTACCGGGGACACGCGCGCGACCTGGGCCGCGAGGCGGCCGAGAGCGGCGAGGTCGAGATGGTCGTGGCGCTCGGCGGCGACGGCACGGTCAACGAGGTCGTCAACGGCCTGCTGCACTCCGGCCCCGACCCGGACCGGCTGCCCGGCCTCGCGGTGGTCCCCGGTGGCTCCACCAATGTCTTCGCCCGCGCCCTGGGACTGCCGAACGACGCCGTCGAGGCGACCGGCGCCCTGCTGGACGCCCTGCGCGAGGGCCGAGAGCGCACGGTCGGCCTCGGCCTCACCTCCGGTACGCCCGGCACGGACGACGAGTCCGTGCCGTCCCGCTGGTTCACCTTCAACGCGGGCCTGGGTTTCGACGCGGGCGTGGTCGGCCGGGTCGAGCAGCAGCGCGAGCGCGGCATGAAGTCGACGCACGCGCTGTACGTTCGTCAGGTCGTCCGGCAGTTCCTGGGGGAGCAGCACCGGCGACGCGGCACGATCTCGGTGGATCGGCCCGGTGAGGACACGGTCGCCGATCTGGTGGTCGCCATAGTCTCGAACACGTCCCCCTGGACGTATCTCGGCAATCGCCCGATGTACACGTCGCCTAAGGCCTCGTTCGATAAAGGTCTCGACGTACTCGGTCTCAGCCGACTGTCCACGGCGGCGGTTGCCCGGTATGGCACGCAGTTGCTCACTTCGTCCCCGGAGCGGGGACCCCATGGCAGGCATGCGACCTCACTGCACGACCTTGACCAGTTCACCTTGCATTCGAAGGTGCCACTGCCCCTCCAGATGGACGGCGACCACCTGGGACTGCGTACGAGCGTGACGTTCACAGGCGTTCGCCGTGCACTGCGTGTGATTGTGTGAGCGGAACGGGCCAAAGTCCTTTCACTCGAACGTTTAGGCCAGGATCCACCCCATGGAAGTACGGCTGTGACCTAGTCGACACCGAGGAATCAAAAAAAACTTTTCAGAAGGGGTTGTATCCGCCGTCGAGGTTTGCGAGTCTCTTCCTGGCGATCGGGACGGCCCGCAACACCGGCCTCCACAGATCACCGGAACCCCTCTACACAAGGACCACGCCAGGGAACCTGGCGGGTGGCCCTTCACTTGTTGAGGGATTCGTGAAAGCGTTCACATTCACAAGCAACTTGCATGTAATACCAAGGAGAGGTAGCAGCCATGGACTGGCGTCACAACGCCGTTTGCCGCGAGGAAGACCCCGAGCTCTTCTTCCCCATCGGCAACACCGGTCCTGCGCTGCTGCAGATCGAGGAAGCCAAGGCCGTCTGCCGTCGCTGCCCCGTTATGGATCAGTGTCTGCAGTGGGCGCTCGAGTCCGGCCAGGACTCCGGCGTCTGGGGTGGCCTCAGCGAGGACGAGCGTCGCGCAATGAAGCGCCGCGCCGCCCGCAACCGGGCTCGTCAGGCCTCCGCCTGACCTCACCCACCCCGCTAACAGCCTGAGCTTGGCGGCGCGTACAGCGAGTACGCAACTCCCGCCCCCGAGCCGCAGCGCGCAGTACCCCCGATGCGCTTAGCAGTAAAAAGCAGCAACGAGCTTCAGCCCCGGATCACTTGGTGGTCCGGGGCTCAATGCTGTCCGGGCGAAGGTGCCTACTTCTGCGCACTGACCGGAATGTCCAGGATCACCTGGGTGCCGCGCTCCGGTGCCCTGACCATGTCGAAGCTGCCGCCCAACTCCCCCTCCACCAGCGTCCGTACGATCTGGAGGCCGAGGTTGCCCGAGCGGTGCGGGTCGAAGCCCTCGGGCAGACCGACGCCGTCGTCCTGGACGGTGACGAGCAGTCGGCCCTCCTTCGTCGTCCCGCCGCGGACCGCGGAGACCTCGACCGTGCCCGTGTCGCCCTCGCGGAAGCCGTGTTCGAGGGCGTTCTGGAGGATTTCCGTCAGCACCATCGACAGCGGGGTGGCGACCTCCGCGTCCAGGATGCCGAACCGGCCGGTGCGCCGGCCGGTGACCTTGCCCGGGGAGATCTCCGCGACCATCGCGAGGACCCGGTCGGCGATCTCGTCGAACTCCACCCGTTCGTCGAGGTTCTGGGAGAGCGTCTCGTGCACGATCGCGATCGAGCCCACCCGGCGCACGGCCTCCTCCAACGCCTCGCGACCGCGCTCGGAGTCGATGCGCCGCGCCTGGAGCCGCAACAGCGCGGCCACCGTCTGGAGGTTGTTCTTCACCCGGTGGTGGATCTCCCGGATGGTCGCGTCCTTGGTGATCAGTTCCCGCTCGCGGCGGCGCAGTTCGGTGACGTCCCGCAGCAGTACCAGCGAACCGATGCGGGTGCCCTTGGGCTTGAGCGGGATCGCTCGGAACTGGATCACCCCGTCGTTGGCCTCGATCTCGAACTCGCGCGGCGCCCAGCCGCTGGCGACCTTGGCCAGCGCCTCGTCCACCGGGCCCCGGGTCGGGGCGAGTTCGGCGGTGAGCTGGCCCAGGTGCTGGCCGACGAGGTCCGAGGCGAGGCCCATCCGGTGGTAGGCGGACAGCCCGTTGGGGGACGAGTACTGCACGATGCCGTCCGCGTCGAGGCGGATCAGCCCGTCGCCGACACGCGGCGAGGCGTCCATGTCGACCTGCTGGCCGGGGAACGGGAAGGCGCCCGCGGCGATCATCTGCGCCAGGTCCGAGGCGCTCTGGAGATAGGTGAGCTCCAGGCGGCTCGGGGTGCGCACGGTGAGCAGGTTGGTGTTGCGGGCGATCACGCCGAGGACGCGCCCCTCGCGCCGTACGGGGATCGACTCGACCCGGACCGGGACCTCCTCGCGCCACTCCGGGTCGCCCTCGCGCACGATCCGGCCCTCGTCCAGGGCCGCGTCCAGCATGGGGCGGCGCCCGCGCGGGACGAGGTGGCCGACCATGTCGTCCTGGTAGGAGGTGGGGCCGGTGTTGGGCCGCATCTGGGCGACGGAGACGTACCGGGCGCCGTCGCGGGTGGGCACCCACAGGACCAGGTCGGCGAAGGAGAGGTCGGAGAGCAACTGCCACTCCGAGACCAGCAGGTGGAGCCACTCGAGGTCGGAGTCGTCGAGGGCCGTGTGCTGGCGTACGAGTTCGTTCATGGAGGGCACGTGTGCGAGCGTACCCGCCGGTCCGAACCAGCCGTAAAACAGCCGGTCCGTCCCCGTCCTGGAACACCCGCGGGCCGCGGCGCCTGGGAGGGACCCTCAGCCCTCCGTCGGCACCGCAGCCCGGAGCAATATCCGGCCACGGGGTGTGCGGTCCCGTTCGGCCGAAGGATGAGGAGCCGGGGCAGTCAGGGCAGAGAGCACCGGATCCTCGGTCCGCTCTCCTGTGCGGGGAGAACGGAGGCTCGTTGTGTTGTCGACCGTCCCCAGCATTCTGGACTAGACCACTTGGCCTGTCCATGCGTCGGAGGTCGCTTGTTGACGGCGATTCGCAGCCGACGCCACGCAGCCTAGCCCGCCGGGGTCACCGGCGGGACCAGATGTTCATGGCAATTTCCGCGACTGCCTCCGGTTCCGCCCGGCTCGCCCCGCCCCGCGGCCGCCGGGGCTCACCCTGGGCCACCGCCGAGGCACACCGGGCGAGCGCGACCCCGGCGCCCCGGCGGATCCGTAGCCTGGGAGACAAGAGTCCGCTCTGCTAGATTGGTCTAAACCACATAGTCCTTCCAGCCCCTTCTCCAGCTTTCTCCAGAACGGCAGGCCCACGTGGAAGTTGTCATCGTTCCGGACGCCGAGTCGGGCGGCGAGCTCATCGCCGAGGCCATGGCGCGGCTGCTGCGGCGCAAGCCCGACGCGCTGCTCGGCGTGGCCACCGGCTCGACCCCGCTGCCCGTCTACCAGGCGTTGACGGCGAAGGTGCGCTCCGGCGCCGTGGAGGTCTCACGGGCGCGCATCGCCCAGCTCGACGAGTACGTGGGGCTGCCCGCCGACCACCCGGAGTCCTACCGCTCGGTGCTGCGCCGCGAGGTGCTGGAGCCGCTCGGCATCGGGATGCCGGCGTTCCTGGGGCCCGACGGCACGGCCGAGGACGTACCGGCGGCCTGTGAGGCGTACGACCGGTCGCTGGCCGAGGCCGGCGGTGTGGACCTCCAGCTGCTCGGCATCGGGACCGACGGGCACATCGGATTCAACGAGCCCTGCTCCTCGCTCGCCTCGCGCACGCGCATCAAGACGCTGACCCAGCAGACCCGCGTGGACAACGCGCGCTTCTTCGACGGCGACATCGAGCAGGTACCCCACCACGTCATCACCCAGGGCATCGGCACCATCCTGGAGGCACGGCACCTGGTGCTGCTCGCCACCGGTGAGGGCAAGGCGGACGCGGTCGCCGCGACCGTGGAAGGACCGGTGGCGGCGGTGTGCCCGGCCTCGGCGCTCCAGCTCCACCCGCACGCCACGGTCGTCGTCGACGAGGCCGCGGCCTCGAAGCTCAAGCTCGCGCCCTACTTCCGGCAGACCTACGCCGACAAGCCGCACTGGCAGGGGATCTGACCGGATCCCGCGGACACGACGAAGGCGCCGGGCCCCTCGAAAGGGGCCCGGCGCCTTCGTCGTGGAAGCGTCCCTAACGGCCGGCGACGACCTCCGCCGCCGCCCGTCCGCACACCCGGGCCGCGCCGTGGGTGGCGATGTGCAGGGCGCCGCGGGGCACGGACTGGGGTACGCCCATCTCGACCACGATCGTGTCGGGGCGGGCCGCCAGCAGGGTGTCGAGCGCCGTCGCCATCCAGGGGTGGCGGTGCTCGTCGCGGACGACGGCGACGATCCGCCGCTCCCCCGCCGCCGCCAGCGCCGCGGGACCTGCGTCCGCGCCGGTGAAGCTGCCCGTCCGCGTCCCCGGCAGCAGACCGGCGAGTTCGGCGGCCACCCCCCAGGGGGTCTCGTCGCCGACGGCGATGTTCGCGACCGGGGTGAAGGCGGCCACGTACGGGGCCTCGACGGGCGGCGCGTAGGTGTCGGCGCCGGTCACCGTGAGGGCGCGCCGGGCGGCCACGAGCCCCACGTCGGAGCGGACCTCGTGGGTGCGCACGTCGGTCGTGGCGGTCCAGCGGGCCAGCTCGCGCACCCGCCGCGCCGCGTCCGCCAGCCGCTCCTCGGACAACTCGCCCGAGCGTACGGCGCCGACGAGGGCGTCGCGCAGCCGTCGTACCGTCTCGTCGTCGGCCAGGCCGCCGCCCACGCAGATCGCGTCGGCTCCGGCCGCGACGGCGAGGACGCTGCCGCGCTCGATGCCGTAGGTGGCGGCGATGGCCTGCATCTCCATGCCGTCGGTGACGATCAGCCCGTCGTAGCCGAGTTCGCCGCGCAGCAGTCCGGTGAGGATGCGGCGGGACAGCGTCGCCGGGTGCTCCGGGTCCAGGGCGGGGACCAGGATGTGGGCGCTCATGACCGCCCGGGTGCCGGCGGCGATCGCCGCGCGGAACGGGACCAGTTCGCGCTCGGCGAGCACGTCGGCGTCCACGTCGATGCGGGGCAGCGCGTGGTGGGAGTCGACGGCCGTGTCACCGTGGCCCGGGAAGTGCTTGGTGCAGGCGGCGACGCCCGCCGACTGGAGCCCGGTGACGTAGGCGGCCGTGTGCCGGGCGGTCAGCGCGGTGTCGGCGCCGAACGAACGGACCCCGATGACCGGGTTCGCGGGGTTGGAATTGACGTCCGCGGAGGGTGCCCAGTTCAGGTTGACGCCGCAGTCCGCGAGCCGTCGGCCCAGCTCGAAGGCCACCTCCCGGGTCAGCTCGACGTCGTCCACCGCGCCGAGGGCGTGGTTGCCGGGGAAGCTGGAACCGGTGCGCACCTCCAGGCGCGTGACGTCGCCGCCCTCCTCGTCGATCGCGACGAGCACGTCGTCACGCTCGGCGCGCAGCTGCGCGGTCAGGACGGCGAGCTGCTCGGGCGAGGCGATGTTGCGGCCGAAGAGGCCGACGGAGGCGAGGCCCTCACCGAGGCGGCGCAGCAGCCAGTCGGGGGCCGTGGTGCCGGTGAAGCCGGGCTGGAGGACCGTCAGCGCGTCGCGGGTCAGCGTGTCGGTGCCGCTGGCGAATGTCGTCATCGGACGGGGTTATCCCTTCACGGCTCCGGCGGTCAGGCCGCTGACGGCCCTGCGCTGGAGGAAGACGAAGAGGATCAGGATCGGTACGGCGAAGAGCGAGGACGCGGCCATGGTCGCGCCCCAGTCGTCGCCGAAGGCGGTCTGGAAGCTGGACAGCCACAGCGGGAGCGTCTGGGACTCGGCCTCCTTGTTGAGGACCAGGACGAGCGGGAACTCGTTCCAGGCGGTGATGAAGCCGAACAGCGAGGTGGACATCAGGCCCGGGGCGAGCAGCGGCAGGATGACCCGGCGGAAGGCCTGGCCGCGGGTGCAGCCGTCGACCATGGCCGCCTCCTCCAGCTCCCTGGGCACCGCGGCGACGAAGCCGCGCAGCGTCAGGACGGTGAAGGGCAGGATCATCATCATGTAGAAGACCGTCAGCGGGACGAGGCTGTTCAGCATCGACGCGTCGCGCACGATCATGTACATCGCGATGACCATGACCTCCCAGGGGGCCATCTGCGCCAGCATGAAGCCGATGATGAAGCCGCGCCGGCCCCGGAACCGCATCCGTGCCAGCGCGAAGGCCGAGACGAGTGCGATGACCAGCGAGAACACGACCGCGAGGACCGTGACGACCAGGGAGTTGCCGACATAGGTCCAGAAGTGGTCGACGCCGGTCGCCTTCTTGAAGTGCTCGAACGTGACGTCGGTCGGGAACCAGACCGGGTCCTCCGAGATGATGTCGCCGGTCGGCTTGAAGGCCGTGGCGAACATCCAGTACACGGGGAAGACGAAGCCGACGAACAGGACGGCGGCCGTGACGTTGGGCCATACGCGGCCAATGAGCGAGCGCTTCACAGCTCGGCCCCCTCTTCATCGTCCTGCTTGAGCACGATCCGCAGGTAGTAGGCGGTGACGCCGAGCAGGATCAGGATGGTCAGCACGGCGATCGCCGCGCCCATGCCGTAGTGCTGGTTGCCGACGCCCTCGATGTAGGCGTAGACGGGAAGGGTCTCGGTGAGCCGGTCGGGGCCGCCGCCGTTGATGGTGAAGACCTGCACGAACGCCTTGAAGACCCAGATGATCTCCAGGAACGTGGTCGCGTAGAGGAAGGGCCGCAGGAACGGCAGGGTGACCGTGGTGAAGCTCTTCCACACGCCGGCGCCGTCGAGGGCCGCCGCCTCGTACAGCTCACCGGGGATGGTGGTGGTGGCCGCGTACAGGTTGATCGCGACGAACGGTATGGACTGCCAGACGATCAGCAGCGTGACCACGAAGAAGGTCGAGAACTGGTCGCTGGTCCAGCTGTAGTCGGCCATGGAGTGCCAGCCGAGCTTGTCCAGCACCCAGTTGACGACACCGAAGCGCTGGGCGAACAGCCACTGGTAGACGGTGGTCGCGGCGACCACGGGCATCGCCCAGGCCAGCACCAGGCCGATCATCAGGGTCACCCGCATCCGCTTGCCGAGGCGGGCGAGCAGAAGGCCGACCAGCGTGCCCAGCAGCATGATCAGGACGACGTTGACGGCCGTGAACAGCAGGGTGCGCAGGGTGACGCGCCAGAAGTCCTCGCCGGTGAGGGCTGCCTTGTAGTTGTCGATGCCGTTCCACTCGGTGACATGCTGGATCAGCTGTCCCATGTTGAGGTTCTGGAACGACAGCAGCAGGTCCTTCAGCAGCGGCCAGCCGAGCAGCAGCACGGTGGCCGCGCAGGCCGGCAGCAGCAGGAGGTACGGGGCGAGCGCGCCGGTGCGCTCGGCGGCTCTTGGTTGGGGCCTGCCGGGTCCGTCGTCCGACTTGCGGACGTCCGCCGGACCGGAGGGCGGCCGTTCGGTCTGCACGGTCATGCTCGCCATCTCTTCTCTCGACCGGGTCGACGCCAGGGCGGGGGCCGTCGGAAGGACGGCCCCCGCCTCCTGCGGAGCGTTACTGCTGCTGCGCCAGGCGCTTGTTGAAGTCGCCCTCGACCTGCTTGGCGGCCTCGGCCGGGGACTTGCCGTTCAGCACGGCCGTCATGAAGGCCTTGACCGGGTTGGGCGCGTTCTCGACCGCGGCCCACTCCGGGATCAGCGGCGTGGTGCCACCGCCCGCGGCGGCCGGCGCGGCGGCCTCGGCGGCGGCGTTGCCCGACAGGTTGCTCTGCAGCGACTCCTTGTTCGGGATGACGCCGTTGATCTTGGCCAGCTCGCCCTCGTACTGGTCGGACAGGGCGATCTTCAGGAACTCCTTGGCGAGCTCCTGCTTCTTGCTGCCCGCCGCGACGGCGAGGTTGGAGCCGCCGAGGAAGACACCCTCGGGCTTGCCGGCCGTGGCACCGGGGATGGTGAAGTAGCCGATCTCCTTCTCGATGGCCGGGTTGGCCTTGATCGCGGTGCCGGCCTCCCAGCCCATGCCGATGATCGCGCCGACGTTGCCCTTGCCGAAGACCTCGCCCTGCTGCGGGGTGGCCTCGTCCTTGTCCTTGGGCGCCTTGGACAGCGCCTGGAACTTCTTGTAGGTCTCCATGGCGGCGGCGACCTTCGGGTCGGCCAGGTTGGAGACGTACTTGTCGCCGTCCTTCTTGACCAGCTCGGCGCCCTCGCCGATGGTCAGGCCGACGAAGTGGTACCAGTTCTGGCCCGGCAGGTAGATCGGCTCGGCCTTGGTCTTGGAGCCGATCTGCTTGAGGTCGGCGTAGAACTCGTCACGCGTCTTGGGCGTGTCCTTGATGCCGGCGTCGGCCCAGACCTTCTTGTTGTAGATCACGACGCGGTTGGCGAAGTACCAGGGCGCCGCGTACTGCTTGTTCTCGAAGACCGAGGAGTTGTTCAGCGCCGCGGTCCAGTCGGCGCCGATGGAGCTCTTGAGGTCGGCGAGCTCGGCCAGGCCGCCGGTCTTGGCGTAGGCGGGCGTCTGGGTGTTGCCGATCTCGAAGACGTCCGGCGGGTTCTCCTCCGACAGCGCCGTGGTCAGCTTCTGCTGGATGCCGTTCCACTGCTGGACCTCGAACTTGACCTTCGCCTGCGTCTTCTTCTCGAAGGCGGCGGCCACGTCCTTCTGCCACTGGTCCGGCGCGGAGCCGTCCATGACCCACACGGTGAGGGTCTGGCCCTTGTTGCCGTCCGCTGCGGCCTTGTCGTCGTCCTTGCCACCGCACGCCGCGACGGAGAAGATCATGCCCGCGATACCGATCGCGGCTACCAGCTTGCGCTTCACGCCACCCTCCTCAGGGATGCCACAAACCCCCCTGCCTCCCCGCGGTGACCGTCAACGCGCCGTACCGCCCGTGGGGCCGGGACTGGACCAATGGTGTAGACCAGTAAGCGGGAGCTTGGCCCAGACCAATAGGGCTGTCAAGGGTGTTCGAGCGGGGTCGAGTCGTCCGTTACGTGACCGCGATATGCAGGGACTTTTCATTTCGCAAGGCACCAGAACGGACGCCCCGGTTCCCCGGGACCACATCCCCCACAGCAGTACCTTGGACTAGACCAACCAGAGGCTCGACGGTATACAGAGGGGATCACGGAGCGTGCGAGGTCATCCACAGGGGATACCACGCACACGAAGCCGTGCCACGATGTGAGCCGTGGCCGACGGACATGTCGGTCGCTTCGGCGGCGGAAGCCGGGAAGGCGGAGCATGAGCACCGACGTCAGCAGTGCGGAGAACGAGGGTGGGGCGACCGTCCGTACCGCGCGCGTGCCCAAGTACTACCGCTTGAAGAAGCACCTGCTGGACATGACGGAGACCCAGTCGCCCGGCACCCCGGTGCCGCCCGAGCGGACCCTGGCGGCCGAGTTCGACACCTCGCGCACCACCGTCCGCCAGGCGCTCCAGGAACTCGTCGTCGAGGGCCGCCTCGAACGCATCCAGGGCAAGGGCACCTTCGTCGCCAAGCCGAAGGTCTCGCAGGCGCTCCAACTCACCTCGTACACCGAGGACATGCGCGCCCAGGGCCTCGAGCCCACCTCGCAGCTCCTGGACATCGGGTACATCACCGCCGACGACACCCTCGCCGGCCTGCTCGACATCACCGCGGGCGGCCGCGTGCTGCGCATCGAGCGGCTGCGCATGGCCAACGCCGAGCCGATGGCCATCGAGACCACCCACCTGTCCGCGAAGCGCTTCCCGGCGCTGCGCAGGTCGCTGGTGAAGTACACCTCCCTCTACACCGCCCTCGCCGAGGTCTACGACGTGCACCTCGCGGAGGCCGAGGAGACCATCGAGACCTCGCTGGCCACCCCGCGCGAGGCGGGCCTGCTCGGCACCGACGTCGGCCTGCCCATGCTGATGCTGTCCCGGCACTCGCTGGACAAGAACGGCCGGCCGGTGGAGTGGGTGCGCTCGGTCTACCGGGGGGACCGGTACAAGTTCGTCGCGCGGCTCAAGCGCCCGCAGGACTGACCCGGCCGACAGACGGGGAAGGCCCCGGGGCACGTCGCCACCGGGGCCTTCGCGCACCCATCGCGCCCCCGTGGTGCGCGTGTTGTGCGAACAAGGGGTTCCGTTCCCGTGACACCGTGACCTAGATTGCCTGCGCGTCATAGGCGATCTACGAGGGGACGGAACGCCAGATGTCAGATGCCCCAGAAGTGACCCGGGAGCCGGTGATGACGCCCGTGCGCGCCGTCATCGGCCTCTGCCTCGTCGCGCCCTTCGTGGCGATGCTGTGGGTCGGTTCCTACGCCAAGACGGATCCGACGTTCATCGGGATCCCGTTCTTCTACTGGTACCAGATGCTGTGGGTGCTGCTCTCCACGGCTCTGACGATGACCGCCTACCGGCTGTGGCAGCGCGACCAGCGCGCCCGCGCCGCCCGGAAGGGGGGTGCGTCGCAGTGAAGGACGGGGTCAACGGCGTCGCGCTCGGCGTCTTCGTCTTCTTCTTCCTGGCCGTCACGGTCCTGGGCTTCCTGGCCGCGCGCTGGCGCCGGGCCGACAACGAGCACACCCTCGACGAATGGGGTCTGGGCGGCCGCTCCTTCGGTACCTGGATCACCTGGTTCCTGCTCGGCGGCGACCTGTACACGGCGTACACCTTCGTCGCCGTGCCGGCCGCGGTCTACGCGGCGGGTGCCGCGGGCTTCTTCGCGGTGCCGTACACGATCCTGGTGTATCCGCTGATCTTCACCTTCCTGCCCCGGCTGTGGTCGGTGTCCCATCGGCACGGGTACGTCACCACCTCGGACTTCGTCCGCGGCCGCTTCGGCTCCAAGGGCCTGTCCCTGGCCGTGGCCGTCACCGGAATCCTGGCCACCATGCCGTACATCGCGCTCCAGCTCGTCGGCATCCAGGCCGTGCTGGACGTGATGGGCGTCGGCGGCGGCGAGAACAGCAACTGGTTCGTGAAGGACCTGCCGCTGCTGATCGCGTTCGCCGTGCTGGCCGCCTACACCTACTCCTCGGGGCTGCGCGCGCCCGCCCTGATCGCGTTCGTGAAGGACACCCTGATCTACATCGTGATCGCGGTGGCCATCATCTACATCCCGATCAAGCTGGGCGGCTTCGACGAGATCTTCAAGGCGGCCGGCGACAAGTACACGGCGGCCGGTGCGGGCGGGCTCGTACCCCCCGAGGCGGGCCAGTGGACGTACGCCACCCTGGCGCTCGGCTCGGCGCTCGCGCTGTTCATGTACCCGCACTCGATCACGGCGACGCTGTCCAGTCGCAGTCGCGACGTGATCCGCCGCAACACCACGATCCTCCCGCTGTACTCGCTGATGCTGGGCCTGCTCGCCCTGCTCGGCTTCATGGCGATCGCGGCCGGGGTGAAGGTGACCAACGGCCAGCTGGCGATCCCCCAGCTCTTCGAGAACATGTTCCCGGACTGGTTCGCGGGCGTGGCGTTCGCCGCCATCGGCATCGGCGCCCTGGTCCCCGCGGCCATCATGTCGATCGCTGCCGCGAACCTCTTCACCCGCAACATCTACAAGGACTTCATCAAGCCCGACGCGACCCCGAAGCAGGAGACCCAGGTCTCCAAGCTGGTGTCGCTGCTGGTGAAGGTCGGTGCCCTCGTCTTCGTCCTCACCATGGACAAGACGGTCGCGATCAACTTCCAGCTGCTCGGCGGCATCTGGATCCTGCAGACCTTCCCGGCCCTGGTCGGCGGCCTGTTCACCCGCTGGTTCCACCGCTGGGCACTGCTGGCGGGCTGGGCCGTGGGCATGGTGTACGGCACGCTCGCCGCGTACGGGGTGGCCTCGCCGACCCAGAAGCACTTCGGCGGCAGCTCGAAGGAGATCCCCGGCATCGGCGAGATCGGCTACATCGGCCTGACGGCGTTCGTGCTCAACGTGGCCGTCACGGTGGTCCTCACCTTCGTCCTGAAGGCCCTCAAGGCGCCCGAGGGCGTCGACGAGACCAGCCCGCAGGACTACACGGCGGACGCCGGCGACCCGGGCGTACAGGTGGAACTGCCGCCTGCCACGGCCGGATCGGCGCACTGACGCCGACGCGTCGGGAGCCGCACGCCGGCACCGGAGCAGGACACTGAACCACTTCCCCGCCGGATTCACCGGCGGGGGCGAGGGGCGGCGGGGCAACAAGGCCCCGCCGCCCCTTCGCGTCCCCGGCCTCCGCCCCGTCCGGCGCCCGCCGCCCGCCGTCCGGCGCCCGGGGGAAGCCCCGCCACGGGCCCGTCCGGCGCTCGCAGGACAGCCGCGCCACGCCCCCGTCCGGCGCCCGCGAGGAGCCCGCACGCGCCCGCGCCCGGGCCTCCGGCCGCCGTCCTCGACGAGCCCGACTGACACGCTCCGAAGCCGATGTGACACAACATCTGGGGGTGGCACCGCAGCCCGGCACAAGATGTATGCTCATGCTCGCTGTCGCCGCAGGGGAATCCGGTGCGAATCCGGAACTGTCCCGCAACGGTGTACCCGTGCCTGTCCGCCCTACGGCGGGCGTCCACGCGTCCAGTCCGAGGACCTGCCGACCGCGCGCCCGGCCGTCCGGTCCGGGTGCCTTGACGTCCGGGTCTCGCGGAATGGACCGGTGGACGCGACGCCCCGTGCGCTCGTGTGCCGCCCCCTGCCCTCCGTGAGGCCCCCTGCCGAGCGAGGGAGAGCCCCAAGTGACCATCGCGCCAGCCGATCCGGCTTCAGCCACCCCGGCGAGGGAGACCGACGGTCCCGGTGCCGCATTGCTGCGGACCCTGACCGAGCTGACCTCCGACCTCCCCGACGCCGACCCCGGCCGGGTCGCCGCCGCCGCGCTGCGCGGCCGGTCCGCGCGGGCGGACGAGACGGAGCTGCGCGAGCTGGCCACGGAGGCGGCCGCGGGGCTCATCTCCGACGATCCCGCCTACTCGCGGCTGGCCGCCCGGCTGTTGACCATCAGCATCGCCGCGGAAGCCGCCTCGCAGGGCGTGACGACGTTCACCGAGTCCGTCGCCGTCGGGCACCGGGAAGGCCTCATCGCCGACCGCACGGCGGAGTTCACCCGCATCCACGCCGCCCGCCTCGACGCGCTCGTCGACACCGAGGGCGACGACCGGTTCGGCTACTTCGGTCTGCGCACCCTGCACAGCCGCTACCTGCTCCGGCACCCGATCACCCGTCAGGTGATCGAGACACCCCAGCACTTCATGCTGCGGGTCGCCGCCGGCCTCGCCGAGGACGACTCCGTGCGCTCGGTGGACGAGGTCGCCGCGCTCTACCGGCTGATGAGCCGCCTGGACTACCTGCCGTCCTCCCCCACGCTCTTCAACTCCGGTACGCGGCACCCCCAGATGTCGTCCTGCTACCTCCTCGACTCCCCGCTGGACGAGCTGGACTCCCTCTACGACCGCTACCACCAGGTCGCCCGGCTCTCCAAGCACGCCGGCGGCATCGGTCTGTCGTACTCCCGGATCCGTTCGCGCGGTTCGCTGATCCGCGGCACCAACGGGCACTCCAACGGCATCGTCCCGTTCCTGAAGACCCTCGACGCCTCGGTCGCCGCGGTGAACCAGGGCGGCCGGCGCAAGGGCGCCGCCGCGGTCTACCTGGAGACCTGGCACTCCGACATCGAGGAGTTCCTGGAGCTGCGCGACAACACCGGCGAGGACGCCCGCCGTACGCACAACCTCAACCTCGCGCACTGGATCCCGGACGAGTTCATGCGCCGCGTGAACGCCGACGCGCAGTGGTCCCTGTTCTCCCCCTCCGACGTGCCCGAGCTGGTCGACCTGTGGGGCGAGGAGTTCGACGCGGCCTACCGCGCGGCGGAGGCGGCGGGCCTGGCGAAGAAGACGATCCCCGCCCGCGATCTGTACGGCCGCATGATGCGCACCCTCGCGCAGACCGGCAACGGCTGGATGACCTTCAAGGACGCCGCCAACCGCACCGCCAACCAGACGGCCGAGCCGGGGCACGTCGTCCACTCCTCCAACCTCTGCACGGAGATCCTGGAGGTCACGAACGACGGCGAGACGGCGGTCTGCAACCTGGGCTCGGTCAACCTCGGCGCCTTCGTCGTCGACGGCGGCATCGACTGGGAGCGGCTGGACGAGACCGTCCGCACCGCCGTCACCTTCCTCGACCGCGTGGTCGACATCAACTTCTACCCGACCGAGCAGGCGGGCCGTTCCAACGCGAAGTGGCGTCCCGTGGGCCTCGGCGCGATGGGCCTCCAGGACGTCTTCTTCAAGCTGCGGCTGCCCTTCGACTCCCCGGCGGCCAGGGAACTGTCCACCCGTCTCGCCGAGCGGATCATGCTCGCCGCGTACGAGGCCTCCGCCGACCTCGCCGAGCGCAACGGCCCGCTGCCGGCCTGGGAGAAGACCCGTACCGCCCGGGGCGTCCTGCACCCCGACCACTACGACGTCGAGCTCACCTGGCCGGAGCGCTGGGCGGCCCTGCGGGCACGCATCGCCACCACCGGGATGCGCAACTCGCTGCTCCTGGCGATCGCGCCGACCGCCACGATCGCGTCCATCGCGGGCGTGTACGAGTGCATCGAGCCGCAGGTCTCCAACCTGTTCAAGCGCGAGACGCTGTCCGGCGAGTTCCTCCAGGTCAACTCCTACCTCGTGCAGGACCTCAAGGAGCTCGGCGTGTGGGACGCCCGCACCCGGGAGGCGCTGCGCGACTCCAGCGGCTCGGTGCAGGACTTCGCGTGGATCCCGGCCGACGTGCGGGCGCTGTACCGCACGGCGTGGGAGATCCCGCAGCGCGGCCTGATCGACATGGCCGCGGCCCGCACCCCGTACCTGGACCAGGCGCAGTCCCTGAACCTGTTCCTGGAGACGCCGACCATCGGCAAGCTCTCCTCGATGTACGCGTACGCCTGGAAGTCGGGCCTGAAGACGACGTACTACCTGCGTTCGCGTCCGGCGACCCGGATCGCGCGGGCCGCCCAGGCCCAGGCCACCGTCCCCGTCCAGCAGACGGCCGACCCCGACGCCGTCGCCTGCTCCCTTGAGAACCCCGAGTCCTGCGAGGCCTGCCAGTAATGAGCTCCACCCGTAACCAGAACCTCCTCGACCCGGGCTTCGAGCTGACGCTGCGCCCGATGCGCTACCCGGACTTCTACGAGCGCTACCGGGACGCCATCAAGAACACCTGGACCGTGGAGGAGGTCGACCTCCACTCGGACGTGTCCGACCTCGCGAAGATGACCCCGGCCGAGCAGCATCTGATCGGCCGTCTGGTCGCGTTCTTCGCGACGGGCGACTCGATCGTGGCGAACAACCTGGTGCTGACCCTCTACAAGCACATCAACTCCCCGGAGGCGCGCCTGTACCTGTCGCGCCAGCTGTTCGAGGAGGCCGTGCACGTCCAGTTCTATCTGACGCTGCTGGACACCTACCTGCCCGACCCGGAGGACCGGGCGGCGGCGTTCGACGCCGTGGAGAACATCCCCTCCATCCGCGAGAAGGCCGGGTTCTGCTTCAAGTGGATCAACGAGGTCGAGAAGCTGGACCGGCTGGAGACCAAGGCCGACCGCCGCCGTTTCCTGCTCAACCTGATCTGCTTCGCCGCGTGCATCGAGGGCCTGTTCTTCTACGGCGCCTTCGCGTACGTCTACTGGTTCCGCAGCCGGGGTCTGCTGCACGGTCTGGCCACCGGCACCAACTGGGTGTTCCGCGACGAGACGATGCACATGAGCTTCGCCTTCGACGTGGTCGACACCGTCCGCAAGGAGGAGCCGGAGCTCTTCGACGACGAGCTGCGGCAGCAGGTCACCGACATGCTCCGGGAGGCCGTCGAGGCCGAGCTGCAGTTCGCGCGCGACCTGTGCGGTGACGGCCTGCCGGGCATGAACACCGAATCGATGCGGCAGTACCTGGAGTGCGTCGCCGACCAGCGGCTCAGCCGGCTCGGCTTCGCCCCGGTGTACGGCTCGGAGAACCCCTTCTCCTTCATGGAGCTCCAGGGGGTTCAGGAGCTGACCAACTTCTTCGAGCGGCGCCCGTCCGCGTACCAGGTGGCGGTGGAGGGCACCGTCGACCTGGACGAGGACTTCTGAGCCTGCCGCGGCCTCAGCTCCCGGTCGATCCGGCGCTCGCGCAGCAGCCACGCGAGCGCCGGACCGGCGAGGAGGACGAGGGCGACCAGGAGGGCGGCGTATCCGGTGAATGTGTTCATGAAGTAACTGTCGTACGCCGCGAACACCCCTGACAGTGGCAGGACTGCCGCACAACTTCGAATTCCTGCCAGCGTCCGGGCGGGATCTGCTGCACACTGACGGCATGCTGAAGAACGTGGTGACCGTTCTGCTCGACGGCGCGCACCCCTTCGAACTCGGCGTGGTCTGCGAGGTGTTCGGCATCGACCGCAGCGACGAGGGGCTGCCGGTGTACGACTACGCCGTCGCCTCGGCCGAGGGGCCGACCCTCAGCACCCATGTCGCCGGGTTCACGGTGTCGACCGAGCACGGCCTGGAGCGGCTGGAGGAGGCCGACCTGATCGCGGTGCCCGCCTCCGACGCCACCGTCCTGCGTGAGCACCCGCCCGAGCTGCTGACGGCGCTGCGCCGGGCCGTCGACCGGGGCGCCCGGGTGCTCAGCGTGTGCTCCGGGGTCTTCGTGCTCGGTGCCGCCGGACTGCTGGACGGGCGTCGCTGCACCGCGCACTGGCGGCACGCGGCCGAGCTCTCCCGGCGCTACCCGCGGGCGATCGTCGAGCCGGACGTGCTCTACGTCGACGAGGACCCGGTGATCACCTCGGCGGGCACCGCCGCCGGGATCGACGCCTGTCTGCACATCGTGCGCAAGGAGCAGGGGCCCGAGGTCGCCAACAAGATCGCCCGGCGGATGGTGGTGCCGCCGCACCGGGACGGCGGTCAGGCCCAGTACATCGAGCGACCGCTGCCGCGCAGCGCGTGCGACACCGTCGGCGAGACGCTGGCGTGGATGGAGCAGCACCTCGACGAGGAGGTCACCGTCGACCAGCTCGCCGCCCGCGCCCACATGTCTCCGCGTACCTTCGCCCGCCGCTTCCAGCAGGAGACCGGGACCACTCCCTACCGCTGGATCCTGCGCCAGCGGGTGCTGCTGGCGCAGCGGCTGCTGGAGGCGACGGACGAGACGATGGACGCGATCGCCTGGCGCACCGGGTTCGGCACCGCGGCGGCACTGCGCCACCAGTTCGTCCGGGCGCTGGGGACCACGCCCCAGGCCTACCGGCGCACGTTCAGGGGCCCGGTGGCCGCCTGACCGCGGCCGGCCGCCGTCACCCCCGCCCCGTCACCCCCACCACCGTCACCGCGCCACCGGCCGCAGCAGCAGCCGGTGCGGACGCAGCGTGATGCCCACCCGGGTGGTGTCGTCGGAACCGGCCGCCTGCTCCAGGCGGTACTTCGTCGCCACCGCCGCCGTGATCAGGGTCAGCTGCGCCATCGAGAAGTGGTCGCTCGGGCATTTGCGGTTGCCGGTGCTGAACGGGCTCATGGCGTGCTTCGGCACGTCCTTGACCCGCTCGGGCAGCCAGCGGTCGGGGTCGAACTCCAGGTTGTCCCGGTAGGAACGGCCGTCGCGCTGGATCGCGTAGGGGCTGTAGACGATGTCCGCACCGGCCGGAATGCGATAGCCACCGAGTTCGGTGTCGGTCACCGCCCGCCGGGTCAGAATCCAAACCGCGGGGCGCAGCCTCATGGCCTCGACGACGACATTGTTGGTGTGCGTGAGTTTGCGGACGTCGTCGAATCCGACCGGGCGGCCGCCGGTCAGGGATTCGACCTCCGCCCGCACCTTGTCGGCGTGTTCGGGGTGTTCGGCGAGGACCTGGAGCAGCCACATGATCGTGGAGGCGACGGTTTCGCTGCCCGGGGTGAGGATCGCGACGACCTGGTCGTGGATCTCCTGTTCCCCGATGGGGTCGCCATTCTCGTCCTTCGCCGCCAGCAATGCCGTCAGCAAATCGTCCGGCTTTTGACCGGATGCCCGGCGCTCGGCCACGATCTCGTCGACGAGGAGATGCAGATCGGCCAGCGCGCGGTCGAAATCCCGGTTGGCCGGAATCGGCAGCCGGTAGAGCGGTCCGAGCGGGACCACCATCCGGCGGTACATCCCGCGGAAGACGGTCGCGAGCGCGACGCACAGCCGCTCGGCGCGCTCGTCCATGAAGTCGCCGCGCAGCAGGCACCGGGCGGCGATCCGCACGGCGACCCGGAAGGACTCGGAGGTGGCGTCGACGGTGTCGCCGGGCTGCCAGCGCACGGTCAGCGCGTGCGCCTCCTCCTCCATGATCGGCCCGTAGGCGGGGATCGCGTCGAGCCGGAAGGCCGGCTGGACGGTGCGCCGCTGGCGCCGGTGCCGGGGGCCGTTGGCGGTGGCGACGCCCTCCTTGCCGAGCAGGCCTTCCAGCGACTCCCACAGCGGCCCGTCGATCTTGTAGTCGGGGCTGAGCGCCAGCGCGCCGGTGAGGGCGGGGGTGGTGACGGCGTACACCGTCTTCGGGCCGAGTTTGAGGCGTACGACGTCGCCGTGGTCGCGCAGTCGCGCCATGAACGCCAGTGGATCGCGCACCAGTCGCCAGCCGTGGCCGAGGAGCGGAACACCGCCCCCCGCCAGGGGCGGCTCGCGCAGCCCCAACGCCTCGGTCCCCTCGGGTTTCACGGACTCGACGGTCATTTCTCACCTGCCGCTTCGTTGTCGACGTACGGGGGCGTGGACCGGTCGTCCCAGCTCTCGACCATGTAACGGCCGGACTCGTGGTGGAACCAGTAGACGGAACTGAACCAGTTCCGCATGTTTCCGAGACAGGCCCGCACGGCGATGCTCAGTTCTTTTCCCCGCACCGTGCCGTCGGCGAGTCCGTCAGCGAACCGTAAGGCGTCCTGTTCGACCGTCAGGAATTCCGATACGCATTCCTCGACACGCCGTCTGAGTTCCTCGACCGCCTCTTCCAGGGTCAGCTTCTCATGAGTGATGAGACTGATCCCGAGATTGTGCAGCTCCGCTCCCGCGATTTCCTTCGGCAGGGAACAGAGGTCGTTGTACCAGGCGGCGAATTCCTGGCTCAGCAGGGCCGCCCGTCGATAGGCGGAATTCTTCCGCACAAAGTCCGGGAGTTCGCACCCCGCGCTCGGCTCCAGCAGATCCGTCCATATCCGGTGTGCGAAGGTGAGGCGGCGCAGCGCGAGATAGTCGTCGACGGTGGGGACGATCCCGCGGGCGCGGTTGCGGAATTCACGGTCGTACGCCTCGATCACCTCGTGGAAATGCCGGGCGAACCGGGTGTTCCAGGTGGTGGACAGGAAGGCGTACAGCCGGGCCACGCTGTCCGCGAACCCCGCGACCAGAGGATCCTCGTGGTCCAGATGGGTCCCGGGGGAGTCCAGGGCCGCGTGTAACCGGAACCTCAGCCGCCGCCAGCCGGCCGGCCGGTCGTGCACGATGTCGCGGTCATGACGGTCGTCCCAGACGAAGAACCACGCGCTGTAGTCGGCGATGGCCTGCAGGACGTCGTCGGGAGCGCCCAGGTAGTACCCCGCCATGAGGTCGGTGTAGCAAAGACCGTCGGCATATTCAGACACCTTGTCGGCCGACATGAGCCGCTTTTCCAGCAGCCAGGTGCGGGTGCGCTCCTGAAGCTTTGGCCAATACTCATGGAGTTGCCGGGGAAACTCGTCCTCGACCATCGAAAGACAGAGCGCGGGCGGGACGACGGTCACATTCGGCGCGGATGCCGGTGTGGTGCCGTGGGTTGTGCTGTATAGGAAAGCAGGCACGAACTACCCCTCTCAGCCGCCGGTAGGCGCAACACCCCTCCCGTCGTGCCGGGCGTGCGCTGTTGCGTATCCCCGCACTTCCTATTCAGCACCACGACTGACCGTTCTGGGAATGGATTTGCTTCAATTCCCTACCCAACCTGCCGAGAATCCTCTCCCGCATGACTGGTTCTGGATCACTGCCCGGGCGTACGGCGTCAGGTGCATGGCGTCGCCCGGCGGAGGGCATACGCACGACGCCTGGCCGGGAAGAACCCGGCCAGGCGTGAGGAAGCCGTCGAACGGCTCAGTCGTTGGCCACCACCGGATAGCGCGGCTCGCCATCGGCCATCTGCCGCAGCGCGTCCTTGCGGTCCCGCTTGGAGAGACGGTCGATGTACAGGTAGCCGTACAGGTGGTCGGTCTCGTGCTGGAGACACCGGGCGAAGTAGCCGGTGCCCCGCACCCGGACCGGGTTGCCCAGCTCGTCCTGTCCGGTCACCTCGGCGTAGTCGGGGCGCGCCAGCGACATGTACGCCGTCGGCACCGACAGGCAGCCCTCGTTGCTGTCGTCCAGACTGCGCCGGTCGGCGGGCAGCTCGACGAGCTGGGGGTTGCAGATCACGCCGACGTGCCGGACGCCCTCGTCGTCGGGGCAGTCGTAGACGAAGACCTTCTGGTCGACGCCGATCTGGTTCGCGGCGAGGCCCACGCCCTCGGCGGTGCGCTGGCTGGCGAACATGTCCGCGACGAGCTGCTGGAGTTCGGCGCCGAAGTCGGTGACGTCCCGGCACTCCTTGTGCAGCACCGGATTGCCGACGACGGTGATCGGCCGGGAGGTGCCGCGCTCGCGCCAGGCGCTCTCACGCTCCTCCGCCTCCTCGGTGTCGATGACGAAGCCCTCGTCGTCCACGGGGAGCACGCCCGTGTGCTGCTGATCGGTGTCCTGCTGCGCCATGACCGACATACGCCTTCCTGCAAGCCTGAGATTTCTGCGGGTACAGCCTACGGGGGCGTACGTCCCGGGACGGCTCAGCAGACCTCCTCCAGGTCACGCCAGTCCCGTGAGTCCGGGCTGTCCGCGACCCAGCCGTCCAGCAGACCGCGCACCAGCGCGGCCGGGGCGGCCACCCCGCACTCCCGCTCGGGCACCCAGAGCTGCCCGTCGGTGCGGTGGCCGAGCGGCCCGGGGTGACCTGGTTCGCTGTGGTCGTGCGGGTCGAGGTGCACCCCGTCGCCCTCGTCGGACGGCATCCGTGACTCCGAGCACATCCGGCACAGCAGCCGGACCGACGACGACCAGTCCTCCGCGGCGAAACCGGCGTCGGCCGCGAGCCGCTCCAGCGCGTCCCGGTCGGCCTCGGTCGCCGCCTCCAGCAGGACCACCCAGGTCGGCACCGGCGACGGCGCCCACAGCTCGATCTCGTCGAACACCGGGTAGGAGTGCCCGGCCGACGTGGTCCGCTCCCCGTGGGGCACCCCGTCGTGCAGCACGACCTCGCCCCAGCGCCGCCCGGAGGACGGCAGCGGGATGGACAGCACCTCGATCCGGGCGGGGTCCAGCCTGCGCCCCCACACCACCTCGGCCTCGCCCTCGGGCGACAGCCGTACGGCCGCGCTGCCCAGCTCCATGCCGACGGGCTCCCCGGCCGCGGTGGCGCCCCCGGGCACCTGCAGCCCGTAGGCCTGCCAGGCCCGGCGGGCCAGCGGCCAGTCCTGGAGGGCGGTGGCGGCGATGCCGACGTTCCACCAGTCCGGCGCCCCGGTCTCCCGCTCCAGCAGGGCGACGGCCCGCAGGCCGGCCGTGCGGGCCTGCTCCCAGTCGTGCCGGAACTTGTGCAGCAGGGCGAGGTTGAACCAGGACTCGGACAGCCACGGCTCCAGATCGGCGGCCCGCGTCAGCAGGGCGCCCGCGTCCTCGTACCGGCCGTCACCGATCAGCGTGAACGCGCGATCGGTGGCCTGCCGCCAGGAGGCGGAGGGCCGGTGCCGTCCCTTGCCGAAGATCCTCACGATTCCCGCCTGCCGGTCCAGTTCCGTGGGGTGGGCTGGCCAGTGCCCCCGGACACCCTCTCCCTCGCATCCAACCACGTAGGGCTGGAGAGGCGCTCATTACCCATGGGTTACCCCAAGGAGGGCAAGGTCAGACAGCCCCGTGACAGGACTCGCGCCAGTGCCTCGACGACCTCGGGCGCGTACTCCCCGGCCGTCCCGAGCCGTAGTTCCTCCAGCGCCGTGAGCGGGCCGCCGGGCCCCGCGTCGCGCGCCTTCTCCTCGTACGCGTTCACGGCCCGCACGATCCGGGCCGCCGGCGGCTGCTCCCGGTAGGGGTCGGCCTGCCGCTCCACCACCACCGCCACGGCCCCGTCCACGCCCGTCTGCCGCACGACGGCCCCGCCGAGCAGCGCGATCCGTCGCTGCTCGGCGGCGGGCAGCACGGCGGTGGCCCCCGCCGGCACCGGGTCCACCAGGCTCAGCTGTCCGATGTCGTGCATGAGGGCCGCGTACTCCAGTACGTCCAGTTCGGCCTCCGGCAGTCCCAGGTCCCGGCCGACGGCCCGGCTGAGCGCGGCGACGCGCCGTGCGTGCCCGGCGGGCGTGCAGCCGGCTATCTCGGTGGCGCGGGCGAGGGAGGCGATGGTCTGCCGGTAGGTGGCGCGCACGGCCGCGTACCGGCGCAGCGACACCTGGGCGAGCAGCAGGGGCAGGCAGAACACGGGCAGTGCCCACAGTCCCGCCACGGCGACCGCGAGCGCCATCACCACCCCGGTCGCGCACACCGCCGACCCGATCCCGAGCAGGGCCCGCAGTTCGTCGCACAGCAGCGGCCCGAACGGCCAGCCGGTGCGGGAACGGGCCGCCGCGGCCGCGAGCACCGCGTCGCAGAGCGCGGTGAGCGCGAGCAGCGCGACCAGCAGCAGCACATAGGAGCAGCCGGGCCGGCCCGAGAGGACGCCGCTGCCGTAGAGGGGCCGGAAGCACACGGCGGCGAATCCGACGGTCAGCACCCGGCGCGCCAGTTGGTCGAGCGCCGGACCCGGCCCGCGCGCGAGGTGCGGCACGCTGCCCAGCAGGGACGCGGCGAAGACCACGGCGACGATCCGCGCGACATCGACGGCGGTGTCCACCGTCGGGGCGGGGCCGAGGGCCCCCGGCGGCGCGAAGTGCCCCGCCTTGGGTCCGAGCAGCGCGTACGACAACGCTCCGGCGGCGGCCAGCGGCGCGGCCTGCCTGCCCTCCGGCCCGCTCCACCGGGTCAGCTCCCCGACGGCGACGAGGAGCCCGAAGGCGAGGGCGGCCCCGCGGTCGTCGATGCCTCGCCAGAGGGTGACCGCGAGGCAGAGCCCGGCGAGCACGGCGGCACAGGCGTGCATGAGGCCGAGCGCCCGGAGGCGGGGCGAGGGTTGGCGGCGGTGCGCGGGATGGGGGTCGGTGCGGTGGCGGTCACGGCGTCGGTGCGGGTGGAGGAATCGCGGCCGGCGACCGGACCGGGGACCGTGACCACGGGACGGCCGGTGACGGACACCCCCGGGCCGGATCATCGGTGCGCTCCGGGGTGGTGGGGCGCGGGGGAGGCCTGGGAGGCGGGAGAAGCCTTGGGTGCGAGGGAGGCCTGGGAGGCGGGAGAAGCCTTGGGTGCGGGGGAAGCCTGGGAGGCGGGAGATGCGGGAGGCATGGGGGGTGCCTGAGGCACGGGAGATTCCTGGGGCGCTGGGGATGTCTGGGGTACAGGGGTCGCCCGGTGCGCGGGGGGTGTCTCGGGCTCAGGAGTCGCCCGGTGCGCGAGGGAGGCGGGTGCGTGCGTCCCGGGTACGGGTGGGTGAGCCTCGGGGGCGGGCGAGTTGGCCCCGACGGCGGGCGAGTGGACCCCGGAGACAGGCGAGTGAGCCCCGGATGCCGCTGGGTGAGCCGCAGGGGCGGGCGAGTTGGCCCCGACGGCAGGTGGGTGGGTCCCGGAGGCAGACGAGTTGGCCCCGGAAGCAGGCGAGTTGGCCCCGCCGGCAGGCGAGTGGACCCCGGAGACAGGCGAGTGAGCCCCGGATGCCGCTGGGTGAGCCGCAGGGGCGGGCAAGTTGGCCCCGCCAGCAGGCGAGTGGACCCCGGAGACAGGCGAGTGAGCCCCGGATGCCGCTGGGTGAGCCGCAGGGGCGGGCAAGTTGGCCCCGACGGCAGGCGAGTGGACCCCGGAAGCGGGTGGGTGGGTCCCGGGGGCGGGCGTCTCGTCCGCCGTCACCGTCGGATGCCACCCCCGGCGTTCCAGCGCGCGCACCAGCGCCCCGACCATCGCCGGGTCGAACTGGGTCCCCGCGCAGCGCCGCAGTTCCTCCAGTGCCGCCGGGACCGGCCGGGCCCTGCTGTAGGACCGGGTGGACGTCATGGCGTCGAACGCGTCGGCGACCGCCACGACCCGGGCGAACTCCGGGATCTGGCCGCCGACCAGCCCGTACGGATATCCGCTCCCGTCCAGCCGTTCGTGGTGGTGCAGGATCGCCGACCGGGCCTCCCCCAGGAAGCCGATGCCGCGCACCATCTCGTGCCCGTACTCGGGGTGCAGTTCGATCACCCGCCGCTCCTCGGGCGTGAGCGGCCCGTCCTTGCGCAGCAGCCTGGTGGGCACCCCCAGCTTGCCCACGTCGTGCAGGATCCCGGCGAAGCGCAGCACCTCGGCCCGCTCGTCGTCCATGCCCAGCTCGCGGGCGATCATCATCGACGCCTGCCCGACCCGCTCGCTGTGGCCGCGGGTGTACGCGTCCTTGATGTCGACGGCCTGCACGAGGGCCCGGATGGTCGCCTGATGGGCGGCCCGTTCCCGGTGGTACTGGGCGAACACCCACCCCGACACGCACATCGGCAGCAGCACGAGCAGCGCGGCGACCGGACCGTACGGGCTGCGCCACAGCACCGCCATCATCAGTCCCGCCAGCCCGTGCACCGCGGCCGGTGCCAACGAGCGCGGGAACGGTCCGCGCCAGGCCCGGCGGACCGAGACCCGCTCGGCCAGCACCAGGATCCCCCCGTCGAGCGCGCCGAGCACCAGGCAGAAGACCAGGACGGCCGCGCCGGCCGGCACCAGCACCCGGGGGAAGTCGGCCGCGGCCACCGCCTCGCGCCCGCCGAGCGCCCCGTGTACCCGGGCCGCGGCCCACACCCCTAGCGTCAGCTGGGCGGCACGCCAGACGCGCCGCAGCAGCACGGGCCGGTCGGCCGGGGAGAGCAGTGCCCCCGGCAGCGCGACGAGTGCCGCGGCCGACGGGGGCAGCAGGAAGGCCCCGGCGAGCAGCAGGGGGTGGAACGTTCCGGCGAGGCGTCGGCGGGCGATCCGCTCGCCCCCCGCGTACAGCGCGGAGAGCAGGACGACGGCCCACCGGGCGGAGGCTGCTGGCGGCAGCGGCTGGAGACAGAGCCCGGCGCCGAGGGCGGTGCAGACGACGTACGCACGTGCCCGCGCCGGTACCGCCGCCTCCATGACGCCCGCCCCTCCCCCGGCCACGACCGTTTTTGGCCATGACCATGCCTGTCCAGGCTCCGGAGCCTAGGGCGGCCGGGGGCGGGTTTGCGGGCGAAAGTGCTCCGCATTAGCACGTTCGGGTGAAAACGGGCCGGATCACCGGCAGAGCTCGCGGTGGTTCAGGACTCCTGCGGGGTGACCGGGGAGGTGGCCACGTCATGGTCGGGCACGGCCTGCCCGGACCGGATCAGGTCCAGTCGCCCCATGACCTTGGCCCGCAGGTCGCTGGGCACGTCGTCATGCCCGCAGCACCGCTTGACCAGCTTCTTCACGGCCTGCTCCAGACCGTACTTCTCCAGGCACGGAGAGCATTCCTCGAAGTGGTGCCGGAACTTGTCGCGGTCGAGTTCCGGCATCTCGCTGTCTAGGAACTCGTACAGATGGTCGAGTACCTCACTGCAGTCCGTCTCGTGCGGCTCTCCGCAGCTCATGAGCCCGAACCTTTCGCTTCGTTCGACTCTCCGGCGCCGGCCGGGACCAGTCCGCGTTCGCGGGCGTAGTCCTCGAGCATGCCGCGCAGTTGACGGCGGCCCCGGTGCAGCCGGGACATCACCGTACCGATGGGTGTCCCCATGATGTCCGCGATCTCCTTGTACGCAAAGCCCTCTACATCCGCGAGATAGACGGCGATGCGGAACTCCTCGGGGATCGCCTGCAGCGCTTCCTTCACGTCCGAGTCGGGCAGGTGGTCGAGCGCCTGCGACTCGGCGGAGCGCAGACCGGTCGACATGTGCGACTCGGCGCGCGCGAGCTGCCAGTCCTCGATCTCCTCGGCCGCGCTGCGCTGGGGTTCGCGCTGCTTCTTGCGGTACGAGTTGATGAACGTGTTGGTGAGGATGCGGTACAGCCACGCCTTGAGGTTGGTGCCCTCACGGAACTGGTGGAAGGACGCGTACGCCTTGGCGTACGTCTCCTGCACCAGGTCCTCGGCGTCGGCCGGGTTGCGCGTCATGCGCAGGGCGGCCGAGTACATCTGGTCGAGGAATTCGAGCGCGTCGCGCTCGAAGCGCGCCGTGCGCTCCGTGGCGGACTCCGCACTCATGCCCTGGCCCTCGGGCTGCTCCGCCTGGCCGTTGTCGGTCCCTGCGTCGGTCCCAGTGACCGGACCCACCTCCTCAAGTTCCCGGGTGGGATCGATGCCGATCCCACTCGAATCGGAGGATAGACGACGAGACGTGCTCGCCGCCGCTCGAATAGGAGCGATCTTGGCCGCGTGCAGCACCGTCCAGTCGAGGTCGGCGCGGCTGCCGCGGCCCGGATCGGAATCCGCCGGGTGCAGCCCGTCCACGGGGTGCTCGCGGGTGACGAGCGGGCAGATGGTCGAACCCATGCGGCGGACTTCCTCTCCTTCGACGTCGGTGCTGGTGCACCAGCACTTCTGTCCGCCTCAACCGCGGCCGGCCGCACAACATTCCCGTCCGTCACCCGAGTGAGCCCACCCACTCCACGACCGTGTCCGTGATCACCTCCAGGGCCTGCTCCTGCGTGATCTCCGCGCGCCTGGGCACGGCGAAGCCGTGATCGCCCGACGGAACCTCGACGAGCCGGTACCCCCCTTCGGGGAATTCGCCGGGCTTGCCGAACGGGTCGTTCCCGCCCTGGACGACGAGGGTGGGCACCCCGGCCCCGAGCAGTTCGGCGGCCCGGGACTTCTCCGGCCGGCCCGGCGGGTGCAGCGGGAAACTGAGCGCGAGCACGGCGGCGGCGCCCAGTTCCGGGGCCGTACGGCAGGCCACCCGGGCGCCCGCGCTGCGGCCGCCCGAGATCACCGGCAGCCCCGGCTCCGCCACCGCGGGCCAGATCCCGCTCCAGCCCACGTCCAGCGTCTTCGGGGCGGGCGCGACCTTTTTCCCGGCCACCCGCCAGGGCTGCTCGACCAGCGCCACGCTCACCCCGTGCGCGGGCAGCACCGCGGCGAGCGCCCTCAGGTCCCGGGCGTCGATCCCGCCGCCCGCGCCGTGGCTCACGGCGAGGACGAGCCGCGCGTCGGCGGCCCGGTGCCAGGTGATCCGGGCGGCGCCGGCGTCGGTCTCGACGGTCTCGCTCACGCTGGTCTCGCTCACGTCACTGATCTTCGTCACGTCAGAAGAGTGTGCCCTCCTCGGGCCCCTCCAGCTCATTCAGCAGCTCCGCGCCGTTGTTGCGGACGTTGCTGACCGCGGTGGAGACGGGGTAGGCGCGCAGCAGCCCGGTCGGCGGCGGTGCGAGCAGGTGACGGAGTTCGTCGGGGTCCGTGCGGGCCGGGTCGAGCCAGTCGTCCCAGCGGTCGGGGGTGAGCATCAGGGGCATGCGGGGGTGGATGTCGGCCAGGGTGCGCGGGCCCTCGGCGGGGGCGACCGCGAGCGGCGCGGTCTCCGCCTCGGTGGTGATGACCGAGCAGGTCACCCACCAGGCCAGCGGGTGCTCGTCCGGCAGCGTGCGGTCCCGCCAGAACTCGTACAGTCCCGCCATCGCGAAGACCGAGCCGTCCGCCGGCGTCACGAAGTACGGCTGCTTGCGCGGCCGCTTCTTCCTGCCCTCGACCTCCAGGTCCCGCTCCTGGGTGCCGGTGACCCACTCGTAGTAGCCGTCGGCGGGGATGACGCAGCGCCGGGCGGCGAAGGCGCGGCGGTAGGACGGCTTCTCGTGCACGGTCTCGGCGCGGGCGTTGATCATCCGGGCGGCGCCCTCGGGCGTCTTGGCCCAGGACGGGACGAGTCCCCACTTGAGCTTGCGGAGCTGGCGAACCGGCCTCGGGCTGTCCGCGTCCTTCACAGGGCGGTCGAGGACGACGTAGACCTCCTTGGTCGGGGCCACGTTGTAGTCGGGCGCCAAGGTCTCTTCCGGATCCCAGTTCTCGACCTCAAAGGTTGCTGCGAGATCCTCGGCCCCACGACTGGCTGCATACCGTCCGCACATACATGCAACACTGCCAGATTCCGCGCCGCGAAAGGGAGCCACCGCCGACAATGCACAGCACCGCATCCACCTCGCTGGCCTCGCTCAGCTCCCTGTGGGACGAGGTCTTCGGCACCCAGCCGGACCCTGATCTGTGGGTGGTGATCGCCACCCTGGCCGCGGGCCTCGCCGTGGTCGTGCCCCACCCGCTCTGGCGCATATCGCGCAACGCGATCACCATCGCGCACGAGGGCGGCCACGGCCTGGTGGCGCTGGTGACCGGCCGCACCCTCACCGGCATCAGGCTGCACTCCGACACCAGCGGCCTGACCCTCAGCCGGGGCAAGCCGTACGGCCTGGGCATGATCCTCACCGCGGCCGCCGGCTACACCGCTCCCCCGCTGCTCGGCCTGGGCGGCGCGGCGCTGCTCGGCGCCGGTCACATCACGCTGCTGCTCTGGCTGGCCACCGCGCTGCTGGTCGCCATGCTGGTGATGATCCGCAACGCCTACGGGGTGCTCACCGTGGTGCTCACCGGCGGCACCTTCCTGCTGGTGTCCTGGCTGGCCGGGCCGCAGGTGCAGGCGGCGTTCGCGTACGCGGTGGTGTGGTTCCTGCTGTTCGGCGGGGTGCGTCCGGCCTTCGAACTCCAGGCCAAGCGATCGCACGGCGGCGCGGGGGACTCGGACGCGGACCAGTTGTCGCGACTGACGCACGTGCCGGCAGGGCTGTGGCTGTTCCTGTTCCACGCGGTGTCCCTGTGCTCGCTGCTCGGCGGGGGCAGGTGGCTGCTGGGGCTGTGAGCGCAGGGCGCGGGACACTTTCGGCCATCCCGTCGCCCGGGCGCAGGGCGCGCTCCGGTCATGCCTTGGCCATGCCTCGCCTGCGCATATATGCGCGGCACTGTCCATGCCACGCTTTCGCTCCGCTTTCGCCGCTTTTGATCAAGATCTCCGGTCACCGACAGCCACTAAAGTGGGCGCATGACCGTGAACCCCGCAGACACCGCCCTCTGGCCCGCCCCGCACGCGACCGGAGCCGTCGACGCGACGGTCCACGTGCCCGGGTCCAAGTCGGTCACCAACCGGGCCCTGGTGCTCGCCGCCCTCGCCTCCGAGCCGGGCTGGCTGCGCCGCCCGCTGCGTTCCCGCGACACCCTGCTGATGGCCGGGGCGCTGCGCGCGATGGGCGTCGGCATCGAGGAGACGGTGTCCTCCAGCTCCACCGTCACGGGCGGCACGGGCGAGGCGTGGCGGGTGATCCCCGCCGGGCTGCACGGCCCGGCCACGGTCGACGTCGGCAACGCGGGCACGGTCATGCGCTTCCTGCCGCCGGTCGCCGCGCTCGCCGACGGCCCGGTCCGCTTCGACGGCGACCCGCGGTCGTACGAGCGTCCGCTGCACGGCGTGATCGACGCCCTGCGCGTCCTCGGCGCCCGGATCGACGACGAAGGCCGGGGCGCGCTGCCGCTGACCGTGCACGGCGGCGGTGCGCTGGACGGCGGCCCGGTCGCCGTCGACGCCTCCTCCTCGTCCCAGTTCGTCAGCGCCCTGCTGCTGTCCGCTCCGCGCTTCAACCAGGGCGTCGAGGTCCGCCACACCGGCAGCACGCTGCCGTCCATGCCGCACATCCGGATGACCGTGGACATGCTGCGCGCGGTCGGCGCCCAGGTCGACACCCCGGAGTCGGGCGGCGAACCGAACGTCTGGCGGGTCACCCCCGGCGCGCTGCTCGGCCGCGACCTGACCGTCGAGCCGGACCTGTCCAACGCGCAGCCGTTCCTGGCGGCGGCGCTGGTCACCGGCGGCCGCGTCGTCGTACCGGACTGGCCGTCCCGCACCACCCAGCCCGGCGACCGGCTGCGCGAGATCTTCACCGAGATGGGCGGCAGCTGCGAGCTGACCGAGTACGGGCTGGTGTTCACCGGTTCGGGCACGATCCACGGCATCGACGTGGACCTGGGCGAGGTCGGCGAGCTGACGCCGGGCATCGCGGCCGTCGCCGCCCTCGCCGACTCCCCGTCGTACCTGCGGGGCGTGGCCCATCTGCGGCTGCACGAGACGGACCGGCTGGCCGCGCTCACCAAGGAGATCAACGAGCTCGGCGGCGATGTCACCGAGACCGCCGACGGACTGCGCATCCGGCCCCGCCCCCTGCACGGCGGGATCTTCCACACGTACGAGGACCATCGGATGGCGACGGCGGGCGCGATCCTCGGGCTGGCGGTGGAGGGCGTGCGGATCGAGAACGTGGCGACGACGGCGAAGACCCTCCCGGACTTCCCGGAGCTGTGGACCGGGATGCTCGGGGCATAGGGGCGATCAGGTCATGCGCCGCTACGGCAAGCACACCGACGAGGACGACATCCGCTCCCGGCCGAACCGCAAGGGCAACCGGCCCCGTACGCACATCCGCCCCAAGCACGAGGACGCCGCCGAGGGCATGGTCCTCACCGTCGACCGGGGCCGGCTGACCGTCCTGGTCGAGGACCGGGTCGTGATGGCCATGAAGGCCCGTGAGCTGGGTCGCAAGGCCGCCGTGGTCGGCGACCGGGTGGCCCTGGTCGGCGATCTCTCCGGCAAGAAGGACACGCTCGCGCGCATCGTGCGCATCGAGGGGCGTTCCTCGGTGCTGCGCCGCACCGCGGACGACGACGACCCGTACGAGCGCGTGGTCGTCGCCAACGCCGACCAGCTCGCCATCGTCACGGCCCTGGCCGACCCCGAGCCCCGCCCGCGGCTGATCGACCGCTGCCTGGTGGCGGCCTTCGACGGCGGGCTGACCCCGCTGCTCGTACTCACCAAGTCCGACCTCGCCCCGCCGGCCAAGCTCCTGGAGCTGTACGGCGACCTCGACATCCCGTACGTCGTCACCAGCCGCGAGGAACTGGAGAACGGCACCGCCGTCGCCCGGGTCCGCGAGCAGCTCGACGGGAAGATCACCGCGTTCGTCGGGCACTCCGGCGTCGGCAAGACGACGCTGGTGAACGCGCTGGTGCCGCTGGAGCAGCGGCGTACGACCGGGCATGTGAACGCGGTGACGGGCCGCGGCCGGCACACCACGACCTCGGCGCTGGCGCTGCCGCTGGCGGACAGCGACGACGGCTGGGTGGTCGACACCCCGGGCGTACGGTCGTTCGGCCTGCACCACGTGGATCCGTCCCGGGTGATCCACGCCTTCCCCGACCTGGAGCCTGGCACGGAGGGCTGCCCGCGCGCGTGCAGTCACGACGAGCCGGACTGCGCGCTGGACGCGTGGGTGGGCGACGGGCACGCGGACCCGGCGCGGCTGTACTCGCTGCGCCGGCTGCTGGCGACCCGGGAGCGCACGGAGGGCGACTGATCCACCGCCGCGCGGGGGCGGCCGTCGCCCCTCGCGGACGGGCGGCCGGACTCCCGGCCCGGACGGGCGGCCGGACTCCCGGTCCGGACGGGCGGCCGGACTCCCGGTCCGGACGGGCGGCGAAAGCCCCTTCACGGAGGGGTGCTTGATCCCCCGTCATGGGTGGGTGAGAGCCGATCCACCGTCACGGAAGGGTCTCTGACCTTCGCGTTGTTTGTTCGGGCCCGGGTCCGGTAAGTGCATAATCGCACCGAGTCGGATCCAAGCCCGACGAGCCCGACCAAGCGGCCGCGAAGCGCGGGCAGGCGCTGACACCCGGGAGGACAGCACATGGCGTGGCTGCTGGTAGTCGTGGCAGGCCTGCTCGAGACCGGCTTCGCGGTGTGTCTGAAGCTGTCGCACGGCTTCACCAGACTCTGGCCGACCGTCGCCTTTAGCTGTTTCGCGCTGGGCAGCTTCGGCCTGCTCACCCTGTCGTTGAAGAAGCTCGACGTGGGCCCTGCCTACGCCGTGTGGACGGGCATCGGCGCGGCGGGCACCGCGATCTACGGCATGGTCTTCCTGGGCGACCTGGTCTCCACACTGAAGATCGTCTCGATCAGCCTGGTGATCGCCGGGGTGATCGGCCTCCAACTGTCCGGCTCGGCCCACTGACACCTCGCCAGGCCGACGCCCGGCGGCGGCGCGTCACACGGCCGGCGGGCGGGGGAACGCGACCCGCACCAACTCCCCGACCCCGCCCTCCCCCGGCGGCGCCGACACACAGGACAGGCCGACGCGGACGGCGAGTTCACAGGAGCGGGCCAGTTCCACGGTGTCCTGCCGGTCCGCGCCCGGGCCGGACAGCGCGGCCACGGCCCGGTCGCGGACGATCGCCACGAAGTCGCCGGGCGAGGGCAGCGGTCCGTCCGCCCGCCGCTGCGCCGGCACCGCCGAGGAGGACGGCACCGCCCGCAGTGTCGGGGCGGGCAGTCCCTCGCCCCAGCAGCCGGTGAGCATGGCCCGTACGAGCGCGTTCTCGCGGGCGGCCGAGGCGGTCCACTCCGCGGTGGCGGTGAGCCGCTCACGGGCGTCGGCGTACGCGGCGAGCGCGCGCTCGATCCCGGCGAGGTAGCCGTCCGCCTCCCGTCTGACCAGCGCCCGGGCCAGGCCTTCCTTGCTGCCGAACTCGTTGTACAGCGTCTGCCGGGACACCCCGGCCGCCGCGGCGACGTCCACCATCCGCACCGCGGACCACGGCAGGCGCGCCAACGCCGTGTAGGCGGCGTCCAGCAGGGACTCCCGTGCTGCGGGCATCATCGCCTCCCTGGGCGAGGGGCTCTGCGCCCAGATTTGACGCGCACGGGGGCACTGTCAAGGGTTCGCGAAGGCATCACGGGGCGCTCGCCGGCCCCCGCACGCGGACGGCCCCGCGCCGCACCTCCCGGCGGCCTGCCCGCCGACCCCGGTGGCCCCGCACCCACCTCGGCAGATACGGTTCGTTACATGCCGGACTACCTGGACGACCTCCGCCTCGCCCACGTCCTCGCCGACGCGGCCGACGCCGTGACGATGGACCGCTTCAAGGCTCTCGACCTCAAGGTCGAGACGAAGCCCGACATGACTCCGGTGTCCGAGGCGGACAAGGCGGCCGAGGAACTCATCCGCGGCCAGCTCCAGCGCGCCCGCCCCCGCGACGCCGTCCTCGGCGAGGAGTTCGGCATCGAGGGCACCGGCCCGCGCCGCTGGGTCATCGACCCGATCGACGGCACCAAGAACTACGTGCGCGGTGTCCCCGTCTGGGCCACCCTCATCTCCTTGATGGAGGCGGCGGAAGGCGGCTACCGGCCCGTCGTCGGCGTGGTCTCCGCGCCCGCCCTGGGCCGCCGCTGGTGGGCCGCGAAGGGCCATGGCGCCTTCACCGGCCGCAGCCTGTCCTCGGCGTCGCGGCTGCACGTGTCGCGGGTCGCGGAGCTGAGCGACGCCTCCTTCGCGTACTCGTCGCTGAGCGGCTGGGAGGAGCAGGGCCGGCTGGACGGCTTCCTGGACCTCACCCGCGAGGTGTGGCGCACGCGCGCGTACGGCGACTTCTGGCCGTACATGATGGTCGCCGAGGGCTCGGTCGACCTGTGCGCGGAACCCGAGCTCTCCCTCTGGGACATGGCGGCCACCGCGATCGTGGTGACGGAGGCGGGCGGCACCTTCACCGGCCTCGACGGCCGGCCCGGCCCGCACAGCGGCAACGCGGCGGCGTCGAACGGGTTGCTGCACGACGAACTGCTGGGGTATCTCAACCAGCGCCACTGAGCGGTACAGATGAGCGTGCGCGCCCTCAATTGGCCGCGCACGCCCCCTTGTTGACCTCTGCTTTACCTGTCACGCTGTGAGCACCCCCCACTTGTGAACTTGTGCACCACCATGGGCGCCGCAGGCGCCGGGCCCGAACCATCGGGGGTTTCCTAGGAGGTGGCTCCATCCCATGCTCGTCCGCGACGCCATGAGCACGGTGGTCCTCACCATCGGCCCCGACCACACCCTCCGCCAGGCCGCCGCCCTGATGTCCGCGCGCCGCGTCGGCGCCGCCCTGGTCCTCGACCCGGACGCCGGCGGCATCGGCATCCTCACCGAGCGCGACATCCTCAACTCCGTCGGCCTGGGCCAGAACCCGGACACCGAGCGCACCCACGCCCACACCACCAACGACGTCGTGTTCGCCGCGCCGACCTGGACCGTGGAGGAGGCCGCCGGCGCCATGGCGCACGGCGGCTTCCGGCATCTGATCGTGCTCGACGGCGGCGAGCCGGCCGGCATCGTCTCCGTCCGCGACGTCATCCGGTGCTGGGCACCCGCCCGGCAGCCCGCACAGCACGTCCCCGCCTGAGCACGGCGGCGGCACGCACGGTGCCGTACGGAAAGAACCGAGGGCCGGAACCCTTTCGGATTCCGGCCCTCGGCCTTCAGTAGCGGGGACAGGATTTGAACCTGCGACCTCTGGGTTATGAGCCCAGCGAGCTACCGAGCTGCTCCACCCCGCGTCGATGAATGAAACACTACGTCAAGGGCGCAGCCAGAAGCAAATCACTTGGCGCTCCGGGCTGCGGAGGCCCCGGATCCGGGGCGGGCGTGGCCCTACGGGCCGGGCTCACGTGGTCGCGGGCCGGGCTCGCCGGTCCGTCGGCCGGGTCAGGCCGAGAGTTCCTCCCGCAGCGCGTCCCGCAGCCGGGCCGCCCGTTCCGACACCTCCGTCGGCCCCAGGGAGACGGCCCGGTCGGCCCACCGCTGCCCCTCCGCCAGCTCGCCACGACGCGCGTAGACCAGGGCGAGCCGGAGCGCCGCCCGTCCGTGCCCGGCGTCGGCGGCACGGGTCCACCACACGGCCGCCTCGGGCTCGCTGCCCTCCCTGGCCAGCAGCAGCCCGAGATTGAACGCGCCGTTGCGCGACCCCGCCTCGGCGGCCGCCCGGTACCAGCGGGCCGCGTCCACCACGTCGCCCCGGTCGGCCGCGAGCATCCCGACGCGCACCTGTGCGCGCCGGTGCCCCTGGGTGGCCGCCCGCTCGTACCACTCCTCGCACTCGGTCTTCTCGTGCACGTGCTCGCCGAGTTCGTGCGTGGACGGCGCGGGACGGCGCGCGTCCAGCACGGCGGCCAGCCGGTACGCGGCCTCCGCGCTGCCGCCGCCCGCCGCGCAGCGCAGATGCCGCTCCGCCTCCTGCTCGTCCCCGTCCCGCAGCCGGGCGATCCCGACCTGGAGCGCCGCCTCGGTGTGCCCGGCCGCCGCCGCCCGCTCGTACCACCGCAGCGCGGCCTCGTCATCGCTCTTCGTGCCCCGCCCGGCGTACAGGATGCCCAGGTTGAACGCGGCGTCGACGCTCCCGGCCTCCGCCGCCTTGGAGAACCACGGCTCGGCACCGGTCGTGTCGCCGCCCTGGAGCAGCAGGATCGCCAGCGCGTTCGCGGCCTCCCGGTGCCCGGCGTAGGCGGCGCGCCGGTACCACTGTTCGGCCTGCGCGGTCCGCCCCTGTTCGGCGCAGAGCAGGCCGAGGTTGTAGGCGCCGTTGTCGTCGCCGGCGTCCATCGCGGCCCGGTACCAGCGCTCGGCGGTCTGGGTCTCGCCGCGCTCGGCGTGCAGCGCGCCCAGCGCGTTCGCCGCGTTGCCGTCGCCGTCCTGGGCGGCCCGCAGCCACCACACGGCGGCGCTCTCGCCGTCCCCGGCGTCCCGCAGCAGGAAACCGAGAGCGCAGGCGGCCTGCGCCTCCCCGTCCTTGGCGGACGTCAGATACCAGCGGCCCGCCTCCTTGAGCTCGCCGCGCTTCTCCAGGATCGCCCCGAGATGCAGGGCCGCCCGGCGGTGGCCGCGCGCGGCGGCCTGCCGGTACCACTGCTCGGCCTCGGCCCCGGCCTCGGCCCCGGCCTCGGCCCCGGCCTCCGCCTCGGCCGACGCGACACCCCCGTCGCCGTCGGCGTCCCGCCCGTGCCGCCGGTCCAGGGCCCTGGCCAGCCGGTACGCCGCCTCGCGGTGGCCCCGCTCGGCGGCCGCCCGCATCCACTGCTCGGCCCCGCCGTCCCCACGGTGCTCCAGCAGGTCGGCGAGGGAGTACGCGCCGAGGACGTGTCCTTGCTCGGCGGACTGGCGCAGCCAGTACTCGGCAGCGGGTTCGTCCCCGCGCTCCCGGTGGTACCGGCCGAGGGCGTGGGCGGCCGCCGCGGATCCCGCGACGGCGGCGATCCGCCACCATCCCGCGGCGTCGTCGGCGTAGCCGCGCTGATAGAGAAGGACACCCAGGTTGTTGGCGGCGGCGCGGTCGCCCGCGGTGGTGGCGCCGCGCAGATACGGCTCGGCGGCGTCGAGGTCGCCGCGGCGCAGCAGCATGGCCCCGAGCACGCTCATCGCCTCGACCTCACCGGCTTCCACGGCGAGCCGCAGGCGCGCCTCTTCCGCAGCCTCGCCGGTCTCGTCCCGGTCGGAAGGCTGCACAAGGTCAGCCTGCTGCGCAAAGTCAGCAGACCGCACAAACCGCCCTGTCTCCAACAGAGTTGCCTTGTCCCCCATAACGTCCATCGTCGCACCACCCGCAACCTGGGTACATCCGGTATACCGCAGTCAGTGAAGGTCACTTCAGCGTTTTGTCGACATGCCCACAGAGAGACAAGTCAAACACGGATCGCTCAACTCCCCCTGGCGGCGCGGCCGTCGCGAGGACCGGCACATGCGTTCGCACAGCGCGAAGGCCCGGATCCTTGGAGGATCCGGGCCTTCGCGATCAGTAGCGGGGACAGGATTTGAACCTGCGACCTCTGGGTTATGAGCCCAGCGAGCTACCGAGCTGCTCCACCCCGCGCCGTTGTTTCTCAACAGTATCACGGCGCGAGGGGAGCCCTTCACTCATTTGCGGCTCAGCCGCAGCTCAGCCCCACTCAGCCACCGCTCGGACTGGCGCTCGGGGTGGCACTGGGCGCGGCACTCGGCGTGCCGCTCGGGCTCGGGCTCGCCCCGGGACTGCCGCCGCTGCCACCGGTCCCGCCGGCCTTGGCCTGCGCGTCCTCGGCTCGCTTCAGCGCGTCCTGGAGATCCTTCTGCGCCTCTCCGTACGCCTGCCAGTCACCCTTCTTCAGCGCCTCCTGGCCGGCGTCGAAGGCCTTCTGGGCGTCGCTCAGGGCTTCCTGGACGGTCGGATTGGCTGACGTCGGCGGGGGGTTGGTCGTGCCCTCGTCCGGCGGTGGCGTGGTCGAGGCCTCCGCCCCGAAGACCTTGTCGAGAGCCTGGTCGAGGGTGTCCTCGAACGCGGTGGCACCTCCGTAGGTCACCAACACCTTGCGCAGCAGCGGGTACTTGAGTCCGCCACCGCGTACGTAGACCGGCTCCACGTAGAGCAGTCCGCCGTCCAGGGGCACGGTCAGCAGATTGCCGTACTCGACATCGGAGTCGCCGCCCTTCAGCAGCTTGATCGACTCGGCGATGTCCTGCTCGGAGTTGAACTGGCTCTGGACCTGCTTGGGTCCGTTGACCGTGGTGTTGGTCGGCAGTTTCAGGATTCTGATCTTGCCGTAGTCGGAGGTGCCCGGTTCCGAGTCGACCGCCATGAACGCGCTGAGGTTGTCCCTGCCGTTGGGCGTGAACGTCGTCGTCAGCGAGAACGCCTGGTCCGCCTGGTCGGGCATCTTCATGCTCAGGTAGTACGGCGGCACCGCGTCGCCCGACTTGTTGGTCGGCTCGTCCGGCACCTGCCACACCTCGCTGCCGCTGAGGAACGTCTGCGCGTCCTTCACGTGGTAGCGGGTGAGCAGCTCGCGCTGGACCTTGAACAGGTCCTGCGGGTACCGCAGATGGTCCATCAGGGAGGCCGGGATGGCCGTCCTGGCTTTCACCGTGCCCGGGAACGCCTTCATCCAGGTCTTCAGGACCGGGTCCTTGGTGTCCCACTGGTAGAGCGTGACGTCACCGGTGTACGCGTCGACGGTCGCCTTCACCGAGTTGCGGATGTAGTTGACCTGGTTCTGCTGGGCCACCACCGCGCGCGAGTTGTTCGTCGCGGTCAGCGAGTCCGCCGTGGTGTCGCCGAGCGTCGTACGGGAGGCGTACGGATATCCGTTGGTGGTCGTGTAGGCGTCGACGATCCACTGGATCTTGCCGTCCACGACCGCCGGGTAGGCGTCGCCGTCGATGGTCAGCCACGGGGCGACCGCCTCGACGCGCTCCTTGGGCGTGCGGTTGTACAGGATCCGCGAACCGTCGCCGATGGCGCCGGAGTACAGGATCTGCGGCTCCCCGAACGCGACCGCGTACGCGGCCCGGTTGACCGGGTTGGAGAGGCTGACCCCGCTGTCGCCCTGGTAGCTGGTGGTCTTCTCGCCGTTGTCGTCGGAGTAGTCGATCTCCTTCTGGGGACCGCCGACGATCGAGTAGGTGGTGGTCTTCTCGCCGTAGTAGACCCGCTGCTGGTACGTCCCGAGGTCACCGGTGGACGGCAGGTCGGACTCGGTGAAGACCGGACGGCCCTCGGAGTCGGCCTCCGTGCCCTTGGCGGCGACCACGCCGTAGCCGTGGGTGTAGCGGAAGTGGTCGTTGATCCAGTTGTTCTTCGGAATGCCGTTGAGGTTCAGCTCGCGCAGACCGATGACGGTGTCCTGGGCCTTGCCGTCCTTGGTGTAGCGGTCGACGTCCAGGTTGGTCGGGAACGCGTAGTAGTTCCTGATCTGTTGGAGCTGCTGGAACGTCGGCGAGACGATGTTGGGGTCCATGATGCGGATGCTCGCCGTGTCGTCGACGTCGTCGCGCAGCTTGGTCTTGTCCGTGGTGCTGCTCTTGCCGGAGTACTCGGTGACCTGCGTGCCGTCGATGCCGTACGCCTCACGCGTCGCCTTGAGGTTCTTCTCGACGTACGGCGCTTCCTTGGCCTGCTCGTTCGGCTGGACCTGGAACTTCTGGACGATCGCCGGGTACAGGCCGCCGATGAGGATCGCGGAGAGCACCATCAGACCAAAGCCGATCATGGGCAGCTGCCAGGTGCGCCGCCACAGGGTGGCGAAGAACAGCAGGGCGCAGATGACGGCGATGCAGAACAGGATCGTCTTCGCGGGCAGGTAGGCGTTCGCGTCGACGTACCTGAGGCCCGTCCAGTTGTCGGTCGCCTTGAAGTCGCTGGACTTGACCGCGAGGCCGTACCGGTCGAGCCAGTACGCGACCGCCTTCAGGGCGACGAAGACGCCGAGGAGCACCGACAGGTGGCCGGTGGCCGCCGCCGTGGCCCGCGCACCCGGGCTGGTGATGCGCAGCCCGCCGTACAGGTAGTGGGTGAGCGCGGCGGCGATCAGGGACAGGATCGTGGCGGCGAAGCCGAAGCCGAGCAGGAACCGGTACCAGGGCAGGTCGAAGGCGTAGAAGGAGACGTCGAGGTGGAACTGCGGGTCCTTCTGGTGGAAGGGCACGCCGTTGACCCACATCAGCCAGGTCCGCCACTGGCTCGACGCGGACGCGCCCGCCACCAGGCCGACCAGCGCGGTGATACCGAACAGCAGCCACTTCTTGTACGGCGCGATGCCCATCCGGTAGCGGTCGAGGTTCTGCTGCTCCATCGACATCGCGCTCAGCGGCGGGCGCATCCGGTGGGCGATCCAGATGTTGAACCCGACCGCGAGGGCCATCAGCAGGCCGAAGACGAAGAAGAGCCCGGTCTTGGTGAACAGCGTCGTCGTGAACACGGACGAGTACTTCACCGACCGGTACCAGAGCCAGTTCGTCCAGAAGCCCGAGAACATGGTGAACGCCATGCCGAGAACGGCAAGGACGCCCAGCGTCATGAGCAGGGTCCGGACACGCCGGGACGGGCGGCCCACTCTGATCCGCGGCCCTGTCGGGCCTCCGCCGCGGTCCGGCATCTGGAAAGCCAAGGTGTGCACCTCGAAGTTCGCTGTCGATACGTCAGGGCCGCATTTTTGCGGGCCCTCCCCGGGGCCTCGCGATCGCAGACCCACACCTATGCAACTTACTCACGCTTTACTCGGTTCCCGATTCCGGCCAGGAACGAGGCAGGATTGTGACCATGTCCAACACTCCCATGGCGGCGAGCCCGCTCACCCGGGCCGTACTCGAGATCGACGAGTACGCCTCCGGCCTCGGCTGGGACCAGCCCGCCCGCCTCTTCGCCCTCGTCGACACCGCACGGCTGCGGGCTCAGGAACCCTCACTCGCGGCCCAGCTCGGTCTGGGTGAGGAAGAGCAGACCACCACAGGTCTCACCCCGATCGAGCAGGACGAGATTCCAACGGACAAGGCGCTCGACGAGTTCCTTGCCACGATCGCCTGGCCCGACGCGGTGGTCGGCTGCGCGCTCACCGTGGAGCGTCTGATGCTGCCGCCGTCCGCCGAGGCGCAGGTCCCGCAGGGCCTGAGCGACGCGAAGCTGACGAAGTGGGTGGCCGAGCACCCGCAGCGCCAGGAGGTCCGTATGACGGTCGCGGTGCTGCGCGACGGCGCGCGCGAGTCGGCTGTGCGCCTGCGCGAGAAGGACTCCCCGACGGAGGTCCTCACGGGCGCCGACCTGGTTCCGGGGCTGGCGGAGGCCCTGACGGCGACGTTCGAGGACTGAGGCCCTTCACGGACCGGGAGGTACGGCACCGGGGGCGCCCCTGCGAGCGAGGGGCGCCCCCGGTGCCGCACGGGGTCCGGTGCCGTACCGGAGGTGGAATCTCAGCCCTTGGTGGTGCACTTCGGCAGGTCGGCCGTGTTGCCGGTGCGGATGTCGTCGAGGGCGTCGAGGGCGTCGCCGATGGTCTTCACCTTGACCAGGCGCAGCCCCTCGGGGGTGTCCTTGGCGGCGGCCGCGCAGTTGTCGGCGGGCGTCAGGAAGTACTGCGCCCCCTTGTCCCGAGCGCCGACGGTCTTCATCTCGATGCCGCCGATGGGCCCGACCGTGCCCTCGTCGTCGATGGTCCCGGTGCCGGCCACGAACTTGCCGCCGGTCAGGCTGCCCGGGGTGAGCTTGTCGTAGATGCCGAGCGCGAACATCAGACCGGCGCTCGGGCCGCCGACGTCGGCGAGCTTGATGTCGATGGTGAACGGGAACGTGTGGTCGGTGCCGGCGGAGATGCCGACGATGGCCCGCTTCGGGTTGTTGTCGTCGGACGTGGCGGTGGTGATCGTGACCTTCTCGGTCTTGGTGGCCGTCCGCTTCTCCTTCTCGGCGGCGGCCTGCTCCTTGGCGGGCACGATCGTGAAGACGACGTCCTCGCCGGGCTTGTGCTTCGTCACGAGCTTCGCCACGTCGGTGTACTCCTTGACCGCCGTGCCGTCGACCGCCTTGATCACGTCACCGGCGTGCAGCCGGCCCTCGGCCGGGGAGTCCTTCACGACCGTCGAGACGATCACCTGCGCCTTGACCGGAATGCCGAGCTCCGTCAGGGCGGCGACCTTGGCGCTCTCCTGGGACTGGCTGAACTCCTCGGCGTTCTCCTGGGTGGACTGCTCCTCGGTCTTGCCGTTCGGGTACAGCGTGTCGTGCGGCACGATCTTGTTGTCGTGCGCCAGCCACCCGTAGACGGCCTCGACGAGGTTCATCCGGTAGTCGGCACTGGTGACCCGCACGGTGGTCATGTTCAGGTTGCCGCTGGTCGGATACGTCTTGTGCCCGGAGATCTGCAGCACCGGCTCGCCGCCGTGATCGCCGAGGGTGTTCACCGTCGGACCCGGTGACAGCTCCGAGTACGGCACGGGGATGAACACTCCCGCGCACAGGAGCGCGATCAGCATCAGGGTGGAGGCGAGCATCGTCGCAGTGCGGCGTGGCATGAGTCGACAGTACGGGACGCGTCTGTCAGCGCACCGTCAGGGCCACCCTGTCATGTACCGCTGTGTGTCTCCTCCATCACGGCGGCGGGCGTCTTCTCCATCACAGCGACGTGCGACTTCTCCATCGCAGCCCGGAATCGGGCATACCCATCCAATTCAGGACCGTCGCCGCGGGTCTTTCTCGTCCGGTTGGCCCAGGTGCCCCATAGGCCGGCTCCGATCGCAGCCACAAGCGGAATCAGCAACCAGGCGAGTGCGCCCATGCCGACCTCCCAACCCCTATCGAGCGATCGCTACTGACTGATCAGCAGATTAACCATCCGCACTGACAACGCTCACGCCAGGGGTTCGGTTACGCAACCGGACGGGGTAGCGGAATTAACCGGACGGGGGAAGGGCGGTTCAGCAGGCGCCGACCCATTCCTCGGTGCCGTCGGAGAACCTCTGGTGCTTCCAGATCGGCACCTCGTGCTTGAGATCGTCGATCAGCTTCCGGCAGGCCTCGAACGCCTCGCCCCGGTGCGGGCAGGAGACGGCGACGACGACGGCGAGATCACCGATCGCCAGGTCCCCGACCCGGTGCACCGCGGCCAGCGCCCGCACCGGGTACTCCGCGACGACCTTCTCCGCGATCCGTCGCATCTCGGCCTCGGCACTGGGGTGGCACGAGTACCCGAGCCCGTCGACGTCGTTGCCGCCGTCGTGGTTGCGCACGGTCCCCACGAACAGCGCGGTCCCGCCGGCCGCGTCGTCCCCGACGGCCCGGAAGACCTCGTCGAGGCTGAGCGCGGTGTCGCGGACGGCGATGAGCTTGACGGGGTCCGGCGCCGCCTGCTCACCTGGATGATCGTTCGTGGCTGCCATACCCCCATCGTGCCGCACGCCCGGGACCGCGGGGAACAGCGCTTCGGACCATCGGGCCGACGCGCCGCGGGTCCGCGGATCGCGGATCAAGGGCACGGAGCACGGAGCACGGAGCACGGACCACAGATGGCCCATCGTCAGCCCGCGCGCCTCGGAGCCCGCGCCTTGGGGTCCGCGCCTTGGGGTCCGCGCCTCGGGGTCCGCGCCTCGGGGTCCGCGCCTCGGGGTCCGCGCCTCGGAGTCCGCGCGTGCTCCAGGGGCCGTGCGCCTACCGGGCCCGCCCGTCGCGGCCCGCGCCCCGGAGCACGCGCCCCGGAGCCGGCCCGTCGGCGCACGCCCGTCGCCCCAGGGAGGCTGTCAGATCCGCCGCCGCGCCTTCCGGGCCCGCCGTACGACGGCCGCCGCGCCCAGCAGCGCGACCGTCGCGCCCGCCGCGCCCGCGGCCGTGGCGTCCTTGCGCCCCAGCCGCCGCCCGGCCACCGTGTGCCTGCCGGAGACCTCCTCCAGCAGCTCCGCGAGCACCTCCTCGTTGGTCCACCGCGGCCGCCATCCCGCGTCGTGCAGACGGCTCCCGCTGACCACCCAGGGGTACATCGTGTAGGCGAGGTCCCCCGCCGGTGAGGGGGTGAGCCCGATCCGGTGCAGCCGGGCCGCCGCGCCGAGCGCGACCGCCGACGGCAGCTCCATCCGCCGGATCCCGCTGAGCTCCTCGACCTCCTCCTGCTCCAGCCATCCGTCGCAGCCGACAGCGAGCTCCCCGTCCACCTTCTCCAGGACGGCGTACTCCAGCGCGCTGCACAGGTCCTCGACGTGGCAGAACTGCCACGCGGGCCGCGACCCGGCGACGACGAGCAGCCGAGGCGACTCGAAGTACCTGGTCAGCGCGGTGTCCGTCTCCCCGACGAGCACCGCGGGCCGCACCACCGTGACGTTGAGCCCCGGATGCGCGCGCGGCGCGCGCCGGGCGAGCCGTTCGATCTCCAGCAGGTCGCCGACCCCCGTGGCCTCGGCGGTCGCGCGCAGCTCGGCGTCCTCCGACAGCGGCAGCTCGTTGTCCGGCAGCGCCCCGTAGACCATCGCGGACGTGCACAGCACCACGCGGTGCACACCGGCCGCCGCGGCCGCGGTCAGCACGGTCTGCGTCCCCCGGACGTTGTAAGCGGTGCGCGCGGCCGCGTCGCTGCCCAGATCGAGGTCGAGCGCCAGGTGCACCACGGCGTCGGCGCCGCGCAGCTTGTCCGCGATCGCAGGGTCCCGCACGTCGAGGATCTGCCACTGCGCCTCGGCACACTCCCCCCGGCGCTCGTCGATGGCGATGACCTGCTTGATCTCCTCGGACGCGGCGAGCCGCGCGGTCAGCAGCGCGCCCACACCGGACGCGGCGCCGGTCACGGCGACGACGGGTCCGCGGGCAGTGGGCGGGCCCGAGTGGTTTCGCGCTGCGCGAACCTGCGGATCTGGGGAACTCACCAGGTGTCTCCAGCGGTTGTCTTCTGTACGGGCGCGAGCGACGCGTACGTACCAGGTGGCATCCATCCTGCCGCAGGCCCTCCGTCGGCGAAGCACCGAGGCCCGATCCGTCCGCGGTGTCTAGGCTGGGTGGTGTTGTCGGGCAGTCGTGCCGCCGGAAAGAACCGGTGGCCTTACCAGCCGAGGAATCCCGTGAGTGACACCCCATTCGGATTCGGCCTTCCGCCGGAGGAGCCGGAGAACGGCGACGAGGGCAAGAAGAAGGACCAGCAGAGCGGTGGTGGTCAGGGACCGGCCAACCCGTTCGGCTTCGGGCCCGGTGGCCCGGGCGGCCCCGGTGCGGACAATCCGCTCGCTGCCATGTTCGGTTCGCTGAGTCCCAACGACCTGGGCGCCGCGTTCCAGCAGCTCGGCCAGATGCTCTCGTACGAGGGCGGCCCGGTGAACTGGGACATGGCCAAGCAGATCGCCCGCCAGACGGTCGCCCAGGGCACCGCCGACGGGGTCAAGGACGCGAGCGTCGGTGCCTCCGAGCGGACCGCGGTCGAGGAGGCCGTACGCCTGGCCGACCTGTGGCTGGACGACGCGACGTCCCTGCCCTCCGGTGCCGCCTCCGCCGTGGCGTGGTCACGCGCGGAGTGGGTCGAGGCGACCCTGCCCGCGTGGCAGCAGCTCGTCGACCCGGTGGCCGAGCGCGTCGGCACGGCCATGGGCGATGTCCTGCCGGAGGAGATGCAGGCCATGGCCGGCCCGCTGATCGGCATGATGCGCTCGATGGGCGGCGCCATGTTCGGCACCCAGATCGGGCAGGCCGTCGGTGTGCTCGCGGGCGAGGTCGTCGGCTCGTCCGACATCGGCCTGCCGCTCAGCCCGGCCGGCAAGGCCGCGCTGCTGCCGGTGAACATCGAGTCGTTCGGCAAGGACCTGGGCGTGCCGAAGGAGGAGGTGCGGCTGTACCTCGCCCTGCGTGAGGCCGCCCACCAGCGTCTGTTCGCCCACGTGCCGTGGCTGCGCTCGCACCTGTTCGGTGCGGTCGACGGGTACGCGCGCGGGATCAAGGTCGACACGGCCAAGCTGGAGGACGTGGTCGGCCAGTTCGACCCGCAGAACCCGGAGCAGCTTCAGGACGCCCTTCAGCAGGGCATGTTCCAGCCCGAGGACACGCCCGAGCAGAAGGTCGCCCTGGCCCGTCTGGAGACGGCTCTGGCGCTCGTGGAGGGCTGGGTGGACGCGGTGGTCCACGCGGCCGCGAAGCCGCGTCTGACGTCCGCCGACGCGCTGCGGGAGACCCTGCGCCGCCGTCGTGCCACCGGCGGTCCGGCCGAGCAGACGTTCGCCACGCTGATCGGCCTCGAACTGCGTCCGCGCCGGCTGCGTGACGCCTCCCGGCTGTGGGCGTCCCTCACGGACGCGCGGGGCGTCGACGGTCGTGACGCGCTGTGGGCGCACCCGGACATGCTGCCGACGGCCACCGACCTGGACGACCCGGACGGCTTCGTGCACCGCGAGCACCTGGACTTCTCCGAGCTGGACAAGATGCTGGGCGAGGCCGCCAGCGGCCGTTCGGCCGAGAAGCCCGACCTGAAGAAGGGCGGCGCGGCCGAGGACGGCGGCACGAAGGACGGAGAGACCGAGGGCGACGAGACCGAGGGCGACGGCGCCGAGTGAGCCTGTACGAGGACGCGGTCCTGGTCCTGAAGGACCACACGGACCGGGACGAGGAGCAGGAGGCGCTGCGCGCTGCCTACCTGGACCATCTGGCGGCGCACCCGGACGGCGTGTGGAAGGCCTGTCACGCGGGCCATGTCACCGCGAGCGCCCTGGTGATCGACCCCGAGCACGGCCGGGTCCTGCTGACGCTGCACAGGAAGCTGCGCATGTGGCTCCAGACGGGCGGTCACTGCGAGCCGGGTGACGCCACGCTGGCGGACGCGGCGCTGCGTGAGGCGGCCGAGGAGTCGGGCATCGCCGGGCTGACACTGCTCGCGGGCGGTCCGGTGCGGCTGGACAAGCACCCGATCCCGGCGCCGTGCCACTGGCACTTCGACGTGCAGTACGCGGTAGTGGCGCCCCCGGGCGCGCAGGCCGCGATCAGCGAGGAGTCGCTCGACGTGCGCTGGTTCGCCTACGACGAGGTGGCGGACGTGGCGGACGACTCCGTCGTACGGCTGCTGGAGGCGACCCGCGCCCGGCTGTGAACGCCCGAGGGGTGACCGACGCCACGGTCACCCCTCGTTCACATGTGCGATCAGCTCCAGACGTTGCCCTGGTTCTGGGCCCGCGCGCCGTGCTGGCCCATGCCGAACTGGGCGGCCAGGCCCTGCCCGATCTGGGCGTTCTGCGGCGGCAGCAGCTCACTCGGCTGGACCAGCGCGAAGCCGGTGCCCATGAAGCTGAGCTCCCAGCCCTCGCCGGTGCTGCCCCGGCGCCGCCACACCCCGGACGAATGCGTCTGGGCCTGCATCTGCACCCGCAGACCGGTGGACCAGGCGACGATCGCGTCGGCGTCACAGTTGACGTACTTGTCGGGGGTGACCTGCATCATCAGCGGCGCGCCCGAGGTCATCAGGGCGACCTTGCCGCGGCCGGTGATGTTGAGCTGGTACTTCCCCGAGCCGGAGATGCCGTACAGGCTGTCCACGGCGATGACCTCGTGGTGCAGCGACGAGTCCATCGCGAGCACATAGCTGCTGTCGACGGTCAGCCCGTCCTGCTCCACGTCCACCAGGTGGACGTGCTGGGCGAGGTTGGCGAAGAACACCGTGCCCTGCCCGTGGCAGCGCATCAGGTCCAGGCCCTCGCCGGTGTACGCGCGCGAGCGTGACTGGTTGTTGCTCTGGTACTCGGCGTCGAACTCGACGAGTCCCTGGTAGGCGACCATCGTGCCCTTGCGGGCCAGGATGTCGTCGTGACCCTCCAGGACGACCCGCAGCATCTGCTTGCTCTGCAGGCTCCAGCGTTCCTGGGTCTGCTGGTCGTTGAAGGCGAAAAGCGGGCTCTGCATGGTGACTCTGGCTCCCCCTCAGCCCCGGAACCGCAGGCGGTCGGTGCTGTCCTCGCTGGGCTGGACGACGACGATGCCCTGGCCGGAGAAGGCCATCTGGTACGCCTCGCCGCTGCCGCGGCCGATCAGTGACTGCGCCTTGAAGCTGCGCTTGCCCTTCACCTTGAGGTTCGGGGACCAGGCGACGAGCGCGTCGGGGTCGACGTACGTCTCGTCCTCGCCGCCGCCGCAGTCCACGACGATCGGCTTGCCCCGGGAGGTCAGCGCGACCCAGCCCTGCCCGGAGATCTTGGTGTTCCACAGGCCCTGTCCGGCGAACTTCGCCATCCCCTTGACCCGCTCGACACCCCAGGTCAGATGGGCGTCGAAGGCGAGCAGGTTGGTGGCGTTGACGGAGATGCCGTCGCCGTTGAGGTTGATCACGACGACGTCCGCGCCGTAATCGGCGAGGTAGAGCAGTCCGTCGCCGGAGGCCTTCATCAAGGGCGCGCCCTCGCCGGTCATCCAGTCGCGGGCGATCTGGCGCACGGCCGGCGGGTTGGGCTCGTACTGGACGAATCCTTCGTAGGCGACCATCGACCCCACGCGCGCGAGGAGGTCGTTCCCGGTCTGCATGGCGACCTTCAGCATGTGGTTGCCGTGGTTCTCCATGCGGGCCGTGACGGGTGCGGGGGCATAGCCCGCGAGTGGCTGGTTCATGACGGGCTCCCTCAGACCTCGTACGGCTGGACGACGATGAAGTTGCCGGGAGCGCCCCGGAACTGGAGGTTGACGCTCTCGCCGGTGTCGCCCGGGTAGGCGTTGCGCCGCATCCGGACCTGGCTGGAGACGATCACCTGGGAGGCGGCCGACCAGGCGACCACCGCGTTGCAGTCGGCGAACGTGGTGGGGGTGACCGGCAGCACGACGGGCGTGCCGTGCGTCTTGACGACGATCGTGCCGGTGCCCTGGAACTGCATCGTGAACAGGGCGCCGCCGGGGATGCCGTGGCCCTCGACGCGGCGGACCTCGTACTGGAGGCTCTCGTCGAAGGCGAGGACGTTCTCGGCGGAGACGCAGATCGCGTCGCCCTGGAGCTCGACCGGGTGCAGATGGGTGGCGTTCTCGGCGAGGAACACCTGTCCCTGGCCGGTGCAGCGCATCAGCTGCATCTCCTGGCCGGTCGCGTTGCCCACGATCCGGCCGGCGAACCCGGCGCCCTTGTAGCTGAAGTCGACCTTGCCCTGGTAGAGCACCATGCTGCCCTGACGCGCCAGCACGGGCTGGCCGCCGATGCCGAGGTCGACGCGGATGAGCTTCTTGTTCTGCTGCGTCCAGCGCTGCCCGGTGGGCGTCTCCTTGAACTGCTGGAGCGCGCTCGTCACCCCGGCGCCGCCCTGGGGCGCGCCCTGCGGCATCCCGTAGGGGGCGGCCTGCTGGCCCGGGACCTGCCCGAACGACGGCTGCTGCCCGTAGCCGGGGGGCACGGGCGGCTGCCCGTAGCCGGGCGGCGGCCCCTGAGGGGCATGGGGCTGCGCGTAGCCGGGCGGCATGGGCGCGCTCGGGGCCTGCTGCCCGTACGGGGGCTGCGGCGGCTGCCCGAAGGGAGCCGGGGCGGGCGACGGGGGCGGTACGGTGCCGCCGCCGGGCGGGGCCAGGGGCGCGATGAGGGTCGGCGCGCCGTGCACCGAGGGTGCGGGGGCCGGGTGCGGCGGGGTGGCGCCGGGCGGCGGCGGGAAGCCCTGCGCGACGGTCCCGGGGTGCTGCGGTGCCGGAGCGGGAGCGGGGGCCGCGGGAGCCGCAGGCGCGCCGAACGCGGGCGGGGCGAAGCCCGGGGCGGCACCGGTCTGCGGCTGCTGGGCCTGCTGCGGGGCCGCGGGCGCCTCCTCCTCCAGGACCTCACCGCCGAAGTTCTTCAGCAGCGCCTCGAGGCCGCCGTCGAAGCCCTGTCCCACGGCCGCGAAGCGCCACACGTCCTTCAGGTAGAAGTCGCCCAGCATCACGGCACGCTCGGTGGAGAACTCGGAGCCGGTGAAGGAGTACCGGGCCACTTCCTCGCCGCCGGCGACGATCCGGACGTAGCCGGGGCCGATCTGCGACATCTGCCCGGCGCCGTCGATCGTCGCGGTGAAGGACAGCTTCTGGATCTGTGCCGGGATGCGGTCGAGCGTCACCCGGAACGACTCCGTGTCGCCCGCCTGCGCGCCCAGGAGCTGAATGGCCTCCTCGGGGGACTTCGGCTGGTTGAAGAAGACGAAGTACCGGTCGTCCGAGAGCCGTTCGTCCGCGTCGAGGCCGAAGCAGCTGATGTCGAAGCCCAGTCCCGGGCCGGTGATCTGCACGCCTACGTACAGATCCGTGCCTGCCGTGAGGTCACTGATCTTGGCCTTGTGGCCGCGTTGGAATTCCCTGGCCATGCGTAACGACCGTCCCCCATCCCGAATGCGAGTGCGTCGCGCCAGGCTAACCGCAAACTCCGACAACGCAGGCAGTCGGTACCGTCCCGGTACACAACCAGTGCTCAGTCCCGACCGACACGCCGGTGCGGCACGGAGTCACTCACTGCGCGCACCCGGCAAATGGGGCAGCCGGTCGGCGGCGACCACGCCCTCCAGATAGCCCCGCGCCCGCTCGGTACGCGGGAACGCCTCCAGCAGCCGCCAGAAGCGCGGCCCGTGACCGGGCACGAGCAGATGCGCCAGCTCGTGCAGGAGCACGTAGTCGATGACGTACTCGGGCATGCCCTGGAGCCGGTGCGACAGCCGGATGCTGCCCTCGGCCGGGGTGCACGAGCCCCAGCGCGTGTTCTGGTTGGTGACCCAGCGCACCGAGGCGGGCCGGGCGCGCCCGCCGAAGTACTGGTCCGACAGCCGCTCGGCGCGCTCGGTCAGCTCGGCGTCACCGAACACCCGCTTGCTCTCCTGGGCCGCGAGCTTGTCGAGCATGACGGTCACCCAGCGCTGCTCCTCGGCCTCGGACATCCGGGCGGGAATGAGCACGACGGTGCGATCGCCCTCGCGGTAGGCGGAGACCGTCCTGCGGCGACGGGAACTCCTGCGCACCTCGATCGCGCTCGCCACCGAGCCGCTCGGCGGCTGGTTCGTCGTGCTGCGCTGTGGAGTTCCGGCACTGTGCAGTGGGTCGGCGGGCACGCCCCGACGTTACCCGCTGCACATGGGAGAAGTCCCGACTCCGGGACGGTTCGGTTTTCGATCCCCCGCCCTGCGCCTGATTCGTACGACGAACATTCCCTGCCTGTGGACAACTTTCGGCACCGTCCGGCCGGGGCGGGCATCCTGGCATTCGCCGGCGGAGCATGGACCGGACTCCACCGGCGAAGAGGGACGATCCCTAACGTTCTGTGACTTCCCTCTCGTTCCTGCGACTTCCTCTCGGCTACGGGGGCCTGTCATGCATCCGATGGTGAAACCCGCGCTGCGGCGCGGCTGGCGCGACCTGAACACCGTGCAGTTCGGGATGACTCCCGCGCACGCGCTGACGCTCGGTCCCGTGGACACGGCGACCGGCAGCTTCCTCGATCTGCTCGACGGCACCCGCGGTCTCGCGCTGCTGCGCGAGGAGGGCCGCCGGATGGACCTGCCCGACGGGCATGTCGACACGCTGGTCACCCGGCTGGCGCGGGCCGGACTCCTCGACGACGCGAGAGGCGGCGGCCCGCCCGCCGACGCGTTGCGGGCCAGGAAGGAGGCCTTGGCCCGGCTGGGCCCCGATCTGGCCTCGCTGTCCCTGACGACCTCCGGGCCGGGCGACGCGATGGGCCGGCTGGCCGCCCGCCGTTGTCTTCGGGTCCAGGTCAGGGGTGCCGGGCGGGTCGGCGCCCTGCTGGCGGCACTGCTCTCGGGCGCGGGCGTCGGCGAGGTCGACGTACGCGATGACGGCCGCGTCGATCCGGGCGACGTGTCACCGGGCGGGCTGTCCGCCGACGCCGTCGGGGAGCGCCGGGACGCGGCGGCCCGTCGCGCCGCCCGCCGGGCGGCCCCGGAGCGCCCGCCCCGACGTGCCGTCGGCGCACCCCGGAGCGCGGAACCGCCCGGGACCGCGGTGTCCCCCGGGGTCGCGGGCGAGCCGGGGTTCTCCCTGGTGGTCCTCGCGCCCCGGGACGACGTGGCCGTCCATGCCCCCGCCCCGTCCGTCGCCGAACCCCTCATCGCCTCCGGCACACCCCATCTCCACGCCGGAGTCGTGGAGGCGACCGGTGTCGTGGGCCCCTTGGTCCTGCCCGGTGAGACGGGCTGCGCCGGCTGTCTGCACGAAGGGCGCCGGGAACGGGATCCGGTCTGGCCCCGGCTGGTGGCCCAGTGGCAGTCCGGAAGGCCGCACCGGGTACGCGCCTGCGACCTGACGCTGGCCACGACCGTCGCCGGACTGGCGGCGGCCCATGCGCTCGCGTTCCTGGACGGTGGGCTCCCCTCCACCGCGGGGGCCCGCTGGGAGACTTCACTGCCCACGCTCCAGTGGCACGCGCGACCGGTCTGGCCGCATTCCGCGTGTCCGTGCGGGGCCGCGGAGAAAGGTAAGGGAGAACACACCTCCAACGACGGGGAGTCGCGCGAGACAATGGCCGGGCTACGGTCGCCGACGGAGCCATGCCGTACCGCTGGCACACCGCGACCGGCTGGGACTTGGAGGGCGCATGTCTGATCTTCCCCGCAAGGCGGTCACCCGGACCGCCAAGCTCGCCGCGCTCCCGCTCGGCTTCGCCGGGAGAGCGACGTGGGGACTCGGGAAAAGGATCGTGGGCGAGTCCGCCGAGATCGTCGGCCGCGAGCTGCAACAGCGCACGGCGGAGCAGCTGTTCAAGGTTCTCGGCGAGCTGAAGGGCGGGGCGATGAAGTTCGGACAGGCCCTGTCCGTCTTCGAGTCCGCGCTGCCCGAGGAGGTCGCCGGTCCCTACCGGGCCGCGCTGACCAAGCTTCAGGAAGCGGCGCCACCGATGCCCACGCGGACCGTGCACACCGTGCTGCGGGAGCGGCTCGGGGAGGACTGGCGCGGCCTGTTCAGGGAGTTCGAGGACAAGCCGGCCGCGGCGGCCTCGATCGGCCAGGTGCACCGGGCGGTGTGGCACGACGGCCGTGAGGTCGCGGTCAAGGTCCAGTACCCCGGAGCCGGCGAGGCCCTGCTCTCCGATCTGACTCAACTCAGCAGGTTCGCCCGCCTGTTGGGCCCACTCGTTCCGGGCATGGACATCAAGCCCCTGATCGCCGAGCTGCGGGACCGGGTCTCCGAGGAGCTCGACTACGAACTGGAGGCGCAGGCCCAGCGGCTGCACGCGCGGGAGTTCGCGAACGATCCGGACGTGGTGGTGCCGGCCGTGGTCCACCAGAGCGACCAGGTCCTGGTCTCCGAGTGGATCGACGGCATCCCGCTGTCCGAGGTGATCGCCGACGGCACCCGGGCCCAGCGCGACCGCGCCGGGCAGCTGCTGGCCCGCTTCCTCTTCTCCGGCCCGGCCCGCACCGGGCTGCTGCACGCCGACCCGCACCCGGGCAACTTCCGACTGCTGCCCGGCGACTCCGACGACGACTGGCGTCTGGGCGTCCTGGACTTCGGCACGGTCGACCGGCTCCCGGGTGGACTGCCGGCGCCCATCGGCCACTCGCTCCGGATGACCCTCGACGGCCGGGCCGATGCCGTGTACGAACTCCTGTGCGCGGAAGGGTTCGTCAAGGACTCCATCGAACTGGACCCCGACGCCGTCCTCGACTATCTCCTGCCCATCATCGAGCCGGCCCGGGTCGAGGCGTTCACCTTCACCCGCGGTTGGATGCGCGGCCAGGCAGCCCGCGTCGCCGACCCCCGCTCCCCCGCCTACCAGCTCGGCAAGCGGCTCAACCTTCCCCCGTCCTATCTGCTGATACACCGGGTGACCCTCAGCACCATCGGTGTCCTGTGCCAGCTGGGCTCGACCGTGCGTCTGGGCCAGGAACTGGAGGAGTGGCTGCCGGGATTCCTGCCGGACCTGGCGGAGGCCGAGGAGTCGGCCGCGGAGGCCTGAGCCCGGGCGGGACGCGCTCCGTCACCACCAGGCCGAGTCCAGCCGCCCCTCGATCGCTCTGAGGTTGTCGCGGGAACAGGTGTCACAGAAGTACTGTCGACGGCCGTTCTCCACGGAGCAGGTCCAGGTGGGCCGCGGGCCCTCGGCCGATCTGCCGCAGCGGGCGCATTCGAGCAAGCTCGGCTCCGGCTCGGAGCCGCGGTCGTCACTGCCTCCGGGAAGACTCGTCACCTTTCGACGATATCCCCACGGCCGGTGGATCAAGGCTCACAACGCACCGCGGGGGCCGGTCCGTTCGCACGGACCGGCCCCCGCCCGAGACCCTGCTCCCCGGTGCCGGGGAGCCTGTTCCTCAGTTGTGGTCGGTGGTCACTGCATGACCGCCATGGCGAGCGCACGGCGGGCGCGCATCGAGGCGCGCTCGGCCCTGCGCTGCATCCGGCGGGCGGTCACCAGGCGCATGGCCCGGCGTTCCTGCTCCGCCTCGTGCAGTCGCTCGTGCATATGCGCACGAGCCAAGGCTTCTGGGATGAGTTGCATCTCTCGGGTCCTGTTCTGACGCGAGCCGGTCGCGCCGCTGGTGGTGAAGTCTGGAGTCGCGGAGCCGGTGGGCTCGCTGGCGGACGTCTTCATCGGGGCCTGCTTCTGGGGGTCGTTCGTGAGGGGGCGGTCGATGGTTCCTGCGGTGTTCATGCCGTGACCGGGTTCTTGCGCGGGCGGCCACGCGGCCGCTTCCGGGCGACGACGACGCCCTGGACGAACAGCTCGCCACCCCAGACGCCCCAGGGCTCACGCCGCTCCTGGGCGCCGGCGAGGCAGGCCTCGATCAGCGGGCAGGTACGGCACAGGGACTTGGCGTACTCCACGTCCGCCGGGGACTCGGCGAAGAAGACCTCCGGGTCGTAGGACCGGCAGGGGACGGGCACGCCGAGGCTCTCGATGGCGTCGTCGAGCGCGGTGAGCGCGGTGAGCGGGGTGAGCGGGGTGAGCGGGGTCAAGGTGGGGTCCTCCGTGAGGCCGGGCTTGGGGATCGCTTCGGAAGGCGGTACGGACGGGGCGTGCGCTTCGAGTTGCACGGCGGGTTTTCCTCGTCTGGTCGGTCCGGCTCTGTTGAACCGGCTGTCGGCGTGGTACCGGGTTCTTTTCTCTTGTCCCGAGGCCCCTTCGCTCCGTCGTCCCCGTTCGGGGACAAACAGAAGGGCCGCGGATCCCGGATGGGGTTCCGCGGCCCTGAAGGCGCCGGCCTGATCGACGATCAGGCTGGATCACTCCAGGGTTCTGGCCCACGGAAGGCCCACATCAGGTGGTGGTGCGTCGTCTGCTTCCGGATTCCGGCACCGGTCGCCGTAAAGGCATAGGCCTTGGCCTGTGCCACTACTGCTGCTTCCAGTGCCTCGATCGGTCGCTCACTGCGTTCGCGGACGGGAAGACCCGCGAGGGACAGGGAGGTGGCCGGACGCTCGACACGAATGCCGGACGCACCGGTGCCCAGGTTGGAGACGCCGAGCATGCATGCGGAGACGACCGAGGGATCGGTCATTTTCACGGTGCTGGTGGAGCTGGTGTTGATGCTGATCACTGGAATCGCCTCCTCTCGGCGTCTTGGGGGACCGGGGTGAGCCCAGTCCGACGGATATGTAAGTACAGCACGGAATCGAGGCCTTCGAGAAGGCCTCCGTCCCCGTGGCTAAGAACCTATGGGGATTGCCGGGGCGTGCGCAAACTATTTTTTCGACGAGTTCGCATCAGTCCCCGCCGGTGCCTCCGCCGGGCTCCCGGCCTGCGCAGATGGCCAGGACATCGGCCCCGTAACGGTTGAGCTTGCGGGTCCCGACGCCCGGGATCCGCGCGAGGTCGCCCGGTTCGTCGGGGGCGGCCTCGGCGATCGCCATCAGCGTCTTGTCCGTGAAGACGCAGAAAGCCGGTTGTCCGCTGCTGCTCGCCTGCACCCCACGCCACTCGCGCAACCGCTCGTAGAGGCCCTCGTCCATGTCGGAGGGACAGTCCTCGCAGCGCATCAGTTTCATCTCGCCGGCGTCGGTCAGGGTGCGCCCGCAGACCCGGCAGCGGGCCGGGGTGCGCTGGGTCCGGCGCGGGACCACGGTCTGTCCCCCACCGGTGAAGCCGCGCTCGATGCCGCCGGCACCACCCTGCCCGGCACGTCCGGCCGCGCTGCCCGAACCGGGGCGCAGTCCGTCGAGGAACCGGCTGGGTCTGCGGCTGGCCCGGCCGCCCGGGGAGCGGGACAGCGACCAGGAGACGTGCAGGTGCTCGCGGGCGCGGGTGACACCGACGTAGAGCAGGCGGCGCTCCTCCTCGATCTGCTCGTCGGTCTTGGCGTAGGTGATCGGCATCATGCCCTCGGCGACGCCGACCAGGAAGACGACATCCCACTCGAGGCCCTTGGCCGAGTGCAGGGAGGCGAGGGTGACGCCCTGCACGGTGGGGGCGTGCTGGGCGTTCGCCCGTTCGTCGAGCTCGGCGACGAGGTCGCTCAGGGTGGCGCCCGGCTTGGCTGCGGCGAAGTCCTGGGCGAGGTTCACCAGGGCGGCCAGCGACTCCCAGCGTTCCCGGACGGCGCCGGAACCGGCCGGGGGCCGCGTGGTCCAGCCCTCGCCTGACAGCACGGCACGCACCTGGGACGGCAGGTCGACGACGTCGTCGAGGAGCGAGTCGTTGCCGCCGAAGCGGGCCGCGCCGCGCAGGGCGATGCCCGCCTTGCGGACCTCGGGACGGTCGAAGAACCGCTCGGCGCCGCGCAGCTGGTAGGGCACCCCGGCGTCGGCGAGGGCCTGCTCGTACGTCTCCGACTGGGAGTTGGTGCGAAAGAGGACGGCGATCTCGCCGGCCGGGACGCCGGCGCCGATGAGGTCACGGATCCGGCGTGCGGCGCCCTCGGCCTCGGCCGGCTCGTCGGTGTACTCGGTGTAGAGGGGCTCCGGTCCGGGGGCGCGTTGGGAGACCAGTTCGAGGCGGTGGTCGGCGGCGCGGCCGCGGGCCTGGGCGAGCAGTCCGTTGGCGAGGTGGACGACCTGAGGGGTGGAGCGGTAGTCGCGCACCAGTTTCACGACGGTGGCGCCGGGGTGGTGGGTGCGGAAGTCCAGCAGATGGTCGGGGGTCGCTCCGGTGAAGGAGTAGATCGTCTGGCTGGCGTCGCCGACCACGCAGAGGTTGTCGCGGTCACCGAGCCACAGCTCCAGCAGACGCTGCTGGAGGGGGCTGACGTCCTGGTACTCGTCGACGACGAAGTGCTGGTACTGGGCCCGGACCTGCTCGGCGATGTCGCGGCGGTCCTGGAGGACGGCGACGGTCAGCAGCAGGACGTCCTCGAAGTCGATGACGCCGCGGTCGCGTTTGAGGTCCTCGTAGGCGGCGTAGAGCTGGGCGATCTCGGCGGGGGCGCGGGGCGCCTCGCGGCCCGCCCTGGCAGCCGCCGCCGCGTAGTCGGCGGGGACGGTCTGGGTGACCTTGGACCACTCGATCTCGGCGGTGGTGTCGCGCAGCTCGCCCCGGTCCAGACGGATGCGGCAGGCGGCGGCCGCGTCGGCGACGAGCTGGACCTTGCGGTCGACCAGCCGGGGCATGGAGCCACCGATCGCTTTCGGCCAGAAGTACTGGAGCTGACGCAGAGCGGCGGAGTGGAAGGTGCGGGCCTGCACCCCTGCGGCACCGAGCTGACGCAACCGGCCGCGCATCTCTCCGGCGGCCCGGTTGGTGAAGGTGACGGCGAGCACGCTGGAGGGCTGGAGGATGCCCGCGCGGACGCCGTAGGCGATGCGGTGGGTGATGGCCCGGGTCTTGCCGGTGCCCGCCCCGGCCAGCACGCACACCGGTCCGTTCAGGGCGGTCGCGACCTCGCGCTGCTCGGGGTCGAGCCCGTCGAGCACCGCGTCGGCCGAGTCCGGTACCTGCGGGAAGAGTGTGGAATGCGTTGCTGGTGTCACATGGCCATGCTGCCAGGTCGCCCGGGACGGGTGCGCCGGTTGTCCACAGGCGGGCCCTCGCAGTCGTACTAATGCGGCAGGTATCACGTACCCGCCGCCCGCCGGACGGGAATGGTGACCTCTTCACGTACGTTCACCCCCTGCGACCACCCGTCCCCAGAACGTCGAAGGAGCACGAGAGACATGCCGGGCACTGTGACGATGTACAGCACCACGTGGTGCGGCTACTGCACGCGGTTGAAGAGCCAGCTGGACCGCGAGGGCATCACGTACAACGAGATCAACATCGAGCACGACCCGGACTCCGCGGCGTTCGTGGAGAAGGCGAATGGCGGAAACCAGACGGTCCCGACCGTCCTGGTGGTGCCCGCGACGGGTGGCACCGAGGTCGTCATGACGAACCCGAGCCTCGCCCAGGTCAAGCAGGCGCTCGGCGCCTGACTCGCGCACGACACGACCCCCGACGACCCTCCGCGGCCGATCGGGGGTTCTGTGTGTCCCGCGCGCCCCCTCTCCCCGTCCGGAACCCTGTGCGCCGCCCGGTTGTCAGACCCTCCGGCTACGGTGCGCAGCATGGACATGAACGACCCGCAGGACGTGGGCGCCGCGTTCGCGGCGCAGATGCTCGGCGTCACGATCAGCGAGGGGCCGCCCCCGCCGGACAGCCCACTCGGCCGTGTGCGCGCCTTCGTCGCCGAACACGGTCGGGACGCGCTCAGGACGGAACACATCGGGGACGCGATCGCGGGACGCCCCCTGCTCCCCTGAGGGGGCGCCCCTGCTCCCTCGAGCCGGCTCAGACGAAGCTGCGCGTCGGCAGGGGCTTGCCGTACCAGAGTTCGATCAGGCGGGCCGCGATCGAGATGCCGTACGGGGGCAGCACCTCGCCGGTCTCGAAGGCGTCGGTCAGTTCGTCGCGGGAGAACCAGCGGGCCTCGTGGATCTCGTCGCCGTCGACTTCGATCTCGGTGGACGTGGCGTGCGCCTTGAAGCCCAGCATGAGGCTGGACGGGAACGGCCAGGGCTGACTGGCCACGTACTCGACCCGGCCGACGAGGATGCCAACCTCCTCGTGGACCTCGCGGCGCACGGACTGCTCGATGGACTCGCCGGGCTCGACGAACCCGGCCAGCGTCGAGAAGCGGCCCTCGGGCCAGTGGACCTGACGCCCGAGCAGGATCCGGTCGTCCGCGTCGGTGACCGCCATGATCACGGCCGGGTCGGTGCGCGGGTAGTGCTCGGCACCGCAGGCCGGGCAGCGGCGGATGTGGCCGGCCGCGGCGATGACCGTGCGCTCGCCGCAGCGGGAGCAGAAGCGGTGGGTGCGCTGCCAGTTCTCCAGGCCGACGGCGTGCACCATGAGGCCCGCGTCCCGGGGGGACAGCAGCAGACCGGCCTCGCGCAGCCCGGCGGGGCGTGCGGACTGGTCGATACGGCCGGGCAGGGCGTCCTTCTGGAGCGCGAAGTAGCTGACACCGTCCCCGTCGGTGCCCAGGAAGTAGCGGTGCGCCTCGGTGAGCGGAGCCTCGAAGGACGGCGTCATGACGATCTCGGTACGCCCGTCGGACGTCTCGTCGATGAGGACCTGGCCGCCGGAGACCACGAAGCAGCGGGTCGTGGGGTGGCTCCAGGCCGCCGCGAGCCAGGCTTCGTCGAGGCGGTGGTGGGCGGCCCGGTCGATGCCGCTGGGCGCGGCGAGCGAGATGGGTCGGTCGGCGGTGTGGTCGGTCCAGGTGGTCACAGGTGCTTCCATCTCCCCCGGTGGAACGGTTCGTTTCGGCGGGTGGTTCAGCGGAACGTGCGGCAGGAGGCGACCGGGTCCGGCAGGGCTTCCGGCTGCGAGGCGGTTTCTCCGGAGTGCCCCGCGCGGGGTCCCCTGTCGGAGGGCGCACGGCGGTCAGGGCGCATGGCGCCAGTTCTGCGCGAGGTCGCCCCACAGGTACGCGCTGGTCTCGACGCCTTTGAGGAGCAGATCGAGTTCGACCTTCTCGTTCGGGGCGTGCCAGCCGTCCGAGGGGACGGAGATGCCCAGGAAGAGCACGGGGGCGCCGAGCACTTCCTGAAGGTCGGCGGCCGGCCCCGAACCGCCCTCGCGGGTGAAGCGGACGGGCTTGTCGAAGGCGCGGCCCATGGCGCGCACGACGGACTGCAGGGCCGGGTGGTCGAGCGGGGTCAGGCAGGGGCGGGTGGCCGAGCCGAAGACGATCTCGCAGCGGATCCCGGCGGGCACCTGCTCGGCGGCCCAGGCGCGGACGGCCTTCTCGATGTGGTCCGGGTCCTGGCCCGCGACCAGCCTGAACGACAGTTTCACCATGGCCGCGGACGGGACGATCGTCTTGCTGCCGGGGCCCTGGTAACCGCCGCCGATGCCGTTGACCTCGGCGGTGGGGCGGGCCCAGATGCGCTCCAGGGTGGTGTGTCCCGCCTCGCCGTGCAGGGCGTGCGACTTGGCGGTGCGCAACCACTGTCCCTCGTCGAAGGGCAGCTCGGCGAAGAGCTCGCGCTCGCGCTCGGTGAGTTCGACGATGCCGTCGTAGAACCCGGGCACCGCCACGCGCGCGTGCTCGTCGTGCAGGGCGGCGACCAGACGGGCGACGGCGGTGGCCGGGTTGGGCACGGCGCCGCCGAAGGAGCCGGAGTGGATGTCCTGGTCGGGCCCGTGGAGCCGGATCTCGCACTCGGCGAGGCCGCGCATCCCGGTGCACACCGTGGGGGTGTCCTCGGCCCACATGCCCGTGTCGGAGACGATCACGGCGTCGGCGGACAGCCGCTCCGCCCGTTCCTCGACGAGAGCACGGAAGTTCGGGGAGCCGGACTCCTCCTCGCCCTCGATCAGCAACTTGAGGTGGACGGCGGGGGAGGTCCGGCCGGTGGCGGCGAGGTGGGCGCGGACACCGAGTGTGTGGAAGAACACCTGACCCTTGTCGTCGGCCGCCCCGCGCGCGTAGAGGCGGTTGCCGCGTACGACGGGTTCGAAGGGCTCGCTGTCCCAGCCGTCCTCGCGGGCGGCGGGCTGCACGTCGTGATGGCCGTAGACCAGGACGGTGGGTGCCTCGGGGTCCTCGGCGGGCCACTCGGCGTAGACGGCCGGGGCGCCCGCGGTCTCCCAGACCTCGGCGGTCGGGAAGCCGGTCTCGCGGAGCTTCGCGGCGAGCCAGTCGGCGCTGCGCCGTACATCGGGCGCGTGGTCGGGCTGGGCCGACACGGACGGGATGCGCAGCCATTCGGTGAGAGCGTCGAGGAAGGCGGCGCGGTGCTGCTCGATGTACGTACGGACGGCGCTGTCCGGGGTCTGGCTCATGTTCACGAGCCTATAGGCACTCAGTGACATCCCGGCTGGGCGTTTCGTCACACGGACGGCTCCCCGGCCAGCAGACGCTCCAGCGCGGCCCGGTCGGGGAGCCGGTCGGGCCGTACGACCTCGCCGTCACGGACGTACAGGAACGCGGCCGTCACGGACTCCAGGGGCACGCCCTGCTGCTCGGCCCAGGCCAGCCGGTACAGGGCGAGCTGGAGCGGATCGGCGGTGCGGGTGCGGCCGGTCTTCCAGTCGACGATCTCGTACGTCGTCCCGTCGGCACCGCGATGCCGGTAGACGGCGTCGATACGGCCCCGGACCACACGGCCGCCGAGCGCGAGCTGGAAGGGGGTCTCGACCCGGTAGGGCGTGCGGTGTGCGTACTCGGTGCGCTCGAAAGCGTCCTTGAGCGTCTGGAGGTCGTGCTCGTCGGCGATGTCGTGTTCACCGCCGGGCAGTTCCTCGGGTTCCAGCATGGGCAGCGTCAACTCTTCGAAGCGCGCTTCCACCCAGGCGTGGAAACGGGTGCCCCGGCGCGCGGCCGGTTGCGGGGGGCGCGGCATGGGGCGCGCGAGTTCCTGGGCGAACCCGTCCGGGTCGGCGGCCAGGCGCAGCAACTGGGACGCGGTGAGCGTCATGGGCAGGGGGACGTCCCTGACGCTCTGCCTGGCGCGCAGCAGTTCGTCGGTGAGGGCGCCGAGGTCTCGGTCCCAGGAGGCGACGGTACGGGCTTCCTCCGGGGTGAGGCGGCTGTGCTCCGGGTGCCCACCGCGCGCGGGGGCCGCTCGGTGTCCCGGGAGCGCACGGTGTCCCGCCTGTGCGGGTTCCGGGGCGGTCGCCTGGTGCGGGATCGTCGGGCGGTCCGCGAGCGTGGGGAGGCTCGTGGGCGCGGGGCGGTCGGTGGTCAGCGACTCCCAGTCCGGGGTGTCCTCGTCGAAGGGGTCGCCGTCCGCGTGGCCGGGTGCGTGGTCCTCGTAGAAGGGTCCGTGGTCGTCGTAAGGAGGTTCGTCGGAGTACGGCGGTTCGTCGGAGTCGTCGAAGTGGCCGGCGAGGTCCGGGTAGGCGGACTCGTCGGCCTCCGGCGGGAGGGGCCAGTCCGGGTCTTCGGCGGCGTCGGGGGCGTGCGCGGCCGCGGGATCGCCGTCCCCGTGGGCGGCGAGGGCCTCCAGCCGGGCGAGGACCGTCGCGGCGGCCGCACGACGGCGGGCGAGGGCGGCCTCGTCGAGGGGAAGGGGCCACACCTGGTCGGCGGTCGCCCGGTGCAGGGCCGGGTTCTCCTCGTCCTCCTCGGGCTCGTCGGCCCAGGCCTCGATCTCGCCGTGTCCCGCCGCGCAGTGGTCGTACAGCGCCTGGAGGAAGTCGGACGGACCGCGGGGCTTCTTCTGGGTGGGGCCCCACCAGTGGCCGGAGCCGAGCAACAGCGAGCGGGGGCGGGTGAAGGTGACGTACCCGAGACGGAGTTCCTCGGTGTGCTGGTGCTCCTTCATGGCCTCGTGGAAGGCCTTCATCCCGCGGGAGTCCCAGCAGTCGATGTCGGGCAGGGTGTCGGCGTCGCCGCGCAGCTCGTGCGGCAGCACCTTCCCTTGGGCGGTCCACTTCTCCCGGCCCCGGTCGCTGGGGAAGGCCCCCGTGACCAGGCCGGGGACCGCGACGACATCCCACTCGAGGCCTTTGGAGCGGTGCGCGGTGAGCACCTTGACGGTGTTCTCGCCGCCGGGGAGGGCGTTGTCGAGGCCCTTCTCGTACTGGGCGGCGGTGCGCAGGAAGCCCAGGAAGGCCAGCAGGGAGGCCTCGCCGTCCCCCGCGGCGAAGGCGGCGGCGACGTCGAGGAAGTTCGACAGGGTCTCGCGGCGGCGGGCCGCCAGCGCGTGCGGGGACGCCGACAGCTCCACCTCGAGGCCGGTGACGGCGAGGACGCGGTGCAGCACGTCCATGAGCGGGTCGGACAGCGAGCGGCGCAGGTCGCGCAGCTCGCCGGCGAGCCGGGCGAACCGTACGCGCGCGTCGGGCGAGAACGGCAGCCCGTCGTCGTCCCCGGCGCCGTTCAGCGGGGTCTCCAGGAACGTGTCGAGGGCGTCCGCGAGCGAGGTCACCTCGGCGGGGTCGACCCCTTCGACGGCCTCGGCGAGTCTGCGGTCGGGGTCGCCGTCGACGCCCACGCGCGTGTGGGAGACCAGGAGCCGGGCCCGCCGGCCGAGGAGCGCGAGGTCGCGCGGGCCGATGCGCCAGCGCGGACCGGTCAGCAGCCGGACCAGTGACGCGTTGGCGCCCGGGTCCTGGAGGACCTCGCAGACGGCGACGAGGTCGGCGACCTCGGGCAGGTGCAGCAGTCCGGACAGGCCGACCACCTCGACGGGCACGTCCCGGGCGACGAGGGCGCCCTGGATCAGGGCGAAGTCGCCGGCCGTACGGCACAGGACGGCGATCTCACCGGGGGCCGTCCCGGTGCGTACGAGGTGGGCGAGGGAGTCGGCGAGCCAGTCCATCTCCTCGGAGTGGGTGCCCAGCAGGGCGCAGCGGACCGTGCCGTCGCGTTCGGCGCCGGGGGCCGGGCGCAGGGCCTCCACGCCCGCGTGCATGGCGCGCAGCGGCTCGGCGAGGCCGTTGGCGAGGTCGAGGAGGCGGCCGCCGCTGCGGCGGTTCTCGCTGAGGGCCTGGCGGGTGGCGGGGCGGCCGTCGGCGTGGGAGAAGTGCTCGGGGAAGTCGTCGAGGTTGGCGACGGACGCGCCGCGCCAGCCGTAGATCGCCTGGCAGGGATCGCCGACCGCGGTCACCGGGTGGCCGGTGCCGCCGCCGAACAGACCCGAGAGCAGGATGCGCTGGGCCACCGACGTGTCCTGGTACTCGTCGAGGAGCACCACGCGGAACTCGTCGCGCAGCACGCGGCCCACCTCGGGAAGCCGGGCGAGCCGGGCCGCGTGGGCGATCTGGTCGCCGAAGTCGAGCACGTCGCGCTCGCGCTTGGCGGCCCGGTAGCGCAGCACGAGACCGGCCAGCTCGCGGCGGGCGGCTGCCGTCTCGGGGACCTTGCGCAGCTCCACGTTGGTGAGCTTGGCGCTCTCCAGGTCGCGCAGCAGTCCGGCGTCCCACGCGCGCAGGTCCTCGGGGTTCACGAGGTGTTCGGCGAGCTCGCCGTCGAGGGTGAGGAGGTCGCCGACCAGGTCGGCGAAGGAACGGGTGAGCGCGGGGTAGGTGCCCGGGGCCTCGCGCAGCACGCGGGCGGCGAGCTGGTAGCGGGTGGCGTCGGCGAGGAGGCGTGTGGTCGGTTCGAGTCCGATGCGCAGGCCGTGGTCGGTCAGGAGACGGCCGGCGAAGGAGTGGTACGTGGAGATCACCGGCTCGCCCGGCGGGTGGTCCGGGTCGATGACGTCGGGATCCGTGACGCCCGCCTTGACCAGTGCCTTGCGGACGCGCTCGGCGAGTTCGCCGGCGGCCTTGTTGGTGAAGGTCAGGCCGAGGACCTGCTCGGGGGCGACCTGGCCGGTGCCGACCAGCCACACCACGCGTGCGGCCATCACCGTCGTCTTGCCCGACCCGGCTCCGGCCACGATGACCTGCGGGGCCGGCGGTGCGGTGATGCAGGCCGTCTGCTCCGGGGTGAACGGGATGCCGAGGAGCTCTTTGAGCTGCTCGGGGTCGGTGATACGGGCGGGCACGTCGAAGAGGCTAGCCGTGGGCACTGACAGCGGAGGCCCGATCGCCGCTCGGACGGGCAGGAAGCGCAGGTCAGCACGGGTGGTGCGGTGCGTCACAGGGGCTGCGTCACAGGGACTGCGTCACAGGCGCGGCCGCGGGGTGCGTCGCGCCGGCTGCGGTGCCGTGCGTCACGGCGGTTGTGCCGCGCGGGGGTCGGTGCACGGGGACGGGTCACTCGACCACGTGTCGGCCCTCGGGACGCGCGCTGCACGAGGCCTGGAAGGAACAGTGCGTGCAGTGCTGGCCCGCGGTAGGGGTGAACCGTTCGTCGAGGACCTTGCCGGCGGCGGTGGCCAGCAGGTCTCCGACCCACTCCCCCTCCGACCCCGCCAGGGATTCCTGCGCCTGCACCTTGGGCAGCGTCTCGCCGCCGTCCCTCTTCGCGGCGCCCTGGCGCAGCTGTACGAGTTCGGCGCCCCCCGCCTCGGGACGGGCACCGGCGAAGGCGTCGTCCACCGCGCCCTCACGGACGGCGAGCTGGTAGACGGCGAGCTGGGGATGGCGGGCCACCTCGGCCGCGCTGGGTGTCTGCTTGCCGGTCTTGAAGTCGACGACGTAGGCGCGGCCGTCCGCGTCGCTCTCGACGCGGTCCATCTGGCCGCGGATGCGCACTTCGTAGTCACCCGCCCCGAGGGTGACGTCGAAGTCGTGCTCGCTCGCCACCGGCGTACGCCCGGCGCGGTCCATGACGTGCCACTTCAGGAAGCGTTCGAGCGCCACGCGCGCGTTCTCCTTCTCCTGCGCCGACTTCCAGGGCGCGTCGAAGGCGAGCGCGTTCCACACCGAGTCGAGGCGCTCCATGAGGACGTCGAGGTCGGCCGGGGTGTGCCCGGAGGCGACCTCGTCGGCGAGGACGTGGACGACGTTGCCGAAGCCCTGCGCGGCACTCGCGGGCGTGTCGGCCTTCACCTCGCGGCCCAGGAACCACTGGAGGGCGCAGGTGTTGGCGAGCTGGTCGAGGGCACTGCCGGACAGCACGACGGGGTGGTCGCGGTTGCGCAGCGGCACCTTGCTCTCGGTCGGCTCGAACATGCCCCACCAGCGGTAGGGGTGCGCGGACGGCACCAGCGGCCTGCCGTCGTCGTCGGTGAGGGCGGCGAGCCGGGCCAGCCGGCCTGCGGCGGCCTCCCGGAGCGGCTCGGAGACCCGCGGGTCCACGGTCGTGGCGCGCAGTTCGGCGACGAGCGCGGCGACGGACAGCGGGCGGCGGGGGCGGCCCGTGACGTCCCTGGGCTCCGCACCGAGCTCGGTGAGGAAGCGGGAGGGCTGGTCACCGTCGTCGGCGGGGGCCTTCACGGCGGTGACGACGAGGCGTTCCCTCGCGCGCGTGGCGGCCACGTAGAACAGCCGTCGTTCCTCGGCGAGGAGCGCGCCGGGGGTGAGCGGTTCGGCGAGTCCGTCGCGTCCGATGCGGTCGGCCTCCAACAGGGAGCCGCGGCGGCGCAGGTCCGGCCACAGTCCCTCCTGGACCCCGGCCACGACGACCAGGCGCCACTGCAGGCCCTTGGAGCGGTGCGCGGTCATCAGCCGGACGGCGTCGGGGCGTACGGCCCGGCGGGTGAGCGTGTCGGCGGCGATGTCCTCGGCCTCGATCTCCTCCAGGAAGTTCAGCGCGCCCCGGCCCCCGGTGCGCTGCTCCGCGCGCGCGGCGGTCGCGAACAGCGCGCACACGGCGTCCAGGTCCCGGTCGGCGTTGCGGCCGGCCGCGCCGCCGCGGCGCGCGGACCGTTCCAGACGGGCGGGCCACGGTGTGCCCTCCCACAGGTCCCACAGCGCCTCTTCGGCGCTGCCGCCGCCCGCGAGCCGCTCCCGGGCCTTCCTCAGCAGCGCGCCGAGTCGCTGTGCGCCGCGGGCGTACGCCGGGTCGTGCGCGACCAGACGTTCGGGCTCGGCGAGCGCCCGCGCGAGCAGTTCGTCCGAGGGCGGCGGTACGGGGTTGCCGGCCGCCCGCTCCTCCTCGCGCAGGGCCCGTCCGAGGCGGCGCAGATCGGCCGCGTCCATGCCGGCGAGCGGGGAGGTGAGCAAGGTCAGCGCGGCTTCGGTACCCAGCCAGCAGACATCCGCACCCGGCTCCGTCTCCGTCGCCGGCTCCCCGCCCTGCTCCTGCCCCTGTTCCCGTTCCTGCTCTCGGAGATCGTCCGCGTGGTCGTCCGTGTGGTCGTCCGTGTGGTCGTCGCCGCCGCGTCCCGTGGCCTCCGCCGCCGCCACCGCCCGCAGCGCCGTCAGCAGCGGAGCCACCGCCGGCTCGTGCCGCAGCGGAAGGTCGTCGCCGTCGATGTCCAGCGGGACGCCCGCGGCCGTGAGGGCACGGCGGACGGAAGGGATGACGCGCGCGCCGGCGCGCACCAGCACCGCCATCTCGCCCCACGGCACACCGTCCTCCAGGTGCGCCCTGCGCAGGATGTCGGCGATGTTGTCCAGCTCGGTGCCGGCCGTCGGATACGTGTAGACCTCGACCCGCCCGCCCTCGTGGACCGGGGTGAGCTCACGGTGGGCGCGCACCTTCTCCGCCGGAAGGCGGGTCAGCGGCATCCGCCGGGTCAGCAGCCGGGTGGCGGCCAGCAGTGCGGCACCGGAGCGGCGGGAGGTGCGCAGGACCTCGACCGGGGCCGGGTGACCGTCGGCCTGCGGAAAGGTCTGGGGGAAGTCGAGGATGCCGCTCAGGTCGGCGCCCCGGAAGGCGTAGATCGACTGGTCGGGGTCGCCGAACGCCACCAGGGTGCGACCGCCGCCGGCGAGGGCGTGCAGCAGCCGGACCTGGGCCGGGTCGGTGTCCTGGTACTCGTCCACGAAGACGGCGTCGTACTGCGCGGCGAGCCGCCCGGCGACCTCGGGACCGCGGGCGAGGAGCACCGCGCGGTGGACCAGCTCCGCGTAGTCGAGCACGCCCTGGAGGTCGAGGACGTCGAGGTACTCGGCGAGGAAGACGGCCGCCGCCCGCCAGTCGGGGCGGCCGATGCGGCGGGCGAAGGCCTCCAGGGCCCCGGGCCCGAGGCCGAGCTCACGGCTGCGGGCGAGGACCGCGCGGACCTCGTCGGCGAAACCGCGGGTGGTCAGACAGGCACGCAGTTCGTCCGGCCAGCGCACATGGGCGAGGCCGAGCCGCTCCAGGTCGACCTGGCCGGCCAGCAGCCCGCGGACGGCGACGTCCTGCTCGGGGCCGGACAGCAGGCGCAGCGGCTCCACGAACAGCTCGCTGTCCTGGTGGGCGCGGATCAGTGCGTAGCAGAAGGAGTGGAAGGTGGTCGCCTGCGGCGCGCGGGCGGCGCCGACCCGCTGTGCCATGCGGTCCCGCAGATCGACGGCGGCCTTGCGGCTGAAGGTGAGCACCAGGATGCGCGCGGGGTCGTCGCCACGGGCGACCCGGGCCGCCACGGACTCGACGAGGGTGGTGGTCTTGCCGGTGCCCGGACCGGCGAGGACGAGCAGCGGTCCGCTCCCGTGGTCAACCACGGCGCGTTGGGCAGCGTCCAGTCGAAGGGGCTGCGGTCGCGCCGGCGGGGTACGGACCAGTCGGTAAGCGCCACGGCTCCCCTGCCGCACGGGGTGCGGCAGGTGTTCGGTGGAAAAAGAGGAGCTCACGTGGTTCGCCGGTCCTGGTGGGTGTGCTGGGGGCTGTCGCGGTCGGCGCGGGACGCCGTCGCGACGGTGGTCGTCGGGGCACGGGCGGGCGCCTCGCGCGTGGCGGGCGGTGTCCGCGGGGTGAGGGGGACGCGTGCAGGCGACGCTACGCCGACGGATGCCACGGAAGCAGGGCTTCCTCTTCTTCCCGCACAGCGCTCGCGACCCTCGCGGCCCGTGCGTCGCGCACGCCCCTCGCCTCACGAACGTACGGCATGCGGCGGGCGTGCCCGGCTTCCCTCGTACGGGCGGCGCGTTTCCCCCGGGCCAGGGCTGTGGCGGAAGCTGTCAGATGTGACCATCCGCACGTTCACCGCCGTCCCAGCGTGCCTGCCGCAGGTCGACGCGCGGCACATGCCCCTCGGCGGCTCTGCTCGCCGCCTTCAGCGGGGTGCCCTCCGCGCGGTAGTGGTCGAGCGCCCGCAGTTCGTGGCCGGGCAGCAGCACACCGTCGGCGCGCACGACACGCCACCACGGGGCGGCTCCTCCGTAGAGGGACATCACCCGGCCGACCTGCCGCGGGCCCCCCTCCTCCAGCCATTCGGCGACGTCCCCGTACGTCATGACACGTCCGGGTGGGATCGACTCGGCGACCTCGAGGACCCGCTCGGCGTACTCCGGCAGCGCGTCCGCGTACTCCGGGTGGGCGTCCTCCGGAAGGCTCTGCTCGCTCATTCGCCCCATCCTGCCGCATCCCTCCGACAGTGCGACGGTCTCGCGACCATGCGTGACTCTCGCCCTCGAGCGAGGCTTGGGGCAGACTGTGCGCCCTCGCATTTGCACCCTGATGCCCCCGTGTGTCGGTGCGGCGTGCCACCATCGTGCGGGCGGTGAACCGGTGATACGAGACCAAGAAGAGATGATGAAGCAGCAGGGTGTGCACCCCGAGGACGCGGAGGGTACCTCTGACGCTGCGTCGCGCCCGGACACCGTCGACGCGTACCGGAAGCAGGCGGACGACGTCGCCGACGGCGCGGACGGCACAGGGGCGGCCGGGAGCCGACCTGCCCCGGACCACGACCACGACCAGGACCAGGACGAGGACAAGAACCCCGAGCCCGACCGGGACCGGACCGGGCACCGGCACTCCGGCACCGGGGCGGACACCGACCGGGACCCGGTTCCGGCCGAGGAGGCGCACGCCGACGCGGTCGAGGGCGACGAACCGCTGCTCCCCGCGCGCGTGCACCGCCCCTCGGACCTCATGCGACTGCTGGTGGGCGTGCTCGCCATCGTCGTCCTGCTCGCGGTCTCCGCATTCGCACACGGGACGACCTCGGGGCTCGAACAGGACATCAACAAGGGCACCGGTCAGGCACCCGACCTGCTGATCAAGATCGCGGGGCTGGCGTCCAGCATCGCGATCCTGCTGGTGCCGGTCGCCTTCGCGATCGAGCGGCTGATCAAGCGGGACGGGCTGCGCATCGCCGACGGCGTGCTCGCGGCGGTCCTCGCGCACGGTGTAACCCTCGCCACCGACCTGTGGGTCGCCAAGGGCGCGCCCGGTTCGATCCAGGAGGCGCTCACCCAGCCCTCCCCCGGCGACATCCACGCCCTGACCGACCCGGTGCACGGCTATCTCGCCCCCGTCATCGCGTACATGACGGCCGTCGGCATGTCCCGCAGACCGCGCTGGCGCTCCGTGCTGTGGATCGTGCTGTGCCTCGACGCGTTCTCCATGCTGGTCACCGGCTACACGACGGCGTTCTCGATCATCCTGACGGTGCTGATCGGCTGGACCGTGGCCTACGGAACGCTCTACGCGGTCGGTTCTCCGAACGTCCGTCCCACCGGGCGGACGCTGATGGCGGGGCTGCGGACCGTCGGCTTCCGCCCGGTCAGCGCGGCCCGCGAGGACGTCTCCGAGACCACGGAGAACGGCGACCGGGGACGGCGTTACTTCGTCACCCTGGAGGACGGTCCGGGGCTGGACGTCACGGTGGTCGACCGGGAGCAGCAGGCGCAGGGCTTCTTCTACCGAGCCTGGCGCAACCTGACGCTGCGCGGCTTCGCCACCCGCAGCAGTCTGCAGTCGCTGCGCCAGGCGCTGGAGCAGGAGGCGCTGCTCGCGTACGCGGCCATCGCCGCCGGCGCCAACGCGCCCAAGCTGATCGCGACCTCCGAACTCGGCCCCGACGCCGTGATGCTCGTCTACGAGCACACCGGCGGGCGCACCCTCGACTCGCTGGCCGACGAGGAGATCACCGACGAGCTGCTGCACCACACCTGGCACCAGGTGCAGGCGCTTCAGTCGCGGCGCATCGCGCACCGCCGGCTGTCGGGCGAGGCGATTCTGGTGGATCGTTCCGGCAAGGTCATCCTCACCGACCTGCGCGGCGGTGAGATCGCGGCCGGCGATCTGCTGCTGCGCATGGACGTCGCCCAGCTCGTGACCACGCTCGGACTGCGGGCGGGCGCGGAGCGCGCGGTCGCCTCGGCGGTGGGCGTCCTCGGTCCCGACGCCGTCGCCGGCTGTCTGCCGATGCTCCAGCCCATCGCGCTGACCCGCTCCACGCGCGCGACGCTGCGGAAACTGGCCCGGGAGCGCGCGCACCGCGAACGCGAGGCGGTCCTGGAGGCGTCCCGGCAGGCCAAGCAGGACCGTCTGGAGGCGGCCGGGGGCGAAGCCGTGCCCGCGGTGTCCGACAAGCAGGACAAGAAGGCCGTACGAGCGGAGCAGCGGGCCGAGAAGCGAGCCATCGACGAGGCTCTGGAGGAGGCGCGCGAGGAGGATCTGCTCACCCAGATCCGGCACCAGGTGCTGCGGATCAGACCGCAGGCGCCGGTCGAGCCGGCCCGCCTCGAACGGGTACGACCCCGCACTCTGATCAGTTTCATCGCGGGCGCCATCGGTGCCTACTTCCTGCTGACGCAGCTCACCCACATCGAGTTCGCGACCGTGTTCTCCGACGCCCAGTGGGGCTGGGTCGTCGCGGCGGTGCTGTTCTCGGCGCTGAGCTATGTGGCCGCGGCGATGAGCCTGCTCGGCTTCGTGCCGGAGCGGGTGCCGTTCCCGCGGACCGTGGCGGCCCAGGTGGCCGGGTCCTTCGTGAAGATCGTGGCCCCGGCCGCGGTGGGCGGGGTCGCCCTCAACACACGGTTCCTGCAGCGGGCGGGTGTGCGGCCCGGACTCGCGGTGGCGAGCGTGGGCGCGTCGCAGCTGTTCGGGCTCGGCTGCCACATCCTGATGCTGCTGTCCTTCGGCTATCTGACCGGCACCGAGAAGACGCCGTCGCTGTCGCCGTCCCGGACGGTCATCGCGGGTCTGCTGACGGTGGCGGTGCTCGTGCTGGTGGTGACCTCGGTGCCGCTCCTGCGGAAGTTCATCGTCACGCGCGTGCGGTCGCTGTTCGCCGGAGTCGTGCCGCGCATGCTGGACGTGCTCCAGCGGCCCCAGAAGCTGGTCACCGGCATCGGCGGCATGCTGCTGCTCACCGCCTGCTTCGTGATGTGCCTGGACGCGTCGATCCGGGCCTTCGGCGGTGATTCGGTCTCGGTCAGCATCGCCAGCGTCGCCGTCGTCTTCCTCGCAGGGAACGCGCTCGGATCCGCGGCGCCGACGCCCGGCGGTGTGGGTGCGGTCGAGGCGACCCTGACGGTCGGCCTGATCGCCGTCGGGCTCCCCAAGGAGGTCGCCGCGCCCGCCGTACTGCTGTTCCGGCTGCTGACGCTGTGGCTGCCGGTGCTGCCCGGGTGGCTGGCGTTCAACCATCTGTCGCGCAGGGGATCGCTCTGACGGGGACGGCCGCCGTACCTCGTACGGCCCGTGCTTCCGCGCGGGCAGGCGGGCGGAGCCCCACGATGGGATCATGCCCAGTCTCTCCCGGCCGTGTGCCGCCGCGCTGACCGCCGCCTCCGCCGTGCTGCTGTCCTCGGTGCTGGCGGGCTGCGGAGGCGACTCCACGGACGGGGGTCCGGCGGCCCAGAAGCTCGACTGGCAGGACTGCCCCGCCCCGTCCGAGGCCGAGGGCGGCGGTACGGCGCCCTCCCCGCTGCCGGACGGCGACGCGTGGCAGTGCGCCACGATGAAGGCCCCCCTCGACTGGAGCGACCCCACGGGCGACACCGTCGGCATCGCGCTGATCAGGGCGAAGGCGAGCGGCCCGGAGAGCGGACGCATCGGCTCGCTCGTGTTCAACTTCGGCGGGCCGGGCGGCTCGGGCGTCAGCACGCTGCCGGCCTTCGGTGAGGACTACGCCGCCCTGCGCACCCGCTACGACCTGGTGAGCTTCGACCCGCGCGGGGTGGGCCGCAGCGCGGGAGTGGAGTGCGAGAACGACCAGCAGCTCGACCGGTACTTCCAGCAGGACGCCACCCCGGACGACGCCGTCGAGCGCGCCGCCTTCCTGAACAACACCCGGCAGTTCAACGCCGCCTGCGAGAAGAACTCCCACCGCGTGCTGCCGCATGTCCGGACCACCGACGCGGCCCGTGACATGGATCTGCTGCGCCAGGTCCTCGGCGACGACAAGCTCCACTACTTCGGCATCTCCTACGGCACCGAACTCGGCGGCGTCTACGCCCACTTGTTCCCCAAGAACGTGGGTCGCGCCGTCTTCGACGGGGTCGTCGACCCGACACAGAACTCGGAGCAGAGCTCGCTCGGGCAGGCCGCCGGCTTCCAGCTCGCACTCGACAACTACGCCGAGGACTGCACCTCGAAAGTCGAGGAGTGCCCGGTCGGGAACAGCCCCCAGGACGTCAAGAACCGCATCGCCGCCCTGCTCAAGGACCTCGACAAGCGGCCGATCCCCGGCGTCCTGCCGCGGAAGCTGACCCAGACGGCGGCGACCAACGGCATCGCCCAGTCCCTGTACTCGAAGGACTTCTGGGAGTACCTCACCGAAGGCCTGCAGGACGCGTACGAAGGCGACGGCAGGATCCTGATGTTGCTGTCCGACTCGATGAACGGGCGCAGCGCCAACGGCGAGTACAGCAACATCATCCCCGCCAACGTCGCCATCAACTGCGCCGACGACAAGCCCCGTTACACCGCCGACTACGTACAGGGGAAGCTGCCCGAGTTCCGGGCCGCCTCACCCCTGTTCGGGGACTTCCTGGCCTGGGGCATGGTGAGCTGCACCGGCTGGGCGGTGCCCGGAGCCGCCGACCATCCGGACGTCCACGCCCCCGGAGCCGCGCCGATCCTCGTCGTGGGCAACACCGGCGACCCGGCCACGCCGTACGAGGGGGCGCGCAGGATGGTGGACGCGCTGGGCAAGGGCGTCGGAGTGGAGCTGACGTACAAGGGCCAGGGGCACGGCGCGTACGACAGCAAGAACAGGTGTGTGCAGAGCGCGGTGAACGACTATCTGCTGCGGGGAAAGGTGCCCGCGGCCGGGACCGTGTGCTCCTGAAATCCCGCCCAAGTCAGCAAAGCCGCAGGTCAGATGGTTATCCACAGGGCCCGACGGGTCGGGCTCGCTCCGCCTAGTATGGCCTGACCGCCGTGCGCCGTCCGGTGCGGACGGCCTGTTTGGGGGGATCACGCGGATGGCTCGATCGGCACGCTGGGCGGCACTGGGGGCCGTCGCCGCACTGCTCGTGGCGGGTTGCAGCAGCGGCTCGTCGTCCGGCAGCGACAAGAACGACACGGCCACGAGCGGGGCGACGGCGTCCTCTGGAGCTTCCTCGCCCGACGCCCCCGCCGGAACGCCCGCGCTGCCCGCGTCGCTGACCTCCCAGAAGGTCGCCTGGGAGCGCTGCAAGGCCACCGCCGACTCCCCCGCACCGGGCGACGACTGGCAGTGCGCGCGGATCAAGGCTCCGCTGGACTGGGCGAAGCCGGAGGGCCGGACGATCGGTCTGGCGGTCATCCGTGCCAAGGCCCGCAGCGGGGACCGCATCGGCTCGCTCCTGTTCAACTTCGGTGGCCCCGGCGGCTCGGGAGTGTCGACGATGCCGTCGTACGCCTCCACCGTGTCCGCGCTGCACGAGCGGTACGACCTGGTGAGCTGGGACCCGCGCGGGGTCGGCGCCAGCGGCGGGGTGCGCTGCCGCGGCGACCGGCAGATCCAGGCCGCCGAGGCGATCGACGTGACGCCCGACACCCCCGCGGAGGAGCAGGCGTACTTCCAGGACGCCGCCGACTTCGGCCAGGGCTGCAAGAAGGCCGCCGGCGACCTGCTGGCGCATGTCTCGACCACCGACACCGCCCGGGACATGGACCTGATGCGCCAGGTCCTCGGCGACGCGAAGATGCACTACTTCGGCATCTCCTACGGCACCGAACTCGGCGGCGTCTACGCCCACTTGTTCCCCAAGAACGTCGGGCGGCTGATCCTCGACGCGGTCGTCGACCCCAGTGCCGACACGGTGGGCCACGCGGAGAACCAGACCCGTGGCTTCCAGCGCGCGCTGAACGACTACCTCGAATCCACCGGTCAGGACCCGCAGAAGGGCACGCGGAAGATCGCGGACCTGCTCTCGCGGATCGACGACGCGCCGCTGCCGACGTCGTCGGGGCGGAAGCTGACCCAGTCGCTGGCGGTCACCGGCATCGTCCTGCCGCTGTACAGCGAGGCCGGCTGGCCGAGCCTGACCAGCGCGCTGAAGGAGGCGCAGCAGGGCGACGGCACCGGACTGCTGGCGCTCGCCGACGGCTACAACGAGCGGGACGCATCGGGTCACTACGGCACGACGACCCACTCCCAGCGGCTCATATCGTGCCTGGACGACAAGCAGCGGCCCACTCCGGAGGAGACGAAGAAGCGGCTGGCGGAGTTCGAGCGGATCTCGCCCGTCTTCGGGGACTTCCTCGGCTGGGACACGGCCGGCTGGTGCCACGACTGGCCCGTGGCCGGACAGTACGACACCCCGGAGGTGAGCGCGCCGGGTGCGGCGCCCGTCCTGGTGGTCGGCAACACGGGCGACCCGGCGACGCCTTACGAGGGGGCTCGCAGGATGGCGGACGAGCTGGGCAAGGGCGTCGGAGTGGTGCTCACCTGGAAGGGCGAGGGCCATGGGGCGTACGGAAGCGGGAGCGACTGCGTCGACTCGACGGTGAACGCGTACCTGCTGAAGGGCACGGTGCCGAAGGACGGCAAGACCTGCTCCTGAGCGCGGCTGGGCCCGCCGACGGCGGTGCCGGGAACGCGGCCGGCCGACCACGGACGAAGCCCACGGCGTCCGGGTCGGTCGGGGCCGTGGGCTTCGGGTGTCGTGCGGGTCGGACGACGGTGCGGTCAGTAGACCGGCTTGTGGGGCTCGATCTGGTTGACCCAGCCGATCACGCCGCCGCCGACGTGTACGGCGTCCGCGAAGCCCGCGGACTTCAGCACGGCGAGGACTTCCGCACTGCGGACACCCGTCTTGCAGTGCAGGACGATCTTCTTGTCCTGCGGGAGGGACTCCAGGGCGGTGCCCATGAGGAACTCGTTCTTCGGGATCAGCTTGGCGCCGGGGATCGAGACGATCTCGTACTCGTTGACCTCGCGGACGTCGATGATCTCGATGTTCTCGCCGTCGTCGATCCACTCCTTGAGCTGCTTGGGAGTGATCGTCGAGCCGGCCGCCGCCGCCTGGGCCTCCTCGGACACGACGCCGCAGAAGGCCTCGTAGTCGATGAGCTCGGTGACGGTGGGGTTCTCGCCGCAGACCGCGCAGTCGGGGTCCTTGCGGACCTTGACCTGGCGGTACTGCATCTCCAGGGCGTCGTAGATCATCAAGCGGCCGACCAGCGGCTCGCCGATGCCCGCGAGAAGCTTGATCGCCTCGTTGACCTGGATGGAGCCGATGGACGCGCAGAGCACGCCCAGGACGCCGCCCTCGGCGCAGGAGGGGACCATGCCCGGCGGCGGGGGCTCCGGGTAGAGGCAGCGGTAGCAGGGACCGTGCTCCGACCAGAAGACGGAGGCCTGTCCGTCGAAGCGGTAGATCGAGCCCCAGACGTACGGCTTGTTCAGCAGCACGCAGGCGTCGTTGACCAGGTAACGGGTCGCGAAGTTGTCCGTGCCGTCGACGATCAGGTCGTACTGGCTGAAGATGTCCATCACGTTGTCGGCCTCGAGCCGCTCCTCGTGAAGGATCACGTTCACGTACGGGTTGATGCCGAGGACGGAGTCACGCGCCGACGCGGCCTTGGAGCGGCCGATGTCGGACTGGCTGTGGATGATCTGGCGTTGCAGGTTCGACTCGTCGACCTCGTCGAACTCCACGATGCCGAGCGTGCCCACGCCCGCCGCGGCCAGGTACATCAGTGCCGGCGAGCCCAGGCCGCCGGCGCCCACACAGAGCACCTTGGCGTTCTTCAGCCGCTTCTGCCCGTCCATCCCGACGTCGGGGATGATCAGGTGGCGGGAGTACCTGCGGACCTCGTCTACGGTGAGCTCGGCAGCCGGCTCGACCAGGGGTGGCAACGACACGGGGACTCCGTTGGTCGGTCAATCACTACGGTTGTTCTCCTCGTAACACTGCCATGGCCTTCTTCATTCCGAGACTCCCGTTCCGATCCGCGAGACGATGTCGTCCCAGTAGCCGGGCATGGTCTCCCAGGGGTCGGAGCTGCCGCCCCGGTCCGTCCGGTCGGTGAAGTAGATCGTCGAGGCGCCCTGCCAGCGGGCGATGCGCAGGGCCTCGTCGAGGTGGCCGCGCGGGACCCCGTGGACGAGGTGGCAGAACCGCTCGGGCGGGTAGTCGGCGGTCCATTCGGCCACCTGCGACCAGCGGTAGTCGCTCCAGGGGCCGCTGAACGTGATGAGTTGGTCGGCGTTCTCGGCGTAGCCGGGGTGTGGATGGGTGCCGTGGCCGAGGACGATGTGGGTGCCGTCGCGCAGTCCGCGCAGCGCGGCCACCGTGCGGCGGATCGCGGGGAGCGCGGCGCGATCGTCCGGGCACCGGTCCAGCAGGAAGCCGTCGACCCGGTACCAGTCGCGATAGCGGTGCGCGTCGGACATCAGGTCGGCGAAGGGGCGGGACCCGTAGGCGGTGTCGAGGTGGCCCAGGACCCGGACGCCCGCGTTGCGGACCCGGCCCGCCGCTTCCAGGCAGTGCGGGTCGGGGCGGCTGCCGGGGCCGTCGGCGACGTTCAGCACGACCCAGTGCAGCGGGGTCCCGGGGCGGGAGAGTTCGCCCCACTCGGTCGGGGCGAGCAGGGGGTGCCCGCAGCCCGGGACGCCGAAGCCGACGCGGACCTCGGTGCGCGCGGCGCCTTCCGCAGAGCTGGTCAGATGCGGCATGCCGCCTCCATCCAGATGTCGGCGAGGGACTCTTCGAGGTTGATACGGGGGCGCCAGCCGAGCCGGTCGCGTGCGGTGCGCACATCGGCCTGCTGCCAGCTGCCGCAGCCGTCGGGGTAGGCGACCGGGGCCGCGTGGTCGGGGTCGGTGCGCGGGTGGCCGACGGTCGCCCGCAGGTGGTGCCCGCCGGACAGTCCGTCGAGTTCGTGCAGGGCGCCCGCGTAGCCGGCCACGCGGGCGAGGACCGTGGCGGCGTCCCGCAGGCGTACGGCGCGGCCCGAGCCGATGTTGATGACGCCCTGCGCGGCGGAGAGCGAGGCGGCGTGGACGGCGCGGGCCACGTCGCGGACGTCGATGAAGTCGCGCTGGGCGCCGAGTCCGCCGAGTTTGAGTTCGCCGTCGCCGGACTGCATGGCGCGGCGCATGGCCTCGGCGAGGCGGCCGAGCGGGGAGCCCGCGGGGGTGCCCGGCCCGGCGGGCGAGAAGACCCGCAGGACGACGGCGTCGAGGCCGGATCCGAGGACGAGTTCGGTGGCGGCGAGTTTGCTGACGCCGTAGGGGCCGCCGGGGCGCGGCACGGCGTCCTCGGCGGTGGACGAGCCGGGTTGGCTCGGTCCGTACTCGGCGCCGCACCCGATCTGCACCAGGCGGGCTCCGCAGCCGCTGCGGCGCAGGGCCTCGCAGACGGTGGCGACGGCGACGGTGTTGTGCCGGGTGAGGTCGCGGGCGCCGCCGCGGGTGGCTCCGGCACAGTTCACGACGACCTGGGGGTGGACCGCGTCGAGGAAGCGGGTGAGTGCGCCGGGGCTGCCGGACGCCAGGTCGAAGCGGACGTCGGCGTCGTCGCCGCGGCCGAGCGCGGTGAGCTGGACGGCCGGGTCGGCGAGCAGTCGGTCGGCGACGAAGCGGCCGATGTAGCCGTTGGCTCCGATCAGCAGGACCCTCATCGCTCGGCTCCCGGGGTGTGCGCTCCGGATGTTCCGGTGGCTCCGGACGCTCCGGGTCGGGAGGTGGTCATCTCGTGTCTCTCCTTCGAGGGGGTGGTGCGGTCGCCTCCGGCTCCGGGGCTGGTGCCCCCCGGGCAGGCGGCGGATCGGGAAGTCCGGCGCGGGTGCGAGCGCGGCATGTGGGCGGCGGTCGGCACGGTGGGTGCGGCGGGCACCGTGTGCGTGGTTGGCACCGCAGGAGTCACGTGCGCGGCCCACGCCACGCGCGCGGCGGGCGCCTTGGCGGCGGTCGAAGCCGTGGGAGCGGCCGCCAGCGCGGGGGCAGCCGGGGCCGTGGGAGTGACCGCTGTCGTGGAGGCAGCCGCCGCCACCTCGGGTCCTGCTGCCGAGGCCTGTGTCGCCGAAACCTGTGTCGCCGCCGCGTCGACGGTCGTGGCGGTGGGGGCGGGGGTGGCCCCAGGGCGCGCGGGTCGGGGGGTCATCGGGCGGTCTCCGGTCGGGCATGGGCCGACGCGCGGGTCAGGCTGCGGGTGGCATGGACCAGCAGGACCAGCGCTCCCGCTCCGCAGGCGAGAGCCGGGACGCTGCCGGGGCCCCAGGCCCGCACCAGGGACTCGACGGGGTCGGCCAGGGCCGCGCAGCCGGGCAGGCGGCCCGCGAGGACCGTGCCCACGGCGGCGGCTTCGGCCAGGGCCGCGGAGCCGAGCACGACGGCGGGCACGTGGGTGAAGCCGTGGAGGGCGAGGAGGCGGGCCAGCAGCAGGAGCGCGCCCAGGGTCAGGACCTGCGCATAAGGAGCGGCCTCGCCCAGGGCCGCCGCGCACAGGGCCAGCAGTGCCGTCAGCGCACCCAGGAACAGGGCGAACACGGCGAGCAGCAGCGGTCGTACGGAGGCGGCGAACTCCTCCAGACCCCGGCTGGTCGTCAGTTTCCGGCTCGCGCGTGCGGCGAGGAGGTGCGCGGACCAGGCGGCCGGGGCGCAGCCGAGCGCGAGGGCGAGGACGGGTGCCGTGGCGAGGGTCCAGGAGCCGCCCGTGAGGCAGGCAGGCAGGGCCTGGGGGCCTGCGGCGACGGCGTCGTGGAGCAGACCGTCGCCGAGGGCGGCGTAGGCGAGGAGCCACCACGGCCAGCTGTTGCCGCCGGCCTGGTGCGCGCCGCCGCGAGGGGCGACGGCGCTCAGCGGGCCGCGGCTCAGCGCCGCCCGTAGGCCGAGCGCCAGGGCGAGGATGCCCACGGCGGCCGTGACCAGCCGGGGTTGTCCGGTGGTGAGGCGCAGGCCGGCCACGGTGGCGGCGCACAGGGCTCCCGGCAGCAGAGCGAACAGGATCCAGTCCGCTCGGGGCCGGCCGGTCGCGGCGGTGTACGGACGCGGCGGTTCCTCGTCGGCGCGGGGGACGCGCGCGTACATCTCCTCCGCGAGGGAGAAGACGTCCCGGTGGCGGAAGCGGGTTGCGGTGCGGTCGGTGACGCCGTGCGCCTCCAGGCCGGCCGCGATCTCCAGGGGGTCCACGGCCCGTTCGCACAGGTCGCGGTGGCGGTGCATCAGGGCCTTGACGGGGTCGGCCGCGCCACGGCGTGGGGCGGCCGACTCCGCCGAGGCCCTGCGGTCGATGGTCACTCCACCGGAACGCCCACCGGCATCCGGTACACCCTCGACCGATACGACGTCGGCTGCCGTGCTCGCCCCGTCCGGTGTTCCGGGACGGCCGTCCGGTCGCGTCGGCCCGTTCATCGCACCCCCTCCGTCGTGGTCGTGCCGGCCGCGGGCGCGGTCTGCCGCACCGGCTCTCCCGCGGCCCAGCTCGGGCCGCCCCGCGCGGCGATGCGGGAGGCCCGGCCCGTCCAGCGGCCGGGCAGCCGGGCCTCGGCGGGGACGGCGAACGGCAGCGGCTCCCCGGCGCGGTCGAGGGCGGTCCGGTCGACCGGCGAGCGCGAGATGATCTCCAGGTAAATGCCGTGGAACGCCTTGACGTTCTGCTCGACGGTGAACAGTTCGAGCGCCCGCGCGCGGGCCGCCGCGCCCAGGCGTGCACGGCGCTCGGGGTCGCGTAACAGGGCCACGCACGCCTCGGCGAGCGCCCGCGGATTGCGCGGGGGTACGACGAGCCCGGTGCCGCCGATGACCTCCACCACCGCGCCGACATCGGTGGAGACCGTGGCGCGGCCGCAGAGCATGGCCTCGACGAGGCCGACGGGGAAGCCCTCGACGACGCTCGACAGGACGGTCACGCCGCCCGCCGCGTACGCCTCCGCTACGGTGGGCGTCTCCGGGCCGCCGATCTCCTCGAAGGAGACCGGGTTGTCGCCCATGACGTACGGGCCCTCCGCCTCGTCGGGGAAGAGCTGCGCGGCCAGCATCCGGCAGTGCCCCAGATAGGACTCGCCCTCGGGGCCGACGGCCGTCGCGACGATACGCAGGCGGGTCTTCGGTTCCTCCTTGCGGACCTCGGCGAAGGCGTGCAGCAGGGAGACCAGGTCCTTGGTCGGTTCGACGCGGCCGACCCACACCAGCGTGTCCGGGGCTGCGCAGTCGGGCGCCTCGCCCACCTCGGCGAAGCGCGCGGCGTCCATGCCCGGGTAGACGGTGCGCAGCTTGTCCCGGTCGGCGCCGCAACGCTCCTGCCAGCGGCGGGCGTGCGCGTTGCCGGGGGTGACACAAGCGGCCTGCCGGTAGACCTCGGTGGCGAGCATGCCGTGGAAGGCGGCGAGCAGGGAGCGTACGCAGGGGGCGGCCGTGGTGGCCGGGTCCGCGCCGGAGGCCAGGTAGTGCGTGCGCAGCCGGACGCCGTACTCGGTGACCAGCAGCGGCACGCCGAAGAAGTGCCGGGCGACCAGTCCGACCAGGGCCGCGGCTCCGCCGGAGGCGGCGTGGCACAGGTCGGCCGAGCCGAGTGCGTCGTCCTCGTACCAGTCGAGCGAAAGGGGGCGCAGAGCGCGTTCGAGGCGCGCGGCGACGGCGAGCAGATCGGGTACCCGCGCCTCGCGCGCCGGGCGTGCGGCACCGGGCGCTCGACAGGCGCGCTCCAGGGCGCGTACGGCACGCTCGGAGCGGAGCGCCCCGGACAGACCGCCCTCGTCGCGGGCGAGTTCGGCAAGCCCGTACAGCGCCCTGCTGAAACGGTCCGCCTCAAGGGCGTGGATCTCCGCGGAACGGTGGGGAAGGTTCTCCGACGGCTGCCGAACGCCCTCCGGCACGCCCGCGCACAGGGCGACCGCGAGTTCCCCGAAGCACTCGTCGAAGCGCCGGCGCGCACGGCGCCCGTACCCCGCCCCGTCACCTCCCGCCGTCCACAACGGCGCCGTGCGCACCCGGTCGACCTGCGGGGGAAGCTCGACCCAGCCCTCGTCCACCTGGCGCTCGCCGCGACTGAGCGCGTAGAGGTCGAACTCGTGCTGCCGGAGCCCGCGTACGAGCCGGTCGCACCAGAGACTGGCGTCACCGTTCACATACGGATAGCCACCCTCCGTAAGCAGTCCGATGCGCACGAGTGCACCCCCGATCTCCCGTATGGGGAGCCGTCGTTGGCTCGACGGCTCGCAGCGGGAAGAACGTAAGCGGACAAGGCGGTGGCGCGATGGACGGTTGTCCGTCGCGCCACCAAAAGGGGTGAACGGTCGTAACTTTCCCGTGCGGGTCGCGTTCCGTCGCGCTAAGAGTTCATTCGGACGCGCCGTGTCACATATGGACGGGTTCCCGTCGCGCGGCCCGGCGCCGGGCCGCGGCCTTCGGGTCGAGGGCGGGTACGGCGGCGAGGAGCTGCCGGGTGTACGGGTCCCGCGGGGATCCGTACACCTCGTCGGCCGGGCCCGCCTCGACGATCCGGCCCCGGCGCATCACCGCGACCCGGTCGCTGACCTGGCGCACGACGGCGAGGTCGTGGGCGACGAAGACCAGCGCGAGTCCGAGTTCGCGCTGCAACTCGCCCAGCAGCGCGACCACCTGGGCCTGGGTGGTGACGTCGAGCGCGGAGACGGGTTCGTCGCAGACGATCACGCGCGGATCGGCCGCGAGCGCCCGCGCGATGCCCACGCGCTGGCGCTGACCGCCGCTGAACTCGTGCGGGTAGCGGTCGTAGTGCGCCCCTTCGAGCCCCACGCGCTCCAGCAGTTCCCGCACCCGCCCCTGGACGTACTCCTCGTCCTCCTCGCCGCGCGCCCGCAGCGGGTCGGCGACCGACTCGCCGACGCTGCGGCGCGGGTTCAGGGAGGAGACGGGGTCCTGGAAGACCATCTGCACGGCCGGGTCGACCCCGGTGTGCGGACGGCCCGCGTAGCGGATCTCGCCGGCGGTCGGGGCCAGCAGTCCGACGAGCATCCGGCCCAGGGTCGTCTTGCCGCTGCCGCTCTCGCCGACGATCCCCAGGGTCTCTCCCCGGTGGAGGGTCAGCGACACGTCGTCGACGGCCGTGAACGCCCGCTTCCCGCGGCCGAACACGCGCCGCAGACCGGTCGCCTCCAACACGGCCTCACCCGGCGCCCCGGAGGCACCTTCCCGGACCCGGTCCGCCGCGCCCGCCACGACGCGCCCCGCCTCCACGCACGGGACCGCCGCGAGCAGCTCGCGGGTGTACGCCCGCGACGGCGTCCCGAGGACGTCGGCGACCGGGCCGTGCTCGACCGCCCGCCCGTGCCGCATGACCAGGACGTCGTCGACGCTCTCCGCGGCGACGCCCACGTCGTGCGTGACGAGGAGCAGGCCCATGCCGGTCTCCTCGCGCAGGGAGTGCAGCAGGTCGAGGATCTGGGCCTGGACGGTCACGTCGAGCGCGGTGGTCGGCTCGTCGGCGATCAGCAGGTCGGGCGCGCAGGCGAGCGCCATGGCGATGAGGGCCCGCTGCCGCATACCGCCGCTGAACTCGTGCGGACGCGACCGGGAGCGCCGCGCCGCGTCCGCGATCCCCACCCGTTCCAGCACCTCGACGGCACGCGCGCGTGCGGCGCGCCGCGAGACACGCGTGTGCGCGCGGTGGACCTCGGCGATCTGGTCGCCGATGGCGTAGTACGGGTCGAGGGACGACAGCGGGTCCTGGAAGACCATCGCCGCCTTCCCGCCGCGCAGCCGCCGCAGTTCGTCGTCGGACGCCTGCTGTACGTCGGTGCCGGCGACGCGCACCGAGCCGCCGACGGCGGCCCCGGTCCCCCGGTGCAGCCCGAGCAGGGCCGCGGCGACCGTGGACTTGCCGGAGCCGGACTCGCCGACCAGGCCGAGGGCGGCGCCCCGCTCCAGCCGGAAGGAGAGGCCGTCCACGGCCCGCAGCGGACCGAACCCGACCGTCAGTCCCTCGACCTCGACCAGGCCTCCGCCCAGACTGTCGTCCAGGTTCTCGACCCGGTTCGCGACCCGGTTCTCGACCGGATTCATGAGAGCACCACCCGTCGGTCGGCCATCGCGTACAGGACGTCCGCGACGGCGTTGGCGAGGACCACGAAGAAGCCGACGACCAGCACCATGCCGACGACGACCGGCAGGTCGACGACGTTCACGGCGTGCACCAGTTCCTGTCCGACGCCCGGCAGTCCGAAGAGCGTCTCGGTGAGCACAGCGCCGCCGACCGCCGACCCGAAGTTGTTCGCGTTCAGGGCGATGACCGGCGCGAACGCTCCGCGCAGCGCGTGCCGCCCGATGACGGACCGCTCGCCGACGCCGTACGCCCGGAAGGTGCGGATGTGGTCCTCGGCGAGGGTCTCCAGCATCGACGACCGGGTCAGCCGGGCGAACGCCGCGGCCTCGATGAGGGCGAGCGAGACCCAGGGCAGCAGCAGGTTCCACGCCCACTGCTCGGGGTCGTCGGTCAGATTCACGTACTGCGGGAAGGGCAGCAGGCGCAGTTCGCCGCAGACGACGATCATCAGGACCAGGCCGATGACGAAGACGGGTGTGGCGGTGCCGGCCAGGGTGAGGGCGGTCAGGACGCGTTCGGAGAGCCGTCCGCGCCGCCAGGCCGAGAGCACACCGGTGCCGACGCCGAGGACGAGCCACAGCACCATCGCGCCGAACACCAGCGAGAGGCTGACCGGGAGCTTGGTCAGGATGAGCCGGGTGACCTGCTGGTCGCTCTGGTACGACAGCCCCAGGCAGGGTGCCGGGCAGTGCTCCACGGAGGTGCCGGTGGAGTAGTCCTGGCCGGCCAGGAGGCCCTGGAGGAAATGCCCGTAGCGCACGTACAGCGGGTCGTCGAGGTGCAGTTGCGCGGCCACCTGGTGGACCTGGGCGGGCGAGCAGCGCGGGCCGCAGGTGATCTGGGCGACGTCGCCGGGGGTGGCGTAGAAGACGACGTAGACGATCACCGAGAGGGCGAACAGGGTGAGCAGCGTGCCGATCGCCCGGCGCGCGAGAAAGCCGCCGAAGCCGGTCATACGGAGTCCCCCCGACTGCCCGTGTCGGCCTTCGTCTCCCGTCTGCGGCCGGTGCCGACGCGCAGTCGGGAGGCGGCGCGCGGGTCGAGCGCCGTGCGTACGCCGTCGCCCAGGACGGTGAGCGCGAGGACGGTCACGAACAGGGCGCCGGCCGGGAACAGCAGGTACTGCGGAGCCGCCTGGTACCAGACGTCGGCGGCGGTCAGCATCTGTCCCCAGGAGGGCGTGGGCGGTTTCACGCCGACGCCGAGGAAGGACAGGGCCGCCTCGACGGTGACGTTCTGGGGCACCAGGAGCGCCGCGTAGGTGAGGACGGGCGCGGCGAGCCCCGGCACGAGTTCCCGGCGGGCGATCCGCCAGGTGCCCCAGCCGCTGAGCCGGGCGGCGGCGACGTGGTCGAGCTCCTTGAGCGTGAGCGTCCGGGCGCGGACCACCTTGGCGATGTTGCCCCAGGAGATCAGCCCGATGACCAGGGTGACCAGGACGGGGCGCGGGAAAGCCTGCGGGACGATCGCGAGCAGCGCCAGCGACATGATCATCAGGGGCATGGCGACGAAGATGTCGGTGATCCTGCTCAAGAGCTGGTCGACCCAGCGGTTGCCGAGCCCGGCGGCGATGCCCAGGACGACCCCGACGGCGATCTGTACGACGGTCGCGGCGAGGGCGACGCCGAGCGAGACCCGGGCGCCGTACGCGAGCCGCGCGAACAGGTCGCGGCCGGTCTGCGGTTCGATGCCCAGCCAGTGGTCGGGGCCGATGCCGCCCAGCGGGCCGGTCGGCACGCCGCCGCGGGCGGAGTCGATGAGGGCGGGGTGGTAACTGGTCGGGTCCTGGCCCTCGATCGCGGTGAGCAGCGGCGCGGCGAGCGCGACCAGGACGAGCAGCGCGACGACGGCCGCCGCGCCGAGGGCGGCGCGCTGCGTGCGCAGCCGCCGCCAGAACCGAAGGCCTCCGGAGGCGGCCGGGACGAAGACGTCCGTCCCGGCCGTCCGGGAGGCGGCAAGTGCCTCGCTCACGGTGCTACTTGACCGCGACCTGCGACGGGTCCAGCACGCCGTCCCAGTCGCTGATGACGATGTTGCGGATGTCCTTGCCGTACAGCCGCTTGTAGACCGGGTGGAACAGCGGGACGGTCAGCGCCTGTCCGGCGATCTTCTTGTCCAGTGCGCCCCAGCGCGCGGCGGCCGCGTCGAGGTCGGTCAGCTTGTTGATGGCGTCGATCTCGGTGTTGACCGCCTTGTCGTCGAGGAAGCCGGTGTTGAAGTTGGCGCCGTCCTTCACGATCTGGCGGCCGTCGAAGATCGGGGCCAGGAAGGGGCCGCCGGAGGGCCAGTCGGCACCCCAGTGGGCGAGGAAGAAACCGGGTTCGGTCTTGGCGCCGTGGACCGTGTCGGAGTAGTCGTTGTCCTCCAGGCCCTTCAGCTCGACGGTGATGCCGGCCTTCTTGAGCGCGTCCTGGATCGCGGTCGCGATCTCGGGGCTGGTCTCGAAGTCCTTGCTGTTGGAGTGGGTGAGCGTGACGGTCAGCCCGTTCGCGTACCCGGCCTCCTTCAGCAGTTCCTTGGCCTTGGCCGCGTTGCCGGACGCGCCGGCCGGGAACAGGTCGTAGGGCTGGTAGCCGTAGGACTTCTGGTTCGGCAGGAAGGTCGTCGCCGCCTCGGCCAGCGACGAGCCGCCGGCCGCGTTGACCACGGACGCGCGGTCGACGGCGTACGCGATCGCCTGGCGCACCCTGACGTCGTCGAACGGCTTCACCTTCGGGTTGAACGCGATGTAGTTCGTGTAGCCGAAGCGGCCGGTGCCGACGCGGGAGGCGAGCGCCTTGTCCCCGGTGACCTGGGCGAGTTCGGCCGGGCCGAGGTTGGTGTCCGTGGTGACGGCGGCGGCGTCCGCGCCCTGGGAGGCGGACAGCCGCTGATTGATCACGGAGGAGTCGAGCCCGGAGCGTACGTCGATGCGGTCCGGGTAGGCCTTGCGCTCGGCGTCGGTCGCGGCGGACCAGTACGTGTTGCGCTCCAGGACGATCCGCTCGCCGTCGTTCTCGTTGCTGACGACCTTGTAGGGGCCGGACGAGACCGGGTGCTCCTCGTACTTCGTGCCCTTGTCCTTGGCCTTCGGCACGGGTGCGAACTGCGTCTGGGTGGCCAGGTAGGGGAACTCGCCCTCGGGCTTGTTCAGATGGAAGACGATGGTGCGCGCGTCCGGGGTCTCGATCGAGTCGAGGCTCTTGCCGCCCTTGTAGGGGCCCTGGTAGTCGGCGCCGCCGATCAGCCAGTCGCGCAGGTAGGGGGCGCCGCCGGAGAGTTCGGCGGCGAAGGAGCGCTCGATGCCGTACTTGATGTCGGCCGAGGTGATCGCCGTGCCGTCCTCGTACTTCAGGCCCTCCTTCAGCGTGTACGTCCACACGGTCGCGTCCTTGTCGGGCCGGCCGGTGTCGGTGGCCAGGTCGGGGACGACCTGGGCGCCGGCCGCGCCGTTCTCGCGGTTGCGGGTGGTGAGCGTGCGGAAGACGAGGGAGGGGATCTTGCCGCCGCCGGTGGTGTAGAGGCGGGCGGGGTCGAAGTCCTGCTGCGGGTTGCGGTTGAGGACCGTGAGCGTGCCGCCCTTGTGGGGCGTGGAGTCGCCGCGGGAGCCCTGGGAGCCGTTGGCATCGTTGTCCTCCGGCCCGCAGGCGGCGGCGCCCGCTGCCAGGACCAGGCTGACGGATGCCGCTGCCACGCGGCGCGCTATGACGGACGGATGACGCATCGGAAGGACGACCTCTCGAATGATGAGACGGAATGACGAGGAGTGAGACGAATGAGGACAGACGTCGGCCCGGCGCCAGGTCGTCGAGAAAAGGTCGCAGCCTGCCGTGACCGGTCACGGCAGGGGAGGGAGTTCGCGACGCGCGCCTGAGGGCGGGCGTCAGCGACAGTCGATGTCGGCCACGCAGAGCGCGGTCACACCGATGAGCGCCAGCTCGATGGCGGCGCGCGCGGCGGTGTGACGGAACGACATGCGCTGAAATATGAACGAACTTTCCGTCCATGTCAAAGCGATGAGTCGACGGTCCGTCAACCGGTGGGATAAGCCCAGGGGTTGGGCTTGCACGTGATGCCGTCGTGGTCGAGGAACTTGGTCTGCTGCTGCATGACCGGGGCGAGCTCGCCGTTCTTGCCGCACTTCACATGGCTGTAGCCGAGACGGTGGCCGACCTCGTGGTTGATCAGCATCTGGCGGTAGGGGTGGATCGCGTCACCGTAGGTCTTCGAGCCCTGCGCCCAGCGGTAGGCGTTGATCATCACGCGTTCCGTGGAGGCCGAGTCGCACGACACGTTGTCCTCGGTGGTGTCCAGGCCGGACTTGGCGCACCAGACGGCGGTGGTGCCGGGGCTGGCGAGCGTGATGACGAAGTCGGGTCTGCCGGAGTCGGTCCGCTCGAAGGTGCGGGCGCCGTCGTGGGCCCAGCTCCGGTCGTCGTTGAGCGTCTTCTGCACGGCCTGCGCGAAGAGTGCGCCGTCGAGGCCGAGACCCTGTTCCACGTCGACGCGGTAGGTGTACTTCTTGCCCTTCCCGGGCGCCTTGTCGACACCGGGGACCGTGTCGAACTTCCCCGAGCCCTTGAGCGTGGCGCTCAGGGGGTACTTCTGGGCCATCTTCTGCGCGTACGTCAGCGGCACCACGCGGGGTGACGCCGAGGGAGTGGCCGCCGCGGAGGGCGCGGTGCCGCCGACCTGGCCGGTGAGGGACTGCGAGCGTGCGGCGCTGTCGTCCTGGTGGCCGGTGACCTGGCCGGCCACGACGACGGCCAGCACGGTGGTGACGGCGGCGGCCGCTATGCCGGCGAAGGCCCGGCCCTTGACCCCGCCCTCCCGCGCGGGCTCACCGGACGGCGGCGCGTCGCCGTCCGCCACGTCACCGGCGGTCCTGCCGCCCGTGCCGCTGCCGACGCCGGTGGCGGCAGCGCCGCCCGTGGCCGTCCGCAGGGTGCCCGCGGTCCGGCCGGCGCCGCGGGCGTGCGACTCCGTGGCGAGCGCGGAGGCGGTGGCGCGGGGCGCGAAGACGTCGTCGTCGGTGAAGGCGTCGAGGTACTCCTGTCGCGGGCCCGGCGTGGCCGCCCGGCGCTGGCGCGGGATGGAGGGACCCTGCCCGCCGCCCCCGGGACCGTTCCCCGTCCGGTCGGCCGCCGAGCCCCTCGGCGCGCCCCAGCCGCCGCCGGACTCACGCTGCTCGGGGTGCCCGCCCCGGACCCTCGGCACGCCGCGGGCGGGGGTGCCGTCGGGCAGCCGGGGCACGCCGTGCGCGGGTGTGCCGTCCGGGAGTCGGGGCATGCCACGGGCGGGTGTGCCGTCCGCCGGGCGCGGCACCGGGCGCACGGGTGTCCCGCCGGTCCCCGTCGCCGCGGGCGGCACCCGGTCGCCGGTGCCCCCGTCACCCCGCGCGCCGCCGGTGTTCCCGGCTCCCCCGGCATCCGTCCTGCCCGCGCCCTTCGGCGCGGGACCGCGGCGGCTGTGGCGTCCCACTTGGCCCCTCAGCTCCCGGAATCGGTTCGTCGGACGGGCCCGGCATCGCCGTCGGAGACGCTCACGTCTCCGGTCCCGTCGCGTTCCGCATACGCCAGAAGCTCCTGGAACGCCGTGGCCACGGTACCGGGGTACTCCATCATCGCCACATGCCCGGCGCTCGGCAGGGTCAGCAGACGGGAGTCACGGAACGCGCGCGCCGCCCGCTGGGCCATGCGGAAACCGACGAGCTGGTCGCGCCCGCCGTAGACGAGAAGGGTGGGCGCGAGGACCCGCTCGGCCTGGCGCCACAGCCCGTGCTGCCCGCCCAGCGTGTACGCGTTGACCAGCCCGCGCGCGGACCGGCTCATCGCGTCCCAGAAGTACGGCAGCCGCAGCCGCCGTTCCAGTTCCTCCACCGCGTGGTCGAAGGCCTCCGGGGCCACCCGGCCGGGGTCCCCGTAGCAGAGCGCCATGACGCCCCGCACCCGCTGCTCCGCCGTCCACTCCCTCGTGAACCGGGTGAACAGCGCCGCCACGCCGGGGAAGCCCAGCAGCCCGGTCGGCAGTGCGGTGCGCTGCACCCGCAGCTCGGGCAGCGCGGGCGAGACGAGCGTGAGCGTCCGGACGAGGTCGGGCCGCACCGCGGCCACGCGCGTGGAGACCGCGCCGCCGAGCGAGTTGCCGAAGAGGTGCACGGGCCCGCGTGCGGAGGCGTCGAGGTAACGGATGACCGCGCGCGCGTGTCCCGTGACGGAGTAGTCGCCGTCGTCCGGTGGCGGGGAGTCGCCGAAGCCGGGCAGGTCGAGCGCCTCGCTCTCCACGACGCCGTCGAGGAGGGCCATCAGCGAGGACCAGTTCTGGGAGGAACCGCCGAGGCCGTGGACGAACAGCGCCGGCGCCAGTCCCTCGTGCCCGGGCGGCCTCGACCGCACCGACAGGGTGACCCCGGGCAGTCCGACCGACCTGAGCCGTTCGCCGGCCGCGACCCTGACGGCGATGGCTTCCGGAAGCAGGTCGGTCGGGGGCACTGACGGCAGCTCGGTCGACGACATGCGGCAATGTTACGAGACGATCACGTAGCGGCTGATGCGTCACCCCCTGTGTTCGCCGTCACAGATCCCGCGCGACCTCACGCGAGCCACACGCGGACCGCACGGGGATCGCGCAGGGACCGCGCAGGGATCGCGCTCGGACCACACGTGGATCGCACGCGGATCGCATGGCGTCCGGATCGGGTGTCTCCTAGGCTCGGAAAGAGGGCACCCGCTACAGCCCCTGCTCATTTCAGGGACGCTCCAGGAGTACGAGGAAGGGAGCCCATCATGGCCGTCGAACCCACCGACCCCGAGGTGTTCGAGGAGCTCGAGGCGTTCGGGGCCGGTGATCCGCGGGAGATCGACGTCGAGGCCCCGGAGAACGACGCGGCGGAACAGTCCAAGGTCCTCACCCCGGAGCGCGACGACCCCCTGGACGAGGTGGACCCGGCGCGCGCGAACGAGGCCGACCTCGTCGAACAGGCGCGCGTGGTGTCGCTGGACGAGGACGACTACCGCTGACCCCGGCGACACCGGGCGGACCGAGGAAGCGCAGGACGGCGCGTCGAAAGCCCATCGAGGAGGCCCCCGGACGGCACCTTCCGAGACCGCGAGAACGCTCGCCGGACAACGCGCTGAGCAGGACCGGACTCCCGGCCCGCCCGGCATGCGCGTATTCACTCCATTACGCACCGTTTCCATCGGCGTCCGGTCCGTGAAATTCTCCGCTCGCACCGCGCACACCAGGGTTACCGAAAAGTACGATGGCGACGCGGCGCACACCGCAAGTGGACGACTTTGGGAGGCGGCGTGACAGCCATCGAGCAAACTGAGGCGGCACGCCCGCGCGGCACCCGCCTGCCGCGCCGAGCTCGACGGAACCAGCTGCTGGGCGCCGCCCAGGAGGTCTTCGTCGCGCAGGGGTACCACGCGGCGGCGATGGACGACATCGCCGAGCGCGCCGGCGTCAGCAAGCCCGTGCTGTACCAGCACTTCCCGGGCAAGCTCGACCTCTACCTCGCACTGCTGGACCAGCACTGCGAGTCGCTGATCCAGGCGGTACGGGCCGCGCTGGCGTCGACGACCGACAACAAGCAGCGCGTCCGGGCGACGATGGACGCCTACTTCGCGTACGTCGAGGACGACGGCGGCGCCTTCCGGCTGGTCTTCGAGTCGGACCTGACCAACGAGCCCGCCGTGCGCGAGCGCGTCGACAAGGTCACCACCGAGTGCGCCGAGGCGATCTGCGAGGTCATCGCCGAGGACACCGGGCTCTCGCGCGCCGAGTCGATGCTGCTGGCCTCCGGCCTGGGCGGTCTGGCCCAGGTGGTGGCCCGCTCCTGGCTGCACAGCGACCGCAGCGTCCCGCGCGACCAGGCGGTCCAGCTGCTGGCCTCGCTGGCCTGGCGGGGCATCGCCGGCTTCCCGCTGCACGGCAACGAGCACCACTGACGCGCACCCGGTGAGGATTTGTTCCCGGTCACTGTTCGCTCCTGGCGTTGCCGACCGGAGCGTGTTCGTCCCCTCACCGGGCTAATGTTTGCTGCGTACGGCGCGGAATGGTCGCGCACTTCACTGACCGTCGGAGGGACATAGCCGTGGAGGTCAAGATCGGCGTGCAGCACGCGCCGCGCGAGATCGTTCTGGAGAGCGGTCAGAGTGCCGAGGACGTCGAGCGGGCGGTGGCCGAGGCACTGGCCGGCAAGTCTCAGCTGCTGAGCCTCGTGGACGAGCACGGCCGCAAGGTCCTCGTCCCGGCGGACCGTCTCGCCTACGTCGAGCTCGGCGAGCCGGCCCCGCGCAAGGTGGGCTTCGGCGCGCTGTAGTACGCGCCCGCGCCGCACGCGGCGCTCGTGGACGGAACAAGGGAGGGGCCCGGCGACATCATGTCGCCGGGCCCCTTTCCCGTCGCGTCCACGAGCCTCCGGAACGGGTACGCCATCGGTGACCGTCACCGGTGGCGACACGATGGTGTCACCGGCTGTCGGCACGGTGTTCGCCCGGACTTCCACCGTCCGATTCCGGCGCTGCGTCCGGCCCGCGCTCCCCGCACAAAGGGAGCACAACCACCGCACAGGGGAGGATTGCATTCCGCAGGTCACGGGTAAGACGGGCTACGACCTTGGTGCACAGTCCGGCCGCCCGGAGGGACTCGACATGATCTTGGAAGCGCTCGCTTCCGCCATGCTCGGCGTGGCGCTCGCGTGGGCGGCGGACCGCCGCTTCTCCCACCGCCTGCCGAACCGGGCCTTCGTCTTCGCGACCGGCATCGCCGGAGCGCTCTTCGGCGACTTCATCACCCACAGCGCGGTGGGACCCGACAGCCTCCTGCCGAGCCTGCTCGGCGCGGCGGTGGTCTCCACCGCCTCGCTCTCGCTGCTGCTGCGTCCCGCGGGAAGACTCCGGCGGCGGTCGGCGCCGGCGTGACCGCCGAACACGCCGACGGCCGCCGGGAACCCCACGGGAACGAGAACCCCGTACCGGACCACGGTCCGGAGCAGGGTCAGGGCCGGGGTCAGGACCAGGGCCGGGGTCAGGACCAGGGCTGAACGGTCCTGACGCCCCGGCCGGGACAGGTCCTAGGCGGCCAGGCCCAGCGCGGCCATCCGCTTGGTGTGCGCCTCGGTGATCCGGGAGAACATCCTGCCGACCTCGGCAAGGTCGAAGCCGTCCGCGACCCCGCCGACCAGCATCGTCGACAGCGCGTCCCGCTCGGCGACCACCCGCTGGGACTGCGACAGGGCCTCGCCCATCAGCCGGCGCGCCCACAGCGCGAGCCGTCCGCCGACCCGCGGGTCCGCGTCGATGGCCGCGCGCACCTTCTCCACGGCGAACCCCGCGTGCCCGGTGTCGTCGAGGACGGCGAGGACCAGTTCGCGCGTGTCCGAGTCGAGACGGGCCGCGACCTCACGGTAGAAATCGCTGGCGATCGAGTCGCCGACATACGCCTTGACCAGGCCCTCCAGCCAGTCCGAGGGTGCCGTCTGGCGGTGGAACCCGTCGAGCGCGGCGACGAAGGGCTCCATCGCCTGGGTCGGCTCGGCACCGATCTCGGTGAGCCGGTTGCGCAGTCGCTCGAAGTGGTGGAACTCGGCCGACGCCATCTTCGCCAGTTCCGCCTTGTCCGCGAGCGTCGGTGCCAGCTTGGCGTCCTCCGCGAGCCGCTCGAACGCCGCCAGCTCGCCGTAGGCCAGCGCGCCGAGCAGATCCACGACAGCCGCCCGGTACTGCGGCTCGGCGGAGGCCCGTGCCCAGTCCTGGGCCGCGATCCCGGTGCGCTCGGCGGATCCGGCGGACTGCGCGGACCCGGTGGGTTCGGTGGATTCGGCGGCGGTCTCGGGGGCGTTCTCGGGCTTGTCAGAGCTCGTCATGAAGCGCACAATAGCCCGCCCGCCGCGTGACGGAAGTCCCTGGTCATCCAGTGTGACGACGACGACGTGAATCGGTGTGACGGTGACTACGTGACCGAATCGGCCATCACGTGTGCGCGATTCCGGGGTATGGTGGTAATGCGCCTGCTGGTACTCAGCCGTACCTCGACAGGCCGCACGTATGAGGATGCCCGGTCGGTGGCCCGATCGGCTCCGACCCGACAGCCCTCCCTGACCGTACGGCACCGATGCGTACGACGATCGGAGGGAACCCTCAGCGGTTCGAGCGCTAGAGCGTCGGCAGTGGTCCCGCGTCCTTCGGCCCGCCCATAAGGCGGCCGACGTCCCCGGCACGGTACACGACCCCCGCGCTCGCCTCGCACCGCCCACACAGAAGAGGCAGCACCCTGACTACGACGTTCCGAGAGCTCGGGATCCTTCCCGAGACCGCCGAAGCCCTTGAGGCCGTCGGCATCATCAACCCCTTCCCCATCCAGGAGATGACGCTCCCCGTCGCCCTCACCGGCACCGACGTCATCGGCCAGGCCAAGACCGGCACCGGCAAGACGCTGGGCTTCGGCCTCCCGCTCCTCGAGCGCGTCACCGTTCCCGCCGACGTGGAGGCCGGACGCGCCAAGCCCGAGGCCCTCACCGAGGCGCCGCAGGCGCTCGTCGTCGTCCCCACGCGCGAGCTGTGCACGCAGGTCACCAACGACCTCCTGACCGCGGGCAAGGTGCGCAACGTGCGCGTCCTCGCCATCTACGGCGGCCGGGCCTACGAGCCCCAGGTCGAGGCCCTCAAGAAGGGCGTCGACGTCGTCGTCGGCACCCCGGGCCGACTGCTGGACCTCGCGGGACAGAAGAAGCTCGACCTCCGGCACGTGAAGTCGCTCGTCCTCGACGAGGCCGACGAGATGCTCGACCTGGGCTTCCTGCCCGACGTCGAGAAGATCATCAACATGCTGCCGCCGAGGCGTCAGACGATGCTGTTCTCGGCGACCATGCCGGGCGCGGTCATCGGCCTGGCCCGTCGCTACATGTCGCAGCCCACGCACATCCGCGCCACCGCGCCGGACGACCAGGGCGCGACCGTCGCGAACATCGCGCAGCACGTCTACCGCGCGCACTCGATGGACAAGCCGGAGATGGTCGCCCGCATCCTCCAGGCCGAGGGCCGCGGACTGGCGATGATCTTCTGCCGTACCAAGCGCACGGCCGCCGACATCGCCGAGCAGCTCCAGCGTCGCGGCTTCGCCTCCGGCGCGGTCCACGGCGACCTCGGCCAGGGTGCCCGCGAGCAGGCGCTGCGCGCCTTCCGCAACGGCAAGGTCGACGTCCTGGTCTGCACCGACGTCGCCGCGCGCGGCATCGACGTCGAGGGCGTCACCCACGTCATCAACTACCAGTCGCCCGAGGAGGAGAAGACGTACCTGCACCGCATCGGCCGTACCGGCCGCGCGGGCGCCAAGGGCATCGCGATCACCCTCGTCGACTGGGACGACATCCCGCGCTGGCAGCTGATCAACAAGGCGCTGGAGCTCGACTTCAACGACCCGCCGGAGACGTACTCCACGTCCCCGCACCTCTTCGAGGAACTGAACATCCCCGCGGGCACCAAGGGTGTCCTGCCGCGGACCGAGCGCACCCGCGCCGGGCTCGACGCGGAGGTCCTGGAGGACCTCGGCGAGCCGGGCGGCCGCGCGGCACGCGGTCGTGGCGGCCGCGGTGACCGTCCCGACCGGGGCGGCGACCGCAACGAGTCCCGTTCGGCCGACAGCGAGCGTCCGTCCCGTACGCCGCGTCGCCGTCGCCGTACCCGTGGCGGTACGCCGCTGGACGCGACGCAGCCGGTGGCGACCGAGGCGAGCACCGCACCCGCGGTCGAGCGGACGTCCGCGACGGAGGAGGGCACCGCCCCGCGCACCCCGCGCCGTCGCCGTCGCACCCGCGGCGGTCCGGGCCAGGAGGCGACGCCGGCCACGGCGACGGCCACCGAGTCCCCGGTCGCGGAGACCGCCGCCGCGGTCGTGGAGGACACGGTCCTCGACACCCCGCAGGCTGCGGAGCGTCCGCGTCGTCGCCGCACCCGCAGGTCCGCGGAGGCGCCCGCGGCGGTGGAGACGCCGGTGACCGCGGTCGAGACCGCCCAGGTCACCGAGTCGGCGCCGGCCGAGCCGGTCGAGGCGCCTGCCGCCGCGCCGCGCCGTCGTACGCGCAAGGCGACGGCTGCCGTGGAGACGGCCGCCGACTCCGCGCAGACGGCCGTGGACACCGCGGAGGCGACCGAGGCCAAGCCCCGCCGCACCCGCAAGACCGCGGCGACCAAGGCCACGGCAGCACCGGCCGAGACGGCCGTGGACACCGTCGAGGCCACCGAGATCGCCGAGTCGCCGGCCGCCGCGCCGCGCCGTCGTACCCGCAAGGCCGCCGAGCCCGAGACGACGGCCCCGGCCGACATCCCGGCGCAGACCGCGCAGGAGCCGGAGGCCAAGCCCCGCCGCACCCGCAAGACCGCGGCGACCAAGACCACGGCAACGGCGGCCGAGACGGCCGTGGACACCGCGGAGGGGACCGAGGCCAAGCCCCGCCGCACCCGCAAGACCACCGCCACCGCGGCCACCACGGAAGCGGCGGCAGCGACGGACACCGCCGACGCCACGGAAGCCAAGCCCCGCCGCACCCGCAAGACCGCGGCGACCAAGACCACGGCAACGGCGGCCGAGACGGCCGTGGACACCGCGGAGGCGACCGAGGCCAAGCCCCGCCGCACCCGCAAGACCACCGCCACCGCGGCCACCACGGAAGCGGCGGCAGCGACGGACACCGCCGACGCCACGGAAGCCAAGCCCCGCCGCACCCGCAAGACCGCGGCGACCAAGGCCACGGCAACGGCGGCCGACATCCCCGCGCAGACCGCGCAGGAGCCGGAGCCCAAGCCGCGCCGCACCCGCAAGACCGCGGCGGCCGCGCCCGCCGCCGAGGCGGAGGGCGCCGAGCCCGAGGCCAAGCCGAGGGCGCGTCGCACCCGTAAGGTCGCGGCCTCGGCCGACCCCGCGGAGAGCTGAGCAGTACCGAGCCGAACCCGGATGCCCGGTCCACTCGTGTGGGCCGGGCATCCGGCGTTCCCGACTCCGTGCCGTTGCCGATAGCCTCACCCCGTGACCGACCCCACCACCTTCGACACGCCCCCCGGTGCTCGCGCCTACCCGCTGCGCACGGCGCGCGGCGAGTTCGCCGTCGTCGACATGCCCGCGGCCGACGGAGCCGAGGCGCGGGGCATCGCCCTGATGCTGCCCGGATTCACCGGCAGCAAGGAGGACTTCAACCAGGTGCACGCGACGCTCGCGCGGCGCGGGTACCGGACGGTCGCTGTGGACGGGCGCGGGCAGCACGAGTCCGACGGACCGGCCGAGGACGAATCGGCCTACGAACAGGACGAGTTGGCGCGGGACGTGCTGGCGCAGGTCGAGGCGCTCGGCTCTCGCGTCCACCTCGTAGGGCACTCCCTCGGCGGCCAGATCGCGCGTTCCGCCGCCCTGTTGGACCACTCCCCCTTCCGTACGCTCACCCTCGTCGCCTCGGGTCCCGCCCGGATCTCCGCCTCCCAGGAGGCGCGCGTGAAGCTGCTGCGCGAGGCGCTCGCCGTGATGACGATGCCCGAGGTCTGGGAGGCGATCCAAGCCATGGGTCCCCCCGAGGAGGTCGGCGGTCCGGCCCGCGGCCCGGGCACCCAGGAGCAGTTGCGGCGCCGCTGGCTGCTCACCAAGCCCGCCCAGCTCCTGGCCACAGGACGGCAGTTGTGCAGCGAACCGGACCGGATCGGCGAACTCGCCGCCCTGCCGCTGCCGTTCCACGTCCTGTCGGGCGCCCGTGACGACACCTGGCCGCTGACTCTCCTGGACGAGATGGCGCAGCGGCTCGGCGCGCACCGGACGGTCGTACCCGGCGCCGAGCACTCGCCGAACGTGGACCAGCCGCTGCCGACCGCCGACGCCCTGGCCGACTTCTGGGACCGGCACCCGCACTGAGGTCCGTACCGGTCGGCCCCTGCTAGTACTGCGTCTGCAAGTGCTCCCAGAAGCCGTCCCGCAGGGCGCGCCGCAGGTCCGACTGGCCGCGCAGCGAGTACGCGAGGAGCTGCTCGGCCTCGACCAGCAGGTCCTGGTCGACCGAGCCGGGGAGGTAGGGGTGGCCGGGCAGCAGCTCCACCAGGGCCTCCCGGCCCCGCGCCGCCAGCCACTTCGCGGCGATCTGGGCGCCCACGAAACGGACGTCCTCGCGCGAGGGCCGGGCGGCCGCGGACGACGGGTCGTAGGTCGCGGCGGTGCGCCGGGACACGTACGGCTTGAAGAATTCGAGGTCGAGCGTGCGCTGGCTGTCGACCTCCCACAGCAGGGGCTCGGCCTGGTTGCGGCCCTCGGGGGCCTCGATGCCCCACAGGTGCACCCGGGCGCCGTACCCCTGCGCCGCCTCGACGGCCGACACCAGGTCCTCGTCGCCGCCGAGCAGCGCCGCGTCACTGATGGCGCGGTGCCGGGCGAGCGACTCCAGATCGGTACGGATCAGGGAGTCGACCCCCTTCTGCTGGTTGTTGGCGTTGAGGTTGCCCAGGCGCACCTTCACGTCCGGCAGCTCCGCGATGGACTGCTGCTCCGCGGTGTGGATGCGGCGCCGGGCGCCGTCGTACCAGTAGACCCGCAGCAGCCTGCTGTCCGCGAAGACCGTGCGGGCGCGGTCGATGAGCGCGTCGATCAGGCCCTCGGCGTCGAGGTCGAAGGACCGGCGGTCCTCGGTGCCGGCCACCAGCCGGCCGGCCGCCGCGTACAGGTAGCCCGCGTCGACGAAGATCGCGTGGGTGGAGGGTGTCTTCGCCACCTCGGCGAGCATGCGCTGGAGCAGTTCGTTCGTACGGTCGATGCGGGCGGTCAGGTCCGCGAGGTCGTCGTTCATCGCCTCCATTGTCCCGGCGGTCACGCTGCGAACACAACCGGTCCCATTCAGTCTCCACAAACCTATTTACCGGTCAGTAGTTAGACGTTCGAAAAATTTCTTTAGCCAAGGGAATGTCTGTAACACACAGCGCGTTGACTAGCTACAGAGCAGGGGCACGGATGCCCCTGCTCGGACCACCACCAAGTAGTTCTCCTCAGGAGGATGACCAGACGAAGGGGAAGCCCATGCGCTTCGAAATCCTGCGACTCGACGACATCGACGGCACGCCCGTGGACTGCACCGTCGTGGACGCCGCCTCCGTCAACGGGATCGTTCAGCAGGCCGCCGCCATCGGGCAGCGCCTGTGGATCCGTCCGGCCGACACCACGGCCTCATAACGCGCGGATCACCATCCACAGACTTCAGAGCCCCGTGGGGCGCCGGCACGACCGGCACCCCACGGGGCTCTGTATACGTTGCCGCGACCTGTGTCGCCGCGGACCCGGCCGGGTGGCCTCAGCCCGCCCGGATCACCTGGGTGACGCCGTTGATGATCTGCTGCACGGCGATCGCGGAGAGCATCATGCCCGCGAGCCGGGTCACCAGGACCACGCCGCCGTCCTTGATCACCCGGATGATCAGCAGCGAGTACCGCATGACCAGCCACAGCACGACATGGATGGCGAGGATCGCGGACCACACCGAGATCTGCGAGGCCACGCCGTCGGCCTTCTGCACGGCCAGGATGACGGACACGATCGCCCCCGGGCCCGCCAGCAGCGGCATGCCCAGCGGTACGAGGGCCACGTTGACGTCCTTGGTCTGCTTGGGCTCGTCGGTCTTGCCGGTCAGCAGGTCGAGGGCGATCAGCAGGAGCAGCAGCCCGCCCGCGATCATCAGCGCGGGCACGGAGACATGCAGGTAGTCGAGGATCTGGTGGCCCAGCAGGCCGAAGACGGCGATCACCCCTCCGGCCACGCACACGGCCTGGAAGGCCATGCGCTTCTGCACCTTGGCGGGGCGGCCGGCGGTCAGGGCGAGGAAGATCGGGGTGATCCCGGGGGGATCCATGATGACAAAAAGGGTCAGAAAGAGAGAGCCGAAGACGGCGACGTCGAACATGCGTGAGGAAGCCTTGCGGAAGTGAACAGACAGGTGGAACGGCGCGCGAGGAAGACCCTCAGGCTCCGCCGGTCCCCGGCACGGGGAACGCCCCGGTCGCCCGCCGGGTGATCTCCCCGTACACGTCGGGGTGGGTGGTGTACTCGCCGAGCGCGACGGTCTTGCGGCTGCCGTGGTAGTCCGAGGACCCCGTGACCAGCAGGCCGAGGTCGGCGGCCAGGCCGCGCAAGCGCACCCGCGTGTCCTCGTCGTGGTCCATGTGGTCGACCTCGATGCCGTCCAGGCCGGCGGCGGCCAGCTCGGCGATCGTGGACTCCGGCACCGTGCGGCCGCGCTTGGCGGCGGCCGGGTGGGCGAACACAGTGACTCCGCCCGCACCCTTGACCAGCCGGATCGCCTCGAACGGGTCGGTCTCGTGCTTCTCCACGAAGGCACGGCCGCCGTCGGCCAGCCAGTCCCGGGTGAACGCGTCGCCCACGCTCGGCACGACGCCCAGTTCGACGAGCGCGGTCGCGACGTGCGGCCGCCCGACGGAGCCGTCACCGGCGATCCGCGCGACCTGCTCCCAGCTCACGGGCACGCCCAGCTCGTTCAGCTTGGCGATCATGCCCTGGGCCCGCGGCACCCGGTCGTCGCGCACCAGCTCACGCTCGGCGAGCAGGGCGGGCTCCTCGGGGTCGAAGAGGTAGGCCAACATGTGCATGCTGACACCGTCGACCCGGCAGGACAGCTCGGCACCGGTGACCAGCGTGAGGCCTCGCGGCAGCGCGGCGGTCGCCTCGGCGTACCCGCGGGTGCTGTCGTGGTCGGTCAGCGCGACGACGTCCAGTCCGGCCGCGGCGGCGCCTCGCACCAGTTCGGCCGGGGTGTCCGTACCGTCGGAGGCCGTGGAGTGGCAGTGCAGGTCGATGCGCACGACGCGAACTCCAGACGGTGACGGGGGCGGGCAGTACGGAAGCGGACGCTCCAGCATAGCGGGAGGACGACCCCCGCCTTGTCACACCCGAAGCACCCGTACGCCCCCTACAGGAGCCGCATCACGGGCCCGGGGCACCGGCACCCGCGGCGCAACCCGGGGCCGGGACCGAGAGGGCCCTACGGCTCCAGCAGCCGTGGCGACAGGGCGCCGCAGGGCACCAGGTCCAGTTCGGCCCCGGCGTCGCGCAGATCGGTCAGCACGAGCTCGTCGTACATCAGCAGGCCCGACTGTTCGGGCCACACCACCGCCCAGAGCCACAGCCCGAGCGCCTCGCCCGCGAACACGGCACGGTCGACGGGAGCGCCGGTGACATGCCAGAGCGGGGTCGGGCGGCCGGCGGCCAGCACCTTGGCCTGGGGCGGCTTCTCGACGTTCATGTACGGGCCCGGGTCCGGCGCGTCGATCCCCGCGTAGCGGGCGCCGAGGCCGACCCCGAGCTCCTCCGCGACCAGGATCAGTTCCCCCATGCCGCCGAGCGGGCCGGGTCCGGAGCAGGCCACGGCGGTGGCGCGGCCGCCGCTGCGGTCGTCACCGGCGTAGGCCACCCCCGTGAAGAGCCAGCCGACCGGCAGCGGCCACGGCATCCACACCGGCACCTGGGTGCGGTGCACCACGACACTGAGGGCCTCGACGCTGGGCGGGATCACGGGCTGCAGCGGATGCACCGCGCCATGGACATCGCACTGCCAGGAATCGGCGAAGAGTCCGGGAGCCCTGACCCGGCCACCACACTTCGGGCAACTGGGTTCGCCCCTCATAGGGCCCCACGGTCCTACCCCCGCACGCCCACGTCAAGGACGATCACCCGTCCGGACGGAACCCGCGCCGGTGCGTCACCGGTCGGCCCGCACCCGACCATAACTACATGCATCTTGCATTAATTAGCCACGCTAATCTAATATGTGTATACGCCAACCATCTTCCCCCTGATCGGAGAACCCCATGGACCCCTTCGACGCCGGAGCCGGCGGCCTCCTGCGACAGCCCAAGGCGGTCTGGGCGACGGCCGGCGCCTCGGTCGTCGCGTTCATGGGCATCGGCCTCGTCGACCCGATCCTGCCGTCCATCGCCCAGGGCCTGAACGCCACGGCCAGCCAGGTCTCCCTGCTCTTCACCTCGTACTTCCTGATCACCGCCTTCGCGATGCTGGTGACCGGCTTCGTCTCCAGCCGCATCGGCGGCCGCAAGACCCTGCTGCTCGGCCTCGCCCTCGTCGTGGTCTTCGCGGGCCTCGCGGGCACCTCGGGCTCGGTCGCCGAACTCGTCGGCTTCCGGGCCGGGTGGGGCCTGGGCAACGCGCTCTTCGTCTCCACGGCCCTCGCCGTGATCGTCGGCGCGGCGGCCGGCGGAAGCGCCGCCGCGATCCTGCTGTACGAGTCCGCGCTGGGCCTCGGCATGGCGTGCGGCCCGCTGCTGGGCGCCCTCCTCGGCAACACCAGCTGGCGCTACCCGTTCTTCGGCACCGCGTTCCTGATGGCGGTCGGCTTCCTGTGCATCACCGCGTTCCTCAAGGAACAGCCGAAGCCGGCCCGCAGGACCTCGCTGCTCGACCCGATCAGGGCGCTCGGCCACGGCGGCCTCGCCTCGGCCGCGGTCTCGGCGTTCTTCTACAACTACACGTTCTTCACCGTGCTGGCCTTCACCCCGTTCGTGCTGGACATGACCCCCTACAGGTCGGGTGCCGTGTTCTTCGCCTGGGGCGTGCTGCTGGCCGTCTTCTCGGTGCTGGTGGCCCCGCGGATGCAGGCGCGGTTCGGCTCGCTGAAGGTGCTCGGCGGCTCGCTCCTGCTGCTCGGCGCCGACGTGCTCGTCCTCGGCTACGGCGACCACACCACGGCCGTCGTCTGCACCGTCCTGTCCGGTGCCTTCATCGGGGTGAACAACACCGTCTACACCGAACTGGCGCTCGGCGTCTCGGACGCGCCGCGCCCCGTGGCGAGCGCGGGCTACAACTTCGTGCGCTGGTTCGCGGCCGCCGCCGCGCCGTTCTTCGCGCCGAAGATCGAGGAGTGGAGCGACGTCCACATCCCGTTCGTCGTCGCGGCGGTCACGGCGGTCGTCGGCGCGGTGGTGGTCTTCGTACGACGCGACGCGCTCAATCACAAGGCGGAGGAACTGGAGCCCCGGCACGCCACCGAGGACGGCGTCACCGTCCTCGCGGGCTGAGCGCACCGGCCGCGTCGCGTCAACCGACGCTTTCCGGGCGGGTGTTGGTGAGCTTGCTCACTCCAGCGGGACGGACCTGCGGGACGGATCCCGCAGGTCCGTCCCGTTCGTCAGCCAGCGCTCCTGGAGCGCCTGGGCGCCGTGCACGCGCTTCCAGGCGGCCTCGTTCGGAGTCATGGGGAGCAGCGGCAGGAACCGTACGGGGTCGAGCGGCTCGTCGAGTTCCAGGTCCTCGACCAGCCCGCCCGGCTCGGCCACCAGGACCGAGGTGAACGGGGCGCCCGGCCACAACGGCTCCCCCACGTCGAGCGAGGCCCCCGGGGTCACGATCAGCCCCTCGACCTGCGGGGAAGCGGCGAGCACGGCGAGGGAGCGCAGCACCTTGTCGGTGTCGGCGACCCCCGCGCGGACGGACAGGACCAGCTCGGCGCGGGGCCCCTTGACCGGGTCGGCGACCATCGCGGTGGGGTCCGCCATGGGCTGCGCGGACATGCCGAGCGTGGCGTAGCGGACGACGGCACCCTCCCTGGAGTCGTCCCGGAACCGCAGCACCTCGATGCGGTCCGTGCCGAGGAAGGTGACCGCGGCGCGCGCGTCCGGCTCGCCCAGCGCGGTGCGCAACCGGGCCTCCACCAGTGGAAGAACATCAGCCATGCGGTGAGCATAGAACTCGTCAGCACAGAGCAAAGCAGCGACTTGACACTTCAGTCGGCTGATACTCTTGCCCGGTGGTTCGGGGCAGCGCGCTGAAGCGTCGCGATCAGGTCCCGACGCCGATGGGACTCCCTTACGAGGGACCGGCCGGAGGAGGTGGGGCTGCAATGGACCGAAGTCGACCTGGCAGTACCACCCGCTCTTCCGGCCGCTGATGTAGCTGCTCTGGCTCTGGCTGGCTGCCACCTCTCGCATCCGTATCGCTACGGAAGAGCACTTCGTTTCGTCTTGCCTGATCTGTCTGATCTGAATCAGCAGCGAAGCTCGCCACCGCAACGGTGCGGTGCTCCCCGCTTTGTGGACGTGCCAAACATCCTTCCCCTGCCCCAGGGCGGGGAGACGCCTCCAGGACGTCCCCATTCCGGGCAGTTCCACCCGTGCCCCGGCGGTCTTTCGTTGCTCGTTGCGAAGGAGCCTGCCCATGTCGATGATCCGCGAACTGCGCGCCGCGGTCCGTCCGTCCCGCGTCTCGCTGCGCAAGGACGGTCTGCACAAGGACGGTCCGCGACTGGACGGCGGTGCCTACGACACCACGCGCGACCCCTCGACGCCGTCCGCCGTGGTCGACTGTGCCGTCTACCGCGACGGGGCCCGCGTCGCCACCGCGAAGCCGCTGACCCCGCACGAGGCGATGCGCCTGGTGCGTCGCGACGGCGGCTTCGTGTGGATCGGTCTGCACGAGCCGACCGAATCCGAATTCGCCGGTATCGCGGGCGAATTCGGACTGCACCCGCTGGCCGTGGAGGACGCCGTGCAGGCGCACCAGCGACCGAAGCTGGAGCGCTACGACGATTCGCTGTTCACCGTGTTCAAGACCATCCACTACGTCGAGCACGACCGGCTCACCGCCAACAGCGAGGTCGTCCAGACCGGTGAGGTCATGTGCTTCACCGGGCGGGACTTCTTCATCACCGTCCGGCACGGCGGCCAGGGCTCGCTGCGCGCGTTGCGCCACCGGCTCCAGGACGACCCGGAGTTGCTCGCGAAGGGCCCCTCGGCCGTGCTGCACGCCATCGCCGACCACGTCGTCGACGGCTACATCGCGGTCGCCGACGCCGTGCAGGACGACATCGACGAGGTGGAGACCGAGGTGTTCTCGCCGGGCCGCAAGGGCAGCCCGCGCGGCACAGACGCCGGCCGGATCTACCAACTCAAGCGCGAGGTGCTGGAGTTCAAGCGCGCGGTGTCGCCGCTGCTGCGGCCCATGCTGCTGCTGAGCGAGCGGCCGATGCGGCTGGTCGACCCGGACATCCAGAAGTACTTCCGGGACGTCGCCGACCACCTCGCCCGGGTCCAGGAGCAGGTCATCGGTTTCGACGAACTGCTCAACTCGATCCTCCAGGCCAACCTGGCGCAGGCCTCGGTCGCGCAGAACGAGGACATGCGGAAGATCACCTCCTGGGCCGCGATCATCGCCGTACCGACGATGGTGTGCGGGGTGTACGGGATGAACTTCGACTACATGCCGGAGCTGCACACGAAGTACGGCTACCCCGTGGTCATGTCGGCGATGGTCGCCCTCTGCGTGGGCATCCACCGCACGCTGAAGCGCAACGGCTGGCTGTGACGGGCCCTGGATAGGCTGGGCCCATGACAAGCGAGTCGCTCGACCAGGCCCTCCTCGACCAGGCCCTCGTCGAGGAGGCCACCAAGAAGTCCGGCCTCATCTGGGTCAGGGGTGCCGGCGCCCCTGCGGCACGCGCGCTGTGGCACGCGTGGCACGAGGGCGCGGCGCACCTCGTGGGGGACGGGCCCGGGGAACAGCCGCTGCCGGGGCTGGCCGACGGGTCCGAGGCCGAGGTCACCGTCCGCAGCAAGGACAAGGGCGGCCGGCTCGTCTCCTGGACGGCCAGGGTCGTCCAGCTCGCGCCGGATTCCGAGGGCTGGGCCGCGGCGGTCGCCGAGCTCAAGGGCAAGCGGCTGAACGCGCCCGACGGCGAGGCCATGACGGAGCGCTGGTCCCGCGAGTGCCGGGTGCTGCGGCTGGAGCCGACGGGGGCGACGGCGCCGCTTCCCGAGGGATCGCTGGCCCAGGCGCCGGTGCCGTCCCCGGCGACCACCCGGCAGCCCGTTCCGGCGGGGCTGCCCCGGCTGCTGCTGAAGAAGCGTGGACGCCGCTAGCGGCTGCGCCGGCCCCCTGCCCGGGGCCGACCGGCGGCAGCCGTCACGGCGCGGGCGACCGCTACGACGTGGGCAACTGCTGTCCGTAGTCCACCGTGTCGCCCTTCGCGGGTTCCTTCACCGCGAAGTCCTTGCCCCAGTCGGAGAAGGCGATCGTGCCCGCGCCGCCCGCGCGCTCCAGGCGCAGCGGGTACGGCTTGCCCTCCAGGGAGACGTCCAGCGTGCCGCCGGACCCCTTGTCGCCGGTGATACGGATCGTGCGCACGCCCGACTGCTCGTGGTGGCCGTCCGTGCCGAGCGCGCCGTGCAGGGTCAGCAGGCCGTCGAGCAGCTCGTCCTTGTCGGTGAAGCCGCTGAACCGCTGGTAGGCGGGGTCGTCCTTGGGCACCTTCACGTACTTGCCGTCGAGCTTGTCGCCGGCCGCCGTGTCCGTACCGCCGCCGTCCTTGCCGTCCTCGTGGCTCCAGAACTCCGCGTTCGCCTTGAGGTAGAGCTGGTCGTCGATCCGCAGCAGATGGAAGGTCGCCCCCTGCGAGGTGACCGAACCGGTCCCGCCGTCGGGCTTCAGGCGCATGTCGAGCGTGTAGGTGCTCCCCCCGGCGACCACGGTCCCCGACAGCCGCACCGCGTCCACGGACTCGGCCGCCGTCCTGGTCCTGCTCTCGATCTGCCCGGCGGACAGCTTGCCCACCCCGTTCGTGCCCGCGTCCGGGTCCGAACTGCACCCGGTCAGTCCCGTGCCGGTCACGACCAGGGCACACAGCGCGCTCACCAGCGCGGCCCGACGGGCACGGCCCTGGGCAATCGCAGTCACAGACGGGGCTGCCTCTCTCACGGGTCCTCGACGCAGTACGGCAGCGTACCGGGGCCGCCCTGGACCGGTGGAGCCAGTCCGTCCGGACCGCTCACCAGGGCGTGGCCGATCGGTACGGGCTAGCCTGAACCCCACCCGAGCGGGCAATTCTGTACAGACATAAACAGATAGACGCAGCCAGACACGGACAGGCGCAGACGGAAGGAGACGGTGGGTGATGGCAGCCGGCTCCCCCCGGATCTTCGTCTCGCACCTCGCCGGCGTTCCCGTCTTCGACCCGAACGGCGACCAGGTGGGACGCGTGCGCGATCTGGTCGTCATACTGCGCGTCGGGCGACGGCCTCCGCGCCTGCTCGGACTGGTCGTGGAACTGTCCACCCGCCGCCGTATCTTCCTGCCCATGACCCGGGTGACCGGCATCGAGTCCGGCCAGGTCATCACCACCGGCGTGCTCAACGTCCGCCGCTTCGAACAGCGCCCCACCGAGCGTCTCGTCTTCGGCGAGCTCCTCGACCGCCGCGTCACGCTGACCGAGACCGACGAGCAGGTCACCGTGCTCGACCTGTCGGTGCGCCAGCTGCCCGCCCGCCGCGACTGGGAGGTCGACCGGATCTTCGTGCGCAAGGGGCGCAAGAGCAGCGCCTTCCGGCGCGACCGGGGCGAGACGCTGACCGTGGAGTGGTCCGCCGTCACCGGCTTCTCCCTGGAGGAGCACGGACAGGGCGCGGAGAGCCTGCTCGCCACCTTCGAGCAGCTGCGCCCCGCCGACCTCGCCAACGTCCTGCACCACCTCTCCGCGAAACGGCGCGCCGAGGTCGCCGCCGCTCTCGACGACGACCGGCTCGCCGACGTCCTGGAGGAGCTCCCGGAGGACGACCAGATCGAGATCCTCGGCAAGCTCAAGGAGGAGCGCGCCGCGGACGTCCTGGAGGCGATGGACCCGGACGACGCGGCCGACCTGCTGTCCGAGCTGCCGGAGCGGGACAAGGAGCGGCTGCTGAGCCTGATGGAGCCCGAGGACGCCGCCGACATGCGGCGCCTGATGTCGTACGAGGAGCACACCGCGGGCGGTCTGATGACCACCGAGCCGATCGTGCTGCGGCCCGACGCCACGGTCGCCGACGCCCTCGCCCGGGTCCGCAACTCCGACCTCTCCCCCGCGCTGGCCGCCCAGGTCTACGTCTGCCGGCCGCCCGACGACACACCGACCGGCAAGTACCTCGGCACGGTCCACTTCCAGCGGCTGCTGCGGGACCCGCCGTACACCCTGGTCAGCGCGATCATCGACGACGATCTGCGCCCCCTCGAACCGGACGCCGAGCTGCCGGTCGTCGCCGGGTTCTTCGCGACGTACGACATGGTCGCGGCGCCGGTCGTCGACGAGTCCGGCTCGCTGCTGGGCGCGGTGACCGTGGACGACGTACTGGACCACATGCTGCCGGAGGACTGGCGGGAGACGGAGTTCCACCTCGACGAGGAAGCGGACGACGAACCAGACGAGGAAGCAGCCGGACATGGCACCTGAGCGCGAGCGCGACACCGTCCGCGAGCGGACGCCCGTGGGCGCCACCGCCGCCACCCGGCCGCGCGCCCGGCTGGACCAGCCGCGCCCGCCCCGGCGCCGGATCCTGCCCGAGTACGACCCGGAGGCCTTCGGGCGGCTGTCGGAGCGGATCGCGCGGTTCCTGGGCACCGGCAGGTTCATCGTCTGGATGACGGTCGTCATCATCCTGTGGGTGGTGTGGAACGTCTCGGCGCCGGACCATCTGCGCTTCGACAGGTACCCGTTCATCTTCCTGACCCTGATGCTGTCCCTCCAGGCCTCCTACGCGGCCCCGCTGATCCTGCTCGCGCAGAACCGGCAGGCCGACCGCGACCGGGTCAACCTGGAGCAGGACCGCAAGCAGAACGAGAGGTCGATCGCCGACACCGAGTACCTCACCCGCGAGATCGCCGCCCTGCGCATCGGTCTGGGCGAGGTGGCCACCCGCGACTGGATCCGCTCCGAGTTGCAGGACGTGACGAAGGAGCTGGAGGAGCGGCGCACGAACGGACACCTCGCATTCCCGGCAGAACGGACGGATCGGCCGCCCGTACGTGACATAGACGACCGTTGACGGGCTTCCCGGGGCCCCGGCCCGGCGCCGTACCATCGTCCTTATGGCTACGGAAGACGCGGTGCGCGAGGCACTGGCGACGGTGAACGACCCCGAGATCAACCGACCCATCACCGAACTGGGGATGGTCAAATCGGTGGAGATCGGCGCGGACGGAGCGGTCGCGGTCACCGTGTACCTGACGGTCTCCGGCTGCCCGATGCGCGACACGATCACGCAGCGCGTGACGGAGGCGGTCTCCCGGGTCGACGGCGTCACGCGCGTCGACGTCACCCTCGACGTGATGAGCGACGAGCAGCGCAAGGAGCTGGCGACCGCCCTGCGCGGCGGCCAGACCGAGCGCGAGGTGCCTTTCGCCAAGCCCGGGAACCTCACCCGGGTGTACGCGGTGGCGTCCGGCAAGGGCGGTGTCGGCAAGTCGTCGGTGACGGTGAACCTGGCGGCCGCGATGGCCGCCGACGGCCTCAAGGTGGGCGTGGTCGACGCCGACATCTACGGCCACTCGGTACCGCGCATGCTGGGCGCCGACGGCCGCCCCACCCAGGTCGAGAACATGATCATGCCGCCGTCGGCGAACGGCGTGAAGGTCATCTCGATCGGCATGTTCACCCCGGGCAACGCCCCGGTCGTCTGGCGTGGCCCGATGCTGCACCGCGCGCTCCAGCAGTTCCTGGCGGACGTCTACTGGGGCGACCTGGACGTGCTGCTGCTCGACCTGCCGCCGGGCACGGGCGACATCGCCATCTCGGTGGCGCAGCTGGTCCCGAACGCGGAGATCCTGGTCGTCACCACGCCCCAGCAGGCGGCCGCGGAGGTCGCCGAGCGCGCGGGCTCCATCGCCGTGCAGACCCACCAGAAGATCGTCGGCGTGGTCGAGAACATGTCCGGCCTGCCGTGTCCGCACTGCGGCGAGATGGTCGACGTCTTCGGCACCGGCGGCGGCCAGACGGTCGCCGACGGCCTCACCCGGACGACCGGCGCCACCGTCCCGGTCCTCGGCAACATCCCGATCGACGTCCGGCTGCGCGAGGGCGGCGACGAGGGCAAGCCGGTGGTCCTCACCGACCCCGACTCCCCGGCCGGCTCGGCCCTGCGCGCGATCGCGGGCAAGCTGGGCGGGCGCCAGCGCGGCCTGTCCGGGCTGTCCCTGGGCATCACGCCGAGGAACAAGTTCTAGAGCCGGTACGGCGAAGGGGGGCTGTCCCGAGCGGGACAGCCCCCCTTCGCCGTGCTGACATGCTGCCGTACTGCCGCCCTGCCGCGCCTCGGCTAGGCGTACGTCGTGATGTCCTTGATCATGGCGAAGCCCAGGCCGTACGCGCTCATGCCCCGGCCGTACGCCCCCACGTGGACGCCCGTCTCGGTCGAGCCGGCCAGGACCCAGCCGAACTCGGACTCCCGGTAGTGGAACGACGTCGGCACACCGTCGACCGGCAGGGACAGCGTCGACCAGTCCGGCCCGGAGAGGTCGTCGGCCAGCACCCACGCCGTCTCGGTCTGCTGGTCCAGCCAGGAGTCGCGCAGGCTGTGGTCCATCTGGCCGGGCCAGGTGAAGGACAGCAGCCCCACGCCGGCGAGCCAGGCCGCGGAGGACACCGAGGTGGCCTCCAGCACGCCGGTGCCGTCGGGGCTGTGCCGCACCGGGTTGGCGGCGACGGTGACCACGACCGCGAAGCGCTCCCGGTCCTCCGTCGACTCGTGGCGGACGGACGGCTCCTCACCGTGTCCGATCGACCCGTGCTCGACGGCGCCGTCGGCCGCCGCACCGACCTGCATCAGCCAGCGCGGCCCCGTGAAGGCCTCGTCGAGGCCGTACCAGGGAAAGGTCGCCGGCAGGTAGCCGTCGACCGTGCGCCAGGCGGCGGGGGCCTGCTGTCCACCCTCCGTGGCCGGCGCCTGCGCGACCGTCCCACTTGTCGTCTCCATGTGCCCGGACGCCTCCTCGCTCTCGTCGGATCCGGGCGGCCCGCCCCCCTACGGGCGTACTCGTCCGGTCCGCGCAACAACTCGGCAGCATATCCACCTTGCCGGGGGCAGCCGGGAAACCGCGGGGCGCGCGAGGCGCTCCGGGGTCCCGTTCGGGCCCTGCGGGGCCCTGGCGGCATATGAAACGCGTCACGTACACCGGGTGGTGTACGTGACGCGTCGGAGGTTCTGCGGCCCGGATACGGCGCTCAGGTGGCGTCCGCGTCGAACGGCGGGTGCTCCTCGTGGGCGCCGGGGGCCTCGGGCTTCTTCGTCATGTCGATCCGGCCGCCCGTGGAACCGGCGGACGGGGACGACGGGGAGGCCGAGGAGGAGCTGTCGGTGCTGTGCACCGCGTCCGTGACCTCGGCCATCTCCTTCTTCAGATCGAAGCCGTTGCGGATCTCCTTGATCCCCAGCTCGTCGTTGTCCAGATGCTTGCGGATGAAGGTCTTGGGGTTGAGATCCTCGAACTCGAAGTCCTTGAACTCGGGGCCCAGTTCCTGCCGGATGTCCTGCTTGGCGCTCTCCGAGAAGTCGCGGATCTTCCGGACCGTGCGCATCACGTCCTGGATGACCTTCGGAAGCTTGTCCGGACCGAAGACGAGCACGGCGAGGACAACGAGCGTGATCAGCTCGAGCGGTCCTATGTCATTGAACACCTGAAGCTCCTTGCGATGTCCTCAGTCCTCGACCCTCTGCGGTCATATGTGGTCGTCCGTGGTCCGAGCCGGGTCCACGGTACCCGTCCCACCTGTCCGACCGGTACCGTCCCGGGGTGTTCCGGTGTGTGTAATCGCCCGGTTTTCGGCAGGGTCGCCCGGCCGGACCGGGGCCGGGGCCCCGACCTGTGAGGTTTCTGTCGATCATGGCCCCGGTCCGGTCGACGGGCGGATCAGTCGCCGCCCGCGGAGCCGAGCACGAGCACAACCTTCCGCTTCAGGCCGTCGCGATCGACGGTCAGCTCCAGCCGGTCGCCCGGCCGGTGGGCGCGGGTCCTGACGATCAGCTCCTCGCCGGAGTGGATGCGCCGGCCGTCGACCTCGGTGATGACGTCGCCCGCCCGCAGGCCGGCCCGGGCGCCGGGGCCGCCCGCGGTGACCGGGGAACTGCCGCCGTCGCTCGCGGTGTTGATGCGGGCGCCGTCCCCGTTGTAGTCCATGTCGAGGGTGACGCCTATGACCGGGTGGGTCACCTTGCCGGTGTTGATCAGTTCCTCGGCGACGCGCTTGCCCTGGTTGATGGGTATGGCGAAGCCGAGGCCGATCGAACCGGCCTGGCCGGTCCCGGAGTCCGAGCCGCCGTCGGCGGACTGGATGGCGGAGTTGATGCCGATGACCCGGGCCCGGGAGTCGAGGAGGGGGCCGCCGGAGTTGCCGGGGTTGATGGGCGCGTCGGTCTGGAGGGCGTCGACGTAGGAGACGTCGCTGCCGTCCGCCTCGCCGCCCGCGGTGATGGGCCGCTCCTTGGCGCTGATGATCCCGGAGGTGACCGTGCCCTCCAGGTCGAAGGGGGCGCCGATGGCGACGACGGGATCGCCGACCCGGACGCCGTCGGAGTTGCCGAGCGGGATGGGCTTGAGACCGCTGACGCCGGACACCTTCACCACGGCGAGGTCGTAACCGCTGTCGTGTCCGACCACCTCGGCGTCGGCGGACTCGCCGCCGTTGAAGACCACGGTTATCCGGCCGCTCTTGCCCGCGGGCGCCACGACGTGGTTGTTGGTGAGGATGTGGCCCCGGGTGTCGAGCACGAAGCCGGTGCCGGTGGCCTGTTCGTCGGTGCCGCTCACATGCAGGGTGACGACGCCGGGCAGCGCCTGCGCGGCGATGCCCGCGACGCTGTCCGGAGCCCGCCCGGACGGCTCGGCACCGGCCTGCGGCAGCCTCACGTCCCCCAGCAGGCCCTCACGCTCCAGATACGTGCCCACGACGCCGCCGACACCGCCCGCGACGAGGGCGAGCAGCACGCCACCGACGAGGCCGCGCCGTACCCGTCCGCGCCGGTGCGGCGCGCCTGGCACGGCGGCACCGCTCAGTTGGAGGGGAGCCGCGGCGACGGGCTGGGCGGACGCCCAGGGGTCGTAGCGCCGCCAGGGGTCGGCCGGGGGCCCGGCGTCGGCGAAACGGTCCTCCGGGAGGGCCTCGGCGGGCGCGTGCGCGCCCTGCGGCGGCGCCCCGGCGTCCCGGCCCGTGGACGACCCCGTCGGCCCGGGAGCACCCGGCAGGTGCGGGCCGACCGGCTGCGACGGGACGTGCGGCGCGTACGACGCCTGCGGGTCGAACTGGGCAGCCTGCGGGGCGGGTTGCCCGGACACGTCGGCACCGGGCGTGCTCCCGCCCGGCGGGGGAACGGCCTGCGTGGGAACGCCCGACGCGGGCGCGGTCCGCGCGGGGCCGGTCGGCACAGGGCCGAGCGGCGCGGTCTGCGCGGGGGCGGCCGACAGCGGGGCGGGCGGCGCTGCCTGCATGGGGGCGGCCGACAGCGGGGCGGGCGGCGCGGTCTGCGCGGGGGCGGGCGGCGGCGTGCCGTGCGCGGCGGCCACTGCGGGGTGCTGGACCGGCGGGGCGGGCGCCCAGGGGCCGGGTTCGCCGTACGGCGGAGTGCTGTAGGGGTCGGGATCATGCAGCGGCTTGGGCTTGCCGAAGGCCCCGGACTCGGGTGCGGGAACAGGCGCAGGCCCGGAAACGGGCGCGGCGACGGGCGCCTCGGCAGGGGCGGACGCGGCGGCAGGGGCGGACGCGGCGGGCTCGGGGGCGGATACGGGTTCGGCCCCGGGGAGGAGCGCAGCGGCCGGTCCGTCCCCGGACTCGGCCCAAGCACCGGTCACGGCTTCGGTCCCGCCGGACGACATGCCCCCGGCGTCGGTCCCGACCCCGGCCCCGACGCCGGTCACGAACTCGGCCCCGACGCCGTCCCCGGACCCGGCCCCGCCGGACGACATGCCCGCGCCGGAAGCCTCGGCCCCGCCGGACGACACGCCCTCGGAAGCAGGCGCAAGCCCGGAAGCAGGCGCAAGCCCGGAAGCAGGTTCCGGTGCCGATGTGGATGTCGGTGAGGGCTCGGGGGGCGGTGTCGGTGCCGGGCGTTCCAGGACGAAGTCGCCCTCGTGCGGATCGCCGTCGGTGGCATCGGCACCGTGCTGCGGCTCCGCCTCCCCCGGCTCCCCCGGCGTGGAGCCGTCCTGCGGCCGAGGCCGCCCCCACCACTTCGCCTTCGTGGGCTTCCCCTCGTTCATGCTCTCCCCACAGCCGGACGCGGCACGGCGCGTCGGCAGCCGCGGCACGTCGAATCCCACCCCGCGCCCGGCTGCGTGCCGTGGGCGCGGCCCACCCTGGATTCAACCAGGTTCGCAGGCCGCCGTGCAGCGGCCGGGGCCTGCGGGACGGCTGGTCAGCGGGTCGACGCGGAGGCGGAAGGGGTGGCGGACGGGGAGGGGACGGGTGCGGCGAGCAGACCGGGTGCGGTGGCCTCGGGGGCCGAGGACCACGCCGTGAGGGCGATCGGTGTGGCCGCGGTGAGCGGACGTATCAACGGGGACATGGCGGCGACACCGGCCACCACCGGTGTGGTGAGCGCGTGCACGACGTCCTCGCCGACGCCGGGCGACTGCGCCCCGGGCAGCAGCGGCGCCGCCGACCCGGTCGGGGCGAGCGGGGTCTGCCCGGACGCCCCCGTCCGGCCCTGCCCGATGAGCGGTCCGTACCCGCGGCGTCGCTGGCCCTCGGAGACGCCCGTGGCCGACGTGCCCGGGCTGCGGGCCGGAGTGACGTTGCTGCCGCTGCCGGAGCCGCCGCGGGCCTCCGCGGCCGTACCGCCTGGCGTGCCGGTGGTGACGCCGCCGAGCGCCACCGCGGCGAGCGACACCGCACCGGCGGCGACGAACGCGAACCGCAGCCCGCGCGAGGCGGACCGCTCGGCTTCGCCACGGCCCACCGGATGGATGCGGAAGCCGCGGTCGGGTGAGGTGGGCGGCAGCACGGAACCGTGATCGCCGGAGGGGACGAAGTCGAAGTCGAACGGGTCCTCGCGCCTGACGCCGAAGACCCCGGCCCGGCCGGCGAATCCCCCGGAGGCACGGCCGGCGAAGCCGCCGAAGCCGCCCCCGCCGAGCGGCGGGGAACCGTCGCCGGGGTCGCCGCCGGGGAGTCCCTGGAGCCGGGCCAGGAAACTCTCGGAGGGGGGCGGCGGGGCCACTTCCGCGAAGACGTTCTTCAGCCGGCGCTGGGCGTCGACCTCGGACTTGCACTTCGGGCAGGTCGCCACGTGCGCCAGCACGCGCTCGCGCGCGTCATGACCGAGCTCTCCGTCCACCAGGGCGGAGAGTCGGTCTCCCAGGTGCTGCTCGGCCAGGAGCCGTTCGGTGGGGATGGGTCGTGATCCACTCACGCGGTCGCGCCCCCTCCCCCCAGAGCGGGCACCCGGGCGATGAAGGAACGACGCTCGGCGCGCGCCTGGGGCGAACGGTGCGCCAGGGCCTTGCGCAGCTGGGAGCGGCCGCGGTGGATCCGCGAGCGGACCGTGCCGAGCTTGACGCCGAGGGTCGCGGCGATCTCCTCGTACGACAGTCCTTCGATGTCGCACAGGACGACCGCGGCACGGAACTCGGGCGCGAGGGTGTCGAGGGCCTGCTGGACGTCCGCGTCGAAGTGCGCGTCGTTGAAGACCTGTTGCGGGGACGGTTCGCGGCTGGGCAGGCGCTCCGCCGCGTCCTCGCCGAGGGCGTCGAAGCGGATGCGCTGCTTGCGGCGGACCATGTCCAGGAAGAGGTTCGTGGTGATGCGGTGCAGCCAGCCCTCGAACGTGCCCGGCGAGTACGTGGACAGCGAGCGGAAGACGCGGACGAAGACCTCCTGGGTGAGGTCCTCGGCGTCGTGCTGGTTGCCGGTGAGGCGGTAGGCGAGCCGGTACACCCGGCCGCTGTGCATGCTGACGATCTCCTCCCAGGTGGGCGGAGTCCACGCCTGCCCGTCCGCGTCGGTGGAGAAAGTCGCGGTCTGGGTCGTGTCAGCGGCATGGCTGGGGTCAGCAGCGGTGTCGTTCACGGATTTCGGCCCGCCCGACGATCCGAGGAAGCGCCTCAGCACTCCCCCCCGATCCACAGGCTCAGCCGCACCTCCCCTGTCGGCTCTGGTGGTGTCCAGTGGAGCCCCTACCATAGCCACCTCGCCCGTTAGCTCCGGATAAGCGGTTTTACAAGAATTTGATCTGGGTCGGCACGGCTCGTGCGGCCGCGTCAGCACTTGCCCTTCGACCTGCTTCTCGCCCGGTCCTTCGTCGTGATCCAACCGTGTCCCCCCGCCCGTCTTCGCCACCTCTATAAACGCCCGGTCCCATCTGCGGGTTCCCGGCGGCAACGGATACAGTCACGCCCAGGCAACCACGGGACAGGAGAGGGTCATCACCGGCAACCGGCAGACGAGCTGGGCGTTCGCCGACGCCTATGTCGCCGAGGACGAAGCACTGCGCTGGGCCCGTGACCGGGCCCGCGAGGCGGGGCTGCGCTCGGTGTCGCCCGGCACGGGCGCCGCGCTGCGGTTGCTGGCGGCCTCGGTGGACGCGAAGGCGGTCGCGGAGATCGGCACCGGGACGGGGGTCTCGGGCATCCACCTGCTGCACGGGATGCGGCCGGACGGCGTGCTGACCACCGTGGACCCCGAACCGGAGCACCAGCAGTTCGCCCGGCACGCCTTCCGCGCGTCGGGCTTCGCCAGCAACCGGGCCCGTTTCATCCCCGGCCGCGCGCTGGACGTCCTGCCCCGGCTGGCGGACGCGGGCTACGACCTCGTCTTCTGCGACGGCGACCGGCTGGAGTTCCTCGACTACCTAGCTGAATCGTTGCGCCTGCTGCGCTCCGGGGGTCTGGTCGTCTTCGAGGGCGTGTTCGCCAACGGCCGCACGGTCGACTCCGGGCCGCAGCCCACGGAGGTCATACGGATCCGGGAGCTGCTGCGCGGAGTGCGCGAGATCCCGGAACTGGTGCCTTCGCTGCTCCCTGTGGGTGACGGACTGCTGTGCGCGGTCAAGCGCTGACGTCCGCCCGCCCCACCACACACCCCAGCGGCACCCGCAGCACCCGCCGACCACGCACCGGCCGAGGACCCGCCTGCCGGCCACGGACCCGCCGACGACGGACCTGCCGACACGATGCAGCCGCCCCGGCACCGAAGCGGCACCGGGGCGGCTGAAAGAGTACGGTCGCTTTCGCGCTCAGCCGACGACCTTCTTGAGGGCGTCGCCCAGCGCGTCGGCCTCGTCAGGGGTCAGCTCGACGACGAGTCGACCGCCGCCTTCGAGCGGAACGCGCATGACGATGCCCCGCCCCTCCTTGGTCACCTCGAGCGGGCCATCACCCGTTCGCGGCTTCATGGCCGCCATGCTCGTTCCCCTTCCTGAAACCAGCTCATCGTCAAAGCCGACGGCCCCTGGGAGGGCACGCGCAATCCTCAGCGTGGGACGCACGACACCGGCATCGAACACATTGCTTCCAGGCCATTATCCCGCATCTCAGGACCCGATGACCAACATCAGTCGGCATCGCTTGGGCAACGCGCGCGAGCAAAACCACCCAATTCGGCGATGTGACTGCGATACTGCTCCGCTGCACGGACGCCGCGCGACCGGAAACCTGTCGGAATTTCTTTGACGCAGGTCACACGGACGCTCCGGCGCATGGCCGGTGATCTCCGCCATGCTGTCCTTCGGACACCTGACGTACCGGCCGGTACGTCCTCACAGCGACACATCCGGAGGGGTTCCGCCATGGCCGACACCGTGCTCTACGAGGTGAGCGACGGGCTCGCGACGATCACTCTGAACCGCCCCGAGGCGATGAACGCGCTGAACGTCGAGGCCAAGGTCGCCCTCCGCGACGCGGTCGAGGCGGCGGCCGCGGACGGCGCCGTACGGGCCGTACTGCTGACCGCGGCCGGCGACCGGGCCTTCTGCGTGGGCCAGGATCTGAAGGAGCACATCGGGCTGCTGATCGCCGACCGGGAGACCGGCTCGGACCGGACCATGAGCACGGTCAGGGAGCACTACAACCCGATCGTGCGGGCCCTGGCCGGGGCGCCGAAGCCGGTGGTCGCCGCGGTGAACGGGGTCGCCGCCGGGGCCGGCTTCGGCTTCGCGCTGGCCGCGGACTACCGGATCGTGGCGGACACGGCCGCGTTCAACACCTCGTTCGCGGGCGTCGCGCTGACCGCGGACTCGGGCGTCTCGTGGACCCTGCCGCGGGTGGTCGGGCCGGGCCGCGCCGCCGACCTGCTGCTCTTCCCGCGCGGCATCAAGGCGCAGGAGGCGTACGAGCTGGGGATCGCGAACCGGATCGTGCCGGCGGCCGAACTGCGCGCCGAGGCGGAGAAGGTGGCGCGGGCGCTGGCCGAGGGACCGACGGTGGCCTACGCGGCGCTCAAGGAGGCCGTCGCCTACGGGCTGACGCACTCGCTGGACGAGACCCTGGAGAAGGAGGACGAGCTCCAGACGCGGGCCGGGTCCTCGGAGGACCACGCGATCGCGGTCAAGGCGTTCGTCGACAAGGAGAAGCCGAAGTACCTGGGCCGCTGAGCCAGTCCGGGTCCGGCTCCGGGCTCCCGTCCGGCTCCGGGGCCGCCCGGCGGCGGAAGGCGGGCGCGCCCGGTCACGGACGCGTCCGGCCCCGTTGGGCGGGCGCGCTCAGCCGCGGCGTGCGGCGCAGTCCGCCAGATGGTCGTCGACCAGTCCGCACGCCTGCATGAGCGCGTACGCCGTCGTCGGCCCGACGAAGCGCAGCCCGCGCTTCTTCAGGGCCTTCGACAGGGCCGTGGACTCCGGGGTGACCGCCGGGACGTCCGCGAGGCCCCTCGGGGCCGGGCGGGTGGACCGGTCGGGGGCGTGCGACCAGATCAGCTCGTCCAGCTCGCCGGGGGCCCAGTCGGCGAGGACGCGCGCGTTGGCGATCGTGGCGTCGACCTTGGCGCGGTTGCGGATGATGCCGGTGTCGGCGAGGAGGCGTTCGCGGTCGGTGTCGGTGAAGCCCGCGACCTTGGCGATCACGAACCCGTCGAAGGCGGCCCGGAACCCCGGGCGGCGGCGCAGGATGGTGATCCAGGACAGGCCGGACTGGAAGGCCTCCAGGCTGAGCCGTTCGAAGAGTTCGTCGTCGCCGTGGACCGGGCGGCCCCACTCCTCGTCGTGGTAGGCCACGTAGTCGGGGGTGGACAGGGCCCAGGGGCAGCGCAGCAGGCCGTCCGGGCCCGCGACCGCGTCGCTCACCTGTGGTCCTCCTCGGGCTTGTCCATGGAGACGCGGGGGCCGGACTGGGCGCCGGCCAGCGCGGACTCCAGGTCGGCGATCCGCGCGTCGCGCTCGGCGAGTTCGGCGCCGAGGCGGTTGAGGACGTCGTCCACGTCGGACATGCGGTAGCCGCGGGCGGCCAGCGGGAAGCGCAGGCTGTCGATGTCGGCCCGGTCGACCGGGCGCTGCGGGGGCAGCGGGTCGTGCAGCCGCTCGGGCGCGGCCTCCGGCAGCGGGCCGGTGCCCTCGCCGCCGCCCACGACGGCCAGGGTCACCGCGGCGACCACCACGGCCAGCGCGACCACCAGGAACAAGAACATAACCATCGCTGGGTCCCCATGCTCGGTGTGCTCGGTGTCGAAAGTGTCAGGGTCCGATCGTGCCATGCGAATCTGACGGTTAGGGTCGCAGGCGGCCGAAGACCAGGACGTACTAGGAGAGGTCACAGGGGATGCTCAGGCTGGGCAGGCGTGAATTCGACGCGCACGAGCCGGTGATCATGGCGATCGTGAACCGGACCCCGGACTCCTTCTACGACCAGGGGGCGACCTTCCGGGACGAACCCGCCCTCGCGCGCGTGGAGCAGGCCGTGGCGGACGGCGCGGCGATCATCGACATCGGCGGGGTGAAGGCCGGGCCGGGCGAGGAGGTGACGGCCGAGGAGGAGGCGCGGCGGACCGTCGGCTTCGTGGCCGAGGTGCGGCGCCGTTTCCCGGACGTCGTGATCAGCGTGGACACCTGGCGGGCCGAGGTCGGGGAGGCGGTCTGCGAGGCGGGCGCGGATCTGCTGAACGACGCGTGGGGCGGGGTGGACCCGGGGCTCGCGGAGGTCGCCGCGCGGTACGGGGCGGGGCTGGTGTGCACGCACGCGGGCGGCGCGCAGCCGCGGACCCGGCCGCACCGGGTGACGTACGACGACGTCATGGCCGACATCCTGCGGGTGACGGTGGGGCTGGCCGAGCGTGCGGTGGCACTGGGGGTGCCGCGGGAGTCCGTACTGATCGATCCGGGGCACGACTTCGGGAAGAACACCCGGCACAGTCTCGAGGCCACCCGGCGGCTCGGGGAGATGGTCTCGACGGGGTGGCCGGTGCTGGTGTCGCTGTCCAACAAGGACTTCGTCGGGGAGACGCTGGACAAGCCCGTGAAGGAACGGGTGCTGGGCACGCTGGCGACGACGGCCGTGTCGGCGTGGCTGGGCGCGCAGGTGTACCGGGTGCACGAGGTGGCCGAGACCCGGCAGGTGCTGGACATGGTGGCGTCGATCGCGGGCCTGCGGGAGCCGGCGGTGGCCCGGCGCGGCCTGGCCTGACCGGCCCCGGGCCGCGCCCGGCGGACGGCCGGGCCCCTTGCGGACGACAGGCCCCGGCGGACGGTCCGGTCACCGGCTGACGGGCGGCCTCGACAGGCGGGCGGACCTCGGCGAACGGTCAGGACCCGACGGGCGGCCCCGGCGGGCGGTCGAATCGCCCGCCGGGGCCGCCTACGCGGGTCCGGTCTCAGTGGCGGCCCGCCTCCTTGGAGACCAGGGCGACCGCCTCGTCCACGTCGTCCGTGACGTGGAAGAGGTTGAGGTCCTGCTCGGACGCCTTGCCCTGGGCGATCAGGGTGTGCTTGAGCCAGTCGACCAGGCCGCCCCAGTAGGTGCTGCCGAACAGGACGATGGGGAAGCGGGTGACCTTCTGGGTCTGGACGAGGGTCAGGGCCTCGAAGAGCTCGTCCAGGGTGCCGAGACCGCCGGGCAGGACGACGAAGCCCTGCGCGTACTTCACGAACATCATCTTCCGGACGAAGAAGTAACGGAAGTTCAGTCCGATGTCGACGTAGGGGTTGAGCCCCTCCTCGAACGGCAGCTCGATGCCGAGGCCGACCGAGACACCGCCCGCCTCGGACGCGCCCTTGTTCGCCGCCTCCATCGCGCCGGGGCCGCCGCCGGTGATGACCGCGAAGCCCGCGTCCACCAGGCCGCGGCCCAGCCGCACGCCCGCGTCGTACTCCAGACTGTTGCGCGGTGTGCGGGCCGAGCCGAACACGCTGATCGCGGGCGGAAGTTCGGCGAGCGTGCCGAAGCCCTCGATGAACTCCGACTGGATGCGCAGCACCCGCCACGGGTCGGTGTGGACCCAGTCCGACGGGCCGCCCGCGTCGAGGAGCCGCTGGTCCGTCGTGCTCGCCGTCACCTGGCTCCGCCTTCGGAGGACGGGTCCCAGGCGTTGTTCCTCCGGTGGCTGCTTCTTGCCCTCGGGGTTCCCGGTAGCCATGTGCGCTCCCTCCGCGGTCGGGACATCCCCCGCTCCGGCGCGACCGGAGTCGGGGGACAGGTCTTTCCACCTCAGCCTAGATCTACGCGGGTTACGTACGGGGGACGTCCGCATGTCCTGCGTGGAGCGGCGGCCCCTCAGTCCGTCAGCCAGGCGCGCAGCCGCTCCTCGCCCGCCAGGATCTTGCCGATCTCCACCCGTTCGTCCCGCTTGTGCGCCAAGTGCGGGTTCCCGGGGCCGTAGTTCACCGCCGGGACGCCGAGCGCCGAGAAGCGGGAGACGTCCGTCCAGCCGAACTTGGGCTGCGGGGTGCCGCCCACCGCCTCGATGAAGGCCGCCGCGGCCGGGTGGGACAGACCGGGCAGCGCGGCGCCGCTGTGGTCGTCGATCACGAACTCCGCCACCCCGCAGTCCGCGAACACCTCGCGGACGTGGGCGACGGCCTCCTCCTCGCTGCGGTCGGGCGCGTAGCGGAAGTTGACCGTGACGACGCACTCGTCGGGGATGACGTTCCCGGCCACTCCGCCCGAGACGCCCACCGCGTTCAGGCCCTCCCGGTACTCCAGTCCGTCGATCACCGGCCGGCGCGGCTCGTAGGAGGCGAGCCGGGCCAGGATCGGGGCGGCCGCGTGGATCGCGTTGGAGCCCATCCAGCCGCGTGCCGAGTGGGCGCGCTCGCCCGTCGTCCTCAGCAGGACCCGCAGGGTGCCCTGGCAGCCGCCCTCCACCTGGCCGTCGGACGGCTCCAGGAGCACCGCGAAGTCGCCCTCCAGCCACTGCGGGCGGTTCTCGGCGATGTGCTTGAGGCCGTTGAGCTCGGCGGCGACCTCCTCGTTGTCGTAGAAGACGAAGGTCAGGTCGCGGTTCGGGGACGGGACCGTGGCGGCGATGCGCAGCTGGACCGCGACGCCGGACTTCATGTCGCAGGTGCCGCACCCCCACAGCACGCCGTCCTCGTCGAGGCGGGAGGGGACGTTCCCGGCGATCGGCACCGTGTCGATGTGGCCCGCCAGCACGACCCGCTCCGAACGCCCCAGGAAGGTACGGGCGATCACGTTGTTGCCGTACCGCTCCACCGTCAGGTGCGGCAGGGTGCGCAGCGTGGTCTCGATCGCGTCCGCGAGGGGCTTCTCGGTGCCGCTCTCGGACCGGAAGTCCACGAGCTGCGCGGTGAGCCGGGCGGCGTCCGACGTGAGGTCAAGCGGGGTATCGGCCATGGCGCCGACCCTAGCGCGCCGGCCCCTCGCCCCACTGTCCACACCCGGCGCGGCGGCCACGGGGGTCTCCGCTACCTTGTACGAGTGCCAGAGCCGTCCCCCACCTCCCCCAAGCGCCGCGGCCGCCTCCTCCGTTTCGGAGCGGCCGTCGTCGTCCTGTGCGCGGTCGCCGGTTATCTCGCGGTCCAGTACCTCACCGGCGGCGCCGGCGGCCCCGGCTGCCGGGTCGTCTCGGGCCAGGGCGACCCCGCGGTCTACGAGTTCACCCCCGAGCAGGCGGTCAACGCGGCGACGATCTCGGCGGTCGGCACCGACCGCGGACTGCCCGAGCGGGCCGTGACCATCGCGCTCGCGACCGCGCTCCAGGAGTCGGGCCTGCGCAACATCCAGCACGGCGACCGCGATTCGCTGGGCCTGTTCCAGCAGCGGCCGTCGCAGGGGTGGGGCACCGAGCAGCAGATCATGGACCCGACGTACGCGGCGGGCGTCTTCTACGAGCACCTGGTCAAGGTCTCCGACTACGAGGAACTCCCGCTCACCGTGGCCGCGCAGCGGGTGCAGCGCAGCGGCTACCCGGAGGCGTACGCCAAGCACGAGTCGGACGCCGCGCTGCTCGCCGCCGCCCTCACCGGGCGTACGGCGGCCACCCTGACCTGCGACGGCCGCCAGACGGCCGCGACCGCCGCCACGGCCGCGGGGCCGAGCGCGGTCCGCACGGCGCTGGTGAGGGACTTCGGGCGCGAGGCGTTGCAGGAGGCCGGTGCGGAGGTCGACGGCAGGAGCGGTGGCGGCAAGCACGGCGGCGGCAAGTCGGCGTCGGTACCCGTGCCCGAGGTGAGCGCCGCGGCCGACGGGCGGACCGTGACGGTGCCCGTGCCGAGCGGGACGCGCGACCCGGCGGGGCGCAGCACCGACGAGCGCGGCTGGCAGATCGCGCACTGGGCGGTGGCCAACGCCTCCGCGCTGCACATCTCGCGCATCTCCTACGCCGGTCGGGAGTGGACCGCCGGGACGACCGACAGCCGGTGGCGCGCGGCCAGGACGACGGACTCCGGCACGACGGAGCAGACGGATCAGGCGGCCGGGGACTCGATCCGGATCGTCACCGCGCCGCAGTAACGGTCGGGCAGGCGGCCGGCCGGGCCACCGCGCAGCAGTACGGGGCTTCACCCGCGCGGGTTGCGTGGGGCGGCCGGGGACGGACGGGTCCCCGGGTCCGCGCGCCGGCCCGCCCCGATACGCCGGATCCCTTGCGGCCCAAGGGCCCCGGGGTTCCGCCGAGTTGCGGGCCGTGCGATCTTTGCCCGATTTTATCCGTACCCGATAATGCGATGCATTGCGAATTCTTTGCGCGGGGCGTCCGCAACCTTCACGGGCTTCGAGCGGTAGTCAGGGGGACCGAGCCCGGACGATCAATCCCGATCAACTAACGGGTCCGGTCGGACACTTCCCTGTTCTCTCCCTCGAAGGAGCATCATGTCCCTGCCTCTGACCCGCCGGATCGCCCGTGTCGCGCTGCTGGTCGCAGCGGGAGCGGCCGCCGGGGTCGGCGCGGCCGGCTCCGCGAGTGCGGCCGCCGAACTGCCGGCCACCCCGAACCTGGGCGGACTCACCTCCCTGGACGGCGCGAACCTCGGCACCACGGTCGACGGCGCGGCACGCAACGTCGCCGCACTCACGAACGAGACCGGCGGCAAGGCCGCCAAGAAGGCCCCGCCGGCCGCGGGCAGGACCGGTGGCAAGGCCGCCAAGAAGGCGACGCCCGCGGCACGCAAGGGCGCGGGCGCCGGCGGGGGCGTCCTCGGGCAGGCGGCGTCGGCGGCCACGAAGGGCGGGCTGCCGACGGACGCCCTCACCAAGGGCGGGCTGCCGCTGAAGGGGCTGCCGCTGGGCGGCTGAGCCGACAGGACACGGCGACGGGGTCCGGGGGAAACCCGGACCCCGTCGCCGTGTCCTGTCCGCGCGCCGGGCCGCAGGGGCGCGCCGGCGATCAGCGCGCCAGGCGCTCCACCGCGGCCCGTACCCGCTCGTCCGTCGCCGTGAGCGCCACCCGGACGAACCGTTCGCCCGCGGTGCCGTAGAAGTCCCCGGGGGCGACCAGGACGCCGAGGTCGGCCAGCCGGGACACGGTGGTCCAGCAGGACTCGTCCCGGGTGGCCCACAGGTAGAGGCTCGCCTCGCTGTGCTCGATCCGGAAGCCGTTGCCCAGCAGCGCGTCACGCAGCAGCGTGCGCCGCGACGCGTACCGTTCACGCTGCTCACGGACGTGGGCGTCGTCGCCGAGCGCCGCCACCACGGCCGCCTGCGTCGGCGCCGACGTCATCATGCCGCCGTGCTTGCGGATCTCCAGCAGCGGGCCGAGGACGGCCGGGTCGCCGGCCAGGAAGGCCGCGCGGTAGCCGGCCAGGTTGGACCGCTTGGACAGCGAGTGGACCGAGACGATGCCCTCGTACGAGCCGCCGTTGACGTCCGGGTGCAGGACCGAGACCGGCTCGGCCTCCCAGCCCAGCTCGATGTAGCACTCGTCGGAGAAGACCAGGACGCCGTGCTCGCGGGCCCAGGCGACGATCCGGGTGAGCTCCGCCTTGTCCAGCACCCGGCCGGTCGGGTTGGACGGCGAGTTGAGCCAGAGCAGCTTCAGGCCGGCCGGGTCCAGGTCGGTCGGGTCGTCGTAGACCTCGTGGTCCGCGCGGGCCAGCCGGGCGCCGACCTCGTAGGTCGGGTAGGCCAGGCGCGGGTACGCCACCCGGTCGCCGGGGCCCAGGCCCAGCTGGGTGGGGAGCCAGGCGACCAGTTCCTTGGAGCCGACGATCGGCAGGACGTGCCGGTGGGTGACCCCACGGGCGCCCAGGCGGCGCTCCAGCCAGCCCGTGAGCGCGTCCCGCAGCTCGGGGGTGCCCCAGACCGTCGGATAGCCCGGCGAGTCCGCGGCGGCGACCAGAGCCTTCTGGATCAGTTCGGGGACCGGGTCGACCGGGGTGCCGACGGACAGGTCGACGATGCCGTCCGGATGCGCGGCGGCCGTCTTCTTGTACGGCTCCAGCTTGTCCCAGGGGAACGTGGGCAGCCGGTCGGAGACTGAGGACACGGGAATCTCGCTCACTTTCTCGAACGCACGGCCCTCGCGAACGGCAGACGCCTCGGCCCCGTACGGCGTGATCGGGCGGCGATCAGGCCGTACGGAACCGAGGCGGCACGGTGTTGCGGGCCGCTTGCGGTGTTACTCGGCCTGCGGCGGCAGCGCGGCGACGAAGGGGTGGTCGCGCTCGATCAGGCCCAGCTTGCTGGCGCCGCCGGGAGAGCCGAGCTCGTCGAAGAACTCGACGTTCGCCTTGTAGTAGTCCTTCCACTCCTCCGGAGTGTCGTCCTCGTAGAAGATCGCCTCGACCGGGCAGACCGGCTCACAGGCGCCGCAGTCGACGCATTCGTCCGGGTGGATGTACAAGGACCGCTGGCCCTCGTAGATGCAGTCGACCGGGCACTCTTCGATGCAGGCCTTGTCCTTCACGTCGACACAAGGCTGCGCGATGACGTAGGTCACGCTGTCGTTCCTCCTCGATAGGGCGCTGGCGGGCCTCTGCAGGCTCCGCCGCCTGGCGCGCGGGAGCGCGGCGTCGTCGATGCCCGCCCCTAGTATCTCCGTTCTTGGGCACGATCCGAACAGGAGGGGTGGACCGACCTGTGGAAATCTCGGCCGCCGGTCGTCTGGAGGTCCGCATCACCACCGCTGACGTGGGCAAACGCGTCTCGGTGCGACGATTGAGCGACCCCGGCGAGACCGGAGGGAAATTCACCGACACGGTCGGCGTTCTCACATCATGGGACGACGCTGTGGTCGTGATCACACGACGGGACGGCGAAGTCGTACGGATCCCGCGGTCCGCGCTGGTCGCGGGGAAGGTGGTGCCCGCCGCACCGGCACGGCGCCGGGGCCCGGCCGCGTCCTACGAGGAGCTCGCCCAGGTCGCCGCACGCGCCTGGCGGCCGCTGGAAAGCGCGCGGCTGGGCGGGTGGGAGCTGCGGGCCGCCGCCGGGTTCACCCGGCGGGCGAATTCGGTGCTGCCGCTCGGCGACCCGGGCCTCCCGCTCGACGAGGCGCTCACCGAGGTACGACGCTGGTACGAGGAGCGCGGCCTGCCCGCGTACGTCCAGACCGCGACCGGCGGCGAGGGCACGGAGGAACCGCTGTGCGCGGAGCTGGAGCGGCGCGGATGGGTGCGCGAGGTGAGCGCCGAGGTCTGGGCCGGGGCGCTCGCGCCGCTCGCCGACGTGGGCGAGCCGTCCGGGGTGGTGCTGTCCCGGACGGCCGGTGAGGCGTGGCTGGCGCGCTATCAGCGCAAGGGAGTGAGCGAGGTGGCCCTGACGGTGCTGGCGAGCGGGCCCTCGGTGTGGTTCGCGACCGTGCCCGGCGAGCGGGCGGAGGAGCCGCCCGCCGCGATCGGGCGGTGTGTCGTCGACGGGCGGTGGGCCGGGTTCGCCGCCGTCGAGGTCGACCCGGCGCAGCGGCGGCGCGGGCTGGCCACCGCCGTGATGGCCGCGCTGGCCCGGCGGGCCCTCGACGAGGGCGCCTCCGCGGCCTGGCTCCAGGTGGAGACGGACAACGCCGGTGCGCGGGCGCTGTACGAGCGGCTGGGCTTCGCCGCGCATCACGCCTACCACCACTACCGGGCGCCGGCCGGGTCCGACGACGGCCGGTACGGATCGCCGTGAGCGGGCACGAGCCTGCCATGCGCCATCCGTTCCCCCCGCCGCCCGAACGCTCGGCCGCGCTGCGCCTGCGGTTCGCCGAGGAGGCCCGCTGCGAGAAGCCGGACCTGTCGGCGCTGTGTCTGCTGCTGGGCGCGGTGGCCGACGGCGCGCTCGACGAGGCGGGCATGGACGCGGCGCAGATGGAGCTGGACCGGCTGGCGGGGGAGCTGCCGTTCCGGCCGGGCGGGCCCGCGGCCTGGGCCCGTGCGCTGCGCGCGGTGCTCGGGGAGCGCTGCGGGTTCCACGGCTCGCCGGGCGACTACCAGTGGCTCGGCTCGTCGTTGCTGCACGAGGTGCTGCGCAGGCGGCGCGGGCTGCCGATCCTGCTGTCCGTGGTGTGGATGGAGGTCGCGCGCCGGGCGGGCGCGCCGGTGTACGGGGTCGCGCTGCCGGGGCACTTCGTCGTCGGGTTCGGGCCGCAGGACGAACAGGTGCTGGCGGACCCGTTCGGCGGGGGGCGGTTGCTCAGCGGGGCCGATGCCGAGCTGCTCGTGGTGGGGGCCACGGGGGCGCGGCTGACGCCGTCGATGCTGACGCCGGCGGACCCGCTGGAGGTGGTGACGCGGATCCTGAACAACGTCCGGGCGTGGGCCTCGGCCCGGCCCGAACGGTCGGACGTGGCGCTGTGGGCGGTGGAGCTGGCGCTGCTGCTGCCCGCGCATCCGGCGCGGCTGCGGTACGAGCGGGCGCAGGTCCTGGTGCAGCGGGGGGACTTCGTGGCCGGGGCCGCGGAGATGGAGGTGTACGCGGACCTGGTGGACGTGGTGGACGCGTCCCTGGCGGAGAAGGTGCGCGGCCAGGCGACGGCGGCCCGCGCCCGCCTGAACTGACCCCCGGCCTCCCGCCGCTGCCCTGCCCCTCCCCTGCCGTCAGGCGGCTAGAGCCAGCCCTTCTCCCGGGCGGTGCGTACCGCTTCAGCCCGGTTGCGTACCGCTAACTTCTGGATCGCCGTGGAGAGGTAGTTGCGTACCGTGCCCTGGGACAGGTGCAGCAGCTTCGCCAGTTCCGCGTTGGTGGAGCCGTCGGCCGCGGCGCGCAGGACCTCGCGTTCGCGGTCGGTGAGGGGGTTGGCGCCCTCGGCCAGCGCGGCGGCCGCGAGGGTGGGGTCGATGACCCGCTCGCCGGCCAGCACCTTGCGCACGGCCTCGGCGAGCTGGGCGGCGGGGGCGTCCTTGACCAGGAAGGCGTCGGCGCCGGACTCCATGGCGCTGCGCAGGTATCCGGGGCGGCCGAAGGTGGTGAGGACGACCAGCTTCACCCGGGGCATCTCCCGGTGCAGCAGGGCCGCCGCCTCTATGCCCGTCGCGCCCGGCATCTCGATGTCGAGGAGCGCCACGTCGACGTCGTGCTCGCGGGCCGCCGCCAGGACCTCGTCCCCGCGCGCCACCTGGACGACGACCTCGATGTCGTCCTCCAGGCCGAGCAGCGCGGCCAGCGCCTCGCGGACCATCGACTGGTCCTCGGCCAGCAGGACCTTGATCGTGTGGCTCATGCCCCGGATCCTATGTCCGGCCGGTATCCGGCCGGGACGCGGGCGACCAGACGGAACCCGCGCTTGAGGGGACCCGCCTCCAGCGTGCCGCCCGCCTTCTCCAGCCGCTCGGTCAGACCCGTCAGGCCGTTGCCGGGAGCCGTCCCGGAGCCGCCCCGGCCGTCGTCCTCGACGGAGAGTTCGAGGACGGGTCCGTCGAGGGTCTGGCGGTGCAGCAGCTCCACCGTGCAGCGCCGGGCGCCGCTGTGCCGTACGACGTTGGTGACCGCCTCGCGCAGTGCCCAGGCGAGGGCGGCCTCGCCCTCCTCGGGAAAGCCGTCGAGGTCGGGGGCCGGGGGCAGTCCGGCGGTGACACCGGCCGCCGTCAGCGCGACCTGGGCCCCGGCGAGCTCGTCGGCGAGGCGGGCCCGCCGGTAGCCGGTGACGGCCTCGCGCACGTCGACCAGGGCCTGGCGGCTGACCTGTTCGATGTCGGCGATCTGCTGGGCCGCCTTGTCGGGGTGGCCGGGGAGCATCCGGCCGGCCAGCTCGCTCTTGAGCGTGATCAGCGAGAGCGAGTGGCCCAGCAGGTCGTGCAGGTCGCGGGCCAGGCGCAGCCGCTCCTCGTTGGCGGCGAGCTGGGCGACGGTGGCGCGGGCCTGGCGCAACTCGATCGTGGTGCGCACGAGTTGGCCGACGCCGGTCATCGCGAACCCGATGAGCACCACCAGCACGAGCAGGTTCAGCGCGTCCTGCTCGCCGACCCGCAGCCCGACCAGCAGCATCACCGCGGCGGTCAGCGGGATGGTGCGGGCCGCCCAGCGCAGCGGCAGGGCCGCACCGCAGGCGACGGAGACGTACACGAAGAGCCCGAGCCACTCCTTGCCGAAGGCCAGACACAGACCGACGGCCAGCACGCCGAGGGCGGCGACCAGGGCACCGACCGCACGGGGCGGCAGCGCCCGGCCGCCCCCCATGTTCCGGAAGACCAGCGCCAGGTAGACCCCGACGAAGACGGCGAGGCCCAGGCAGCCGGCCGCCGTGCCGGAGGCGCTGTGCCGGCCGCCGGCCAGATCCTGGACCGGTGAGCCGAGGAAGACCAGCCAGACCACGATCCACAAGGTCTTGATCAGGATCTCGCGCCGGTTGCGGGGGAGCAGGCCCAGCGATGTCAGCCGTCCGCTGCCGGCCTCGCGGTCCTCGTCAAGGTTGCCGTTCACGCCTTCAGCGTGTCCTTCCGGTACAGCCAGGCCGCACCACCGGCGAACAGGACGAAGAAGACGGCGAGGATGCCGACGTCCCGGGCGTGCGGGGCCTGGCTCTGTTCGATCGCCTGTCCCATCGCAGCGTACGCGTGCGTGGGCAGCCATTCGGCGATGTCCTGCAACCACTGCGGGAAGCTCGTCGAGGGCATCCACAGGCCGCCGAGCATGGACAGGCCGAAGTAGGTGATCATCGTGATCGGGCGGACCGCGTCCCCGCTGGCGAGGTAGCCGATGGCGACGCCGAGGGCGGCGAAGACGAGGCTGCCGGCCCAGATGGCGCCGGTGAGGGCGAGCCACTGCCAGGCGTCCAGCCGTACGTCCTTCACGGCCGCCGCGACGACGAACACGATGACGATGGACGGCAGGCTCACCACGGCCGCGCTGGCGGTCTTGGCGAGGACGTAGCCGCGGCCCGGCAGGGTGGTCAGCCGCAGCTGCCGTACCCAGCCGCTCTCGCGCTCCTTGGCGATGCGCTCGCTGTTGCCCATCAGGACGGCCGTCAGGGCACCGAAGGAGGCCATCGAGACCATCATGTACGTCGGGAGCGTCAGGCCGGTGCCGTCGAGCTTGGTCTTGCTGTCGGCCTGGCCCGCGATCAGCAGGAACAGGACGGACGGGTAGACCACCGAGAAGAACAGGAACTTGCGGTTGCGCAGGGCGCGGGCGAGTTCGAGCTTGATGAGGGCGTTCACGACTGCTTGGCCTCCTCGGCGGCGGTGATGGCGACGAAGGCCTGCTCCAGGCCGAGCCCGGCGACTTCGAGGTTGCGGGGGTAGACGCCGAGCCCGTACACGGCGTGGATGGTGGCGTCGGCGTCGGTGGACTGGATGCGGACGGTCCGGCCGCCGTCCTCGGCGGCGCCGCTCTGGGACACCGTGATCGAGGTGAGGAAGGGCAGGGCGCGCAGCGCGGTCTCGTCGACCGGTCCTTCGAGGTCGAAGGAGACCCGCCGGGCGCCGGCCTTCGCCTTGATCTCGGCGGCGGTGCCGTCCGCGAGCAGCCGGCCCCGGTGCAGCACGAGCACCCGGTCGGCGATGGCGTCGGCCTCTTCGAGGTAGTGCGTGGCGAACAGCACGGTGCGGCCCTGGTCGGCCTGTTCGCGCATGGTGGCCCAGAAGGCCTGGCGGGCGGAGACGTCCATGCCGGTGGTCGGCTCGTCCAGGACGATCAGGTCGCTGTCGCCCGCGGTGGCGAGGGCGAACCGGACGCGCTGGGCCTGGCCGCCGGAGAGCTTGTTGACCTTGCGGTCGGCGATCTGCGCGATGCCCGCGCGGGCCAGCACGTCGTTCGCCTTGTACGGCTTCGGGTGCAGGGCGCAGGCCAGCCTGACCAGTTCGCCGACCGTCACCTCGTCCATCAGGCCGCCGCTCTGGAGCATCGCCCCCACGTGTCCGGCGACTATGGCCTCACGGGGGCTGGTGCCGAACACCCGGACCGAGCCGCTGTCGGTGTGCTTGAGGCCGAGCAGCAGATCCAGGGTGGTGGACTTGCCGGCCCCGTTGGGTCCGAGCAGTGCAACGGTTTCCCCCGGGTGCAGCTTGAGCGACAGGCCGTCCACGGCCCGTACGTCCCCGTAGCTCTTGCTCACCTGATCGAACGCGACCACCTCGGTGGCGGTTGCCTTCACTGTCGTCGTCATGGGCACCATCGTGGCGGCGGCGGCCACCGGTCCGGCAGTGTCGGCGGTCCCGACTGCCGTATGACAGATGTCATGCCCACGAGACGACGGCCCGGGAGCCGCCCTGACCGGGCGGCTCCCGAGACCTGTCCTAGCTGGGGTTCGTGTCGATGACGGCGACCCGGTTCGTGGTGCTGATCAGGGCCGGGCGCAGGGCGCTGATCACGTCCTGCACCGTGACGGCCGTCTTCTGGCCGGTGCCGCGGGTGATGAGCACGCCGTCGAAGGTGTGGCCGTAGAGCTCCTTGAGCGCGGCCTCGTTGTAGCTCTCGACGAGCTTGCCGTCGACCGCCTTGACCTCCAGGAACTTCCACAGGGACTTCTGCGGGCTGAAGGGGATCGAGTGCGCGGCGTCCGTCTGCACGGTGACCTTGCCGGACATCGCGGGCTGGGCGAACTTCTTCATCATCCGGTCGACCTCGGCGTCCGAGACCGTCGGCTGCCGGGTGGTGGTCGGGACCTGCACGGTGCCTGCCGCGCCGGTCTCCACCTGGGTGCGGTAGGCCTGCTGGACCGCGGACTTCGACCCGGCGACGTCGATGCCCTTGCCCGGCTTGCCGTAGACGGCGACGGCCTTGCCCGACTGGAACCTGATCGTGCCGTCGTTGGAGCCCGCGCCGCCCGCGGCGCTCTCCAGGGCAGCCTGGAGCTTCTCCTCGTCGACGGGCATGGCCGGCTCGATCTCGCGCTGTCCGCCGAAGAGCGAGCCGATCACGGAGACCGGGTTGTAGTCGCTCTGGGCGGCCGCGGCGACCGTGGCCTGCTCGTCGAACTGGAGACCGGCCTGATCCGGCTTCAGCGTGACGGTGGTGCCGCCGACCGACAGCTTCAGCGGCTGGCCGACACGCTTGCCGAAGGCGTCGTCGAGCTTCTTGACGGCCTCGTCACGGGTGCCGCCGCCGATGTCGACGCCGAGCACGGTGGTGCCCTTGGGCACGTCGGAGTGGTTCATCAGCAGGCCCGCGCCGTAGGCACCGACCAGGGCGACGACCGCGAGGCCGCCGAGCAGGACCAGCTTGCTGCGGCCCTTCTTCTTGCGGGGCGCGGCCGCGGGCACGTTCTGCGCGACCGGCTCGGGCAGCTTCGGGCCCGTGTGCTGCGGAGGCCCGTCGAAGCGGGGTCCCGGTCCGAACGGCGCGCCGGGGGGCGCGACGGGCATGCCGCTGGTGACGGTGTCCCCGGAGACCTTGTCCCGGGGGCCGCCGTAGCCGCCGGGGCCCGGGCCGGAGGCCGGCTTCTGCGGGGTGAGGATCGCGGTGTCGTCGCTCAGACCGCCGCCGGGGATCGCCGCGCCGCCACGGGGGCCGGCGGGCGTGGGGTCGGTGAAGGACTCACCGGTGAACGACTTGGGCGCGTCGGGCCGACCGGGGGCACCGGCGCGACCGGGGGCACCGGGACGAGCGGGACCGCCGGCACCGCCGGGACCGCCGGGCGCGCCGGACGCGCCGGGAACGCGACGGACGCCGAGACCACCGGGGGGACGCGCACCGGCGGGCGCACCGGGCGCCGCGCCGGCCGGGGGCACCAGCGGGCCGTCACCGGTGACGGGCCCGCCGGTGGGGCCGGAGGGGCCCTGGGCGCCGCCCTGGCCGCCGGGGCCGCTCGGCGGGCCGCCGTGGCCGCTCCGGCCGTTCTCCGTGAAGTACGGCAGGTCGTCACGGCGCGGCTCGCCGGTCCCGGGGCGGGCACCGCCGCCCAGCGGGCCCGCCGCCAGCGCCTCGGTCACGTCGAAGGAACCGGTGCCGCCACCGTGGCCGGGCGCGACCGGGCCGCCGGTGGCACCGGGCAGTCCGGCGCCGTTCGTACCGCCGGGGCGGGAGCCGCCGGGGACGTTCGCGGAGCCGGTGCCGCCGGGGCGGCCGGCACCCGGCCGCGCACCCGTGGCAGGGCCCTGACCGGCGGCGGTGGAACCGCCGGCGGGGGCGGTTCCCGCCGCCGCACCGCCGGGCATGCCCGCACCGTTGGTGGAGCCGCTCTTGGCCGCGCCGCCCTTGCGGGGGGCGAACCAGTCGCTGGTCTTCTCCTCGGCCGGGGCCTCGGGCTCGGCGGGGGGCTCGACGGCCGCGGCGGACGGGGCGACGTCCGGCTGCGCGTGAGTGCCGGTGTCGTCACCCGAGCCGCTCTCGGTGTCCGCGACGGGCGTACGGACGACGACCGGCGGAATCGGCCGCGACCCGGGGATGTTGATCCGGATACGGGTCGTCAGCGTGGTCTCGGTCTTGCGCTCCTCCGGCCGGGCGGCCGGACGTCCCGCGCCCGCGGCGGCGTCGGCGTCGGAAACCATGGGGGTCCCGTACGGCGGCGTGCCCGAAGGGTATGCGGCTCCGCCGCGCCCGTCGGGCCCGGAGGACGGAGTGTCAGTTTCACGACTCAAGGCAGGTTCTCCCGGTTGACTCCGCCGCCCGCACAACCTCATGTGGGGGTTCCCTCTGCTCGAACGGGGTCGAGTGCTCGGGGAAGGCTCGGCGGCGCGCACCACCATACTGGCCGCTTCCGGCCTCTATCCCGCGACCGCCGGGTAAAACCACACGGCACGTACCCGTGCGCCGTACGGCGAAGTGGTACGTCACTTCCCAAGTCGGACGGAGTCGGACCCCGATCGTCGCCCCCAACCGAGGGTGGCGCAGATCACAGCAAGAGCCATGCCGCCCAGCAGGAAGAGGTAGGAGCCGCCTCCCGCGCCGAACAGGAAGTCCCCTTCGGGACGGGTGGCGGTGAGGAAGACGACGGTGACCATCCAGCCCGCGGCGGACGCGACGGCCCCGCCGCGGCTGCCCGTCACCCGCGACCCGCCGAGGAAGAGCCCGGCCGCGCCGGCGAGCGCGAGCAGGAGTCCGCCCGGGAACCAGCCGGACTGCACCAGGGCCCCGGCCATGGCGACCACCACGCCGAGCAGGAAGAGCCCCAGGCAGGCCAGGACCCGTCCGAGGGAGGGCCGTTGCAGCGGCTGGGCGAGCATCGAACCGTGCTGCGTCATGACGTCTCCCCTGTCCCGGCGAACAGGTCGGACACCCGTCCGGCCCCGGTGGTGCCGTCCGCCGGCTCGTAGTACTCGGTGGTGAAGAGGGGCTGCGCGAGCTCGTTGGAGAGCGCGAAGGACGTCTCGTCGGGGGCCACCTCGATCTGGGTGGCGTGCGCGCGCATCGCGGCGGCCTTGGCGGCGGCGTACGCGGTGCCGTCGATCTCGGCGGTGATCCGCTCCTCGGCCACCACGCCCGGTACGTCGTCGACCGCGGCGGTCTCGGTGAAGGGCAGGCCGGGCAGCCGGTCGCGCAGCCGGCCGAAGGCCTCCTCGACCACGGGGCGCGGCACCCGGTTGAAGTAGACCCTGGGGATCGGCCGTCCGGCCTCGGCCGCCAGCTCCGCGGCGCGCACGGCGACGCGGTGGGCCTGGATGTGGTCGGGGTGGCCGTAGCCGCCGTCGGCGTCGTAGGTGACGAGGACCTGGGGGCGCACCTCCAGGATCACCTCGAGGAGGTGGGCGGCGGCCTCGTCGACGTCCGCCTGCCAGAAGCAGGCCGGGTCGTCGTTGTCGGGCAGGCCCATCATCCCGGAGTCCCGGTAGCGGCCGGGGCCGCCGAGCTGACGGAAGTCCTTCACGCCGAGCTCGTTCATCGCGGCCGCGAGTTCGCCCAGCCGGTGTTCGCCCAGCGCGGCACCGCTCAGGTGCGCGAGCTCGGGCGGGATGACCTCGCCGAGCTCACCGAGGGTGCAGGTGACCAGGGTCACCCGGACGCCCTCGGCCGCGTACCTGGCCATGGTCGCGCCGTTGTTGATCGACTCGTCGTCCGGGTGCGCGTGCACCAGCAGCAGACTCCGGGCGCTCTGTTCCGTCATACGCCCCACCCTACGAGGCCCCTCGCACCGCGCGCCCACCTCCCCGGCGCCGGTCGGCCCTCGTCGATCCGGTCCTTGCTTCGTCCAGGACCGCACTCAGCTCGCGGAGGGCTTCCCGCGCCATGACCGGATCTTCGTGCTCGAGATTGCTCTCCGCCCGGGCGTAGCGGGCGGACAGATCCGTCCTGCGGGCGATCTCGATCTCTCTGGCCCGGATCAGGATCCAGCTCCGCACCGGACTGACGGACTGCCACTCGGCCGCTTCGGCGAAAGCCTCGTCCTTCGTGGCCTGCATCTCGTCCAGACGCCCTGGAGCAACGACGGCAAGAGCGGCACGCAAGGCATCGGGAGTCTGCTCGGGACGGGGAATCAGCTCGTGCCCGTGGTCGGCCTGAGTGCTCATGGTGTCCTCCATGGGGTGCCCTGGCCAGACCATCCGGAGCGGGGCCGGAGGGCGCTCAGGCAGCGGCGACGGAAGTGCGGCAGTCATGGCAGCGTCCTGGGGCCGGCGAGCGGAAGGCGCGAGCGCAGCCGAGCCGGTTGTTACGCCGAGAATAGGCAGGCAACGTCCCTCGAATCCGGCCCAGTTGGAGCTGTTCACTCGCGTGAGTGAGACAACACCGCGGGCAGGAGAGGTGGGGCTCGGTGGATTTCGCCGACGAAGAGTGACACCCGTCCCGGGCCGGACGGCAAGATCGAACTGCTGAAGTTCGCGGACGATGCCGTTATGGGGCGCGCCGACGGGTGTTCGGTGGCCGGCCCAGGCCTCCGGCTTTCGCCCGAGGCCTGGGCCGACTTCGTGCCGTACGCGTCCGAGGGCTGACGGACCGGTCCGGTCAGCAGCCCACCGGAGCCCGCACACCCGTACCGCTCAGAACTTGAGGCTGCCGATCATGCTGGCGACGCTCGTGGTCAGATCGCTGATCGTGGGCGCCACCGTCGACGAGGCGAGGTAGAACCCGAGGAGCATGCACACGACCGCGTGCCCGCCCTTCAGGCCCGACTTCTTGATCAGCAGGAAGACGACGATCGCCAGCAGCACTACCGCCGAAATCGAGAGTGCCACGGCGGCTCACCTCCAAGGACCGGGGACGTGGGGGCACAGCAGGGGAACTGGTAAATCCGTACAGCAGCCAGCGGGTTCATACCCACGCAGCGCTAGTGATCATAACTATCCGTGCGCGCGCATCCGTCGGCGCACTGCCGCACAAGGGGGCGCATGGCCAATATGGTCAAGGCATGACGACCGAGCCTGATTCCTTTCCCCGTCGGCACGCGCGCACCCAGCGTTTCACGCTCGGCGCGCCGCGTTCGTCCACCGTGGCTCCCGACGGCGCGCGGGTGGTGTTCCTGCGCTCCGGCTCCGGCACCGACCGGGCCAACTCCCTCTGGGTACTGGACGTTCCGGAAGGCCGGGAGCGCGTGGCCGCCGATCCCCGGGCCCTGCTGGGCGGGGCCTCGGAGCACCTCTCCGCCGAGGAGCGGGCACGCCGCGAACGCAGCCGCGAGGGCAGCGCCGGCATCGTCGGCTACGCCACCGACACGGCCGTGGAGCTGGCCTCGTTCGCTCTGTCCGGGCGGTTGTTCACGGCCGAACTGCGGGCCGGTACGGCACGTGAACTCCCCGTCCCGGGGCCGGTGATCGACCCTCGGCCCGCCCCCGACGGACGGCACGTCGCCTACGTCCACGAGGGCGCCCTGCGCGTGGTGGACGCCGAGGGCGAGGGGGACCGGGCGCTCGCCGAGCCCGAATCGGCCTCGATCACCTACGGACTCGCCGAGTTCGTCGCGGCCGAGGAGATGTCCCGTTCGCGAGGCTTCTGGTGGGCGCCGGAGTCGGACCGGCTGCTGGTCGCGCGGGTGGACGACACGCCGGTGCGGCGGTGGTGGATCGCCGACCCCGCCCATCCTGAACGTGACCCACAACACGTTCCGTACCCGGCGGCTGGCACGCCCAACGCGGAGGTGAGGCTGCTGATCATCGACCTGAACGGAAGCCGCACGGAGGTCTCCTGGGATCGGGCGCGCTACCCGTATCTGGCACGAGTGCACTGGTCAGCGGCGGGTGCCCCGCTGCTTCTGGTGCAGGCGCGGGACCAGCGCAGCCAGCTCTTCCTGGCCGTGGACCCGGACACGGGGGCGACCAGGATGGTGCACGCGGATGAAGATCGAATTTGGCTGGAACTTTTCCCCGGCGTGCCCTGCTGGAGCCCGTCGGGACGGCTGATCCGGATCGCGGACGAGGGCGGCGCGCGGGTCCTCACGGTCGGCGAACGGCCGCTGACCGGACCGCAGTTGCATGTACGGGCGGTGCTCGACGTCGCCGACGAGGACGTCCTGATCGCGGCGTCGGCCGGGGAGGACGCGACGGCGCCCGAGACCGGCGAGGTGCATGTGTATCGAGTCAACGAAAGGGGCTTGGAGCGCGTCTCGCAAGTGCCCGGCGTGCATACCGCGGTGCGCGCCGGGGGCGTGACCGTACTGGCCTCCGCCACGCTGGATCGCCCGGGGACGGAGGTGCAGGTACTGCGTGGCGGAAAGCGGACGGCAACTGTCCGGTCGTACGCCGAAGATCCGGGTATGTCCCCGCGCGTGACGCTGACCGAGGGGGGCGCACGGAGAATTCCGTGCGCCGTGCTTATGCCTTCGGACTACCCCGGCGACACTCCCCTGCCGGTCCTGATGGACCCCTACGGCGGCCCGCACGGCCAGCGGGTGGTCTCCGCGCACAACGCGCATCTGACCTCGCAGTGGTTCGCCGACCAGGGGTTCGCGGTCGTCGTCGCGGACGGGCGGGGCACCCCGGGTCGCTCGCCGGGCTGGGAGAAGGCGGTCCACCGGGACTTCACGGTGTCGCTGGACGACCAGGTCGAAGCACTCCAGGACCTCGCGAAGTCGTACCCGCTCGACCTGTCCAGGGTGGCGATCCGCGGCTGGTCGTTCGGCGGCTATCTGGCGGCGCTGGCCGTGCTGCGCCGACCGGACGTCTTCCACGCGGGCATCGCCGGCGCCCCGGTCACCGACTGGCGCCTCTACGACACCCACTACACGGAGCGCTACCTGGGCACCCCGGACACGGACGCGGCCGCGTACGCGCACAGCGGTCTGGTCACGGACGAGGGCCTGTCCGCGGCCGAGGGGCCGCACCGCCCGCTGATGATCGTGCACGGCCTGGCCGACGACAACGTGGTGGTCGCGCACGCCCTGCGGCTGTCCTCGGCCCTGCTGGCCGCCGGCCGTCCGCACGAGGTGCTGCCGCTGTCCGGCGTCACCCACATGACCCCGCAGGAGACGGTCGCCGAGAACCTGCTCCTGCTCCAGGTGGACTTCCTCCGCCGCGCCCTGAAACTCGCCTGAGCGGCAGCACGCCACAACGCACCGCAACCATCAATTGAGAAACCACGACGAAACGCCAGCCAGGTCCGCGATAGCGGCGCCGGTTTAGGCGCACAATGCAGCAGCGGGCCGGGAGACATGGCGCTCCCGGCCCGCTTACGGCACCCGCACGGCCGTACGCTGTTCAGACTGACGCGTCCGTATATCGGAATCGCGTCGGCCAAGTTGCCTGCGTGTTAACGCACTTGATGCGGGTTTGGCCTGCTATGACAGGTCGTCACCGTGGTCGTCCGATGCCCCCTCGGGCGGCACGACCTGCTTCTCCTCGGCGAAGTGGCAGGCCGAGTCGTGGGCCTGCGGTCCGCTCGCGTGCCGGAAGTCGGCGGGCACGGCCAGCACCGGCACCTCCAGCGCACAGCGCTCCTGGGCCTTCCAGCAGCGGGTGCGGAAACGGCAGCCGGAGGGGATGTTCGTCGGGGACGGCACGTCACCCGCCAGGATGATCCGCTCGCGGTGCTCGCGGGCCTCCGGGTCGGGGACCGGCACCGCGGACAGCAGGGCCTGGGTGTAGGGGTGGGTGGGGTGGTCGTAGATCTCCGCGTCCCTGCCGATCTCCACGATCCGCCCGAGGTACATCACACCGACCCGGTCGGAGATGTGCCGGACGATGGACAGGTCGTGCGCGATGAAGAGGTAGGAGAGCTCGAACTCGTCCTGGAGGCGCGCCATCAGGTTGATGACCTGCGCCTGCACCGACACGTCCAGCGCGGAGACCGGCTCGTCGGCGACGATCACCTCGGGGCGCAGCGCCAACCCGCGTGCGATGCCGATACGTTGGCGCTGACCGCCGGAGAACTGGTGCGGATAGCGGTTGATGTACTCGGGGTTGAGGCCGACCACGTCCAGCAGTTCCTGGACCTTGCGGCGCCGCTCGCCCTTGGGCGCCACCTCGGGGTGGATGTCGTACGGCTCACCGATGATGTCGCCGACGGTCATCCGGGGGTTGAGCGAGGTGTAGGGGTCCTGGAAGACCATCTGGATGTTGCGCCGTACGGCCTTCAGCGCCTTCCCGGACAGCCGGGTGATGTCCTCGCCCTTGTACCGGATCGAACCGGCCGTCGGCTTCTCCAGGTTGACCAGCAGCTTGGCGACGGTCGACTTGCCGCAGCCGGACTCCCCCACGATGCCGAGGGTCTCGCCGCGCAACAGGGCGAAGTCGACGCCGTCGACGGCCTTCACGGCGCCGATCTGCTTCTTGAACAGGATGCCCCGGGTGAGCGGGTAGTGCTTGAGGAGTCCGCTGACCTCCAGGATCGGCTCAGCCATGGAGGCACTCCCGCCAGAAGTGGCAGGCGCTCACGCGCTCCGCGCCGGGCTCGGCCACCACGTGCTCGGGTTCCCCGTGCGCGGCGACCTCGTACAGCGGCGGGACGTCGATGCGGCACACCTCCCGGGCCATCGGGCAGCGCGGGTTGAAGGCGCAGCCCGGCGGGATGTCCATGAGGTTGGGCGGCAGGCCCTTGATCGCGTAGAGCTCCTGGCCCTTCTGGTCCAGGCGCGGGATGGAGTCCAGCAGGCCCCGGGTGTAGGGGTGGGCGGGCGCCTTGTAGATGTCGTGCACGGGCGCCTGCTCCACGATCCGTCCGGCGTACATCACCGCGATCCGGTCGGCCACGTCCGCGACCACGCCCAGGTCGTGGGTGATCAGGATCAACCCCATGTCGTACTCGCGCTGCAACTCGGCGAGCAGGTCCATGACCTGGGCCTGGACGGTGACGTCGAGGGCGGTGGTGGGTTCGTCGGCGATGATCAGGGCCGGTTCCAGGGCCAGCGCCATCGCGATCATGATGCGCTGGCGCATGCCTCCGGAGAACTGGTGGGGGTACTGCTTGACGCGCTCCCTGGCGGCGGGGATGCGGACGTGGTCCATGAGCTCCACGGCCTTGGCCCGGGCGTCCTTGCGGCTCATCCCGCGGTGCACGACGAACATCTCGCCGAGCTGGTCGCCGACGGAGAGCACGGGGTTCAGGGACGACAGCGCGTCCTGGAAGATCATCGCCATCCCGGCGCCCCGGACCTTGCGCCGCTCCTCCTCCTTCAGGGTCAGCAGGTCCCGGTCCTGGAAGACGATCTCGCCGCCGGTGATCCGCCCCGGCGGCATGTCGAGGATGCCCATGATCGCCTGCGCGGTGACGGACTTCCCGGAGCCGGACTCGCCGAGCACAGCGAGCGTCTCGCCCGCGTCGACGCCGTAGCTGACCCCGTTGACGGCCTTGGCGACACCGTCCCTGGTCCGGAACTCCACGTGCAGGTCGCGTACTTCGAGCAGCATGTCGCCGTCACCTCAGCTTCGGGTCGAGGGCGTCGCGCACCGCGTCGCCGAGCATGATGAAGGCCAGTACGGTCACCGCCAGCGCGCCGGAGGGCCACAGCAGCGCGTGCGGCGCGTTGCGGATGTACGGGGAGGCGGCGGAGATGTCGATCCCCCAGGACACGCTGGGCGGCTTCAGACCGACGCCGAGGTACGACAGGGTCGCCTCCAGCGAGATGTAGGTGCCGAGCGCGATGGTCGCCACGACGATCACCGGCGCCACCGCGTTCGGGGCGATGTGCCGCAGCAGCAGGCGGGAGTTGGAGGCGCCCAGCGCGCGGGCGGCCTGGACGTAGTCGTTCTGCTTGGCGGTGATGACGGAGCCGCGGGCGATCCGGGAGATCTGCGGCCAGCCCAGCAGCACCATGAACCCGATCACCGGCCAGACGGTGTTGCTGGTGACCACGGACAGCAGCACCAGACCGCCGAGGACGACCGGGATGGCGAAGAAGACGTCCGTGACCCGGGACAGGATCGAGTCCCAGAACCCGCCGAAGAAGCCCGCGAAGCCGCCCAGGACGCTGCCGAGGATCGCGACCCCGAGCGTGGCGAGGACGCCGACCGTGACGGACGTACGGGCGCCGTAGACGGTGCGGGTGTAGACGTTGCAGCCCTGGCCGTCGTACCCGAACGGGGCGCCCGGCTGGGAGCCCTCCTGGGCCTTGGAGAGGTTGCACTTCAGCGGGCTGCCGGAGGCGATCGCCGAGGGCCACAGGGAGATGAAGACCAGGAAGAGGATGACCAGCGCGGAGATGATGAAGACCGGGTTGCGGCGCAGGTCGCGCCAGGCGTCGGACCACAGCGAGCGGGGCTTGCCGGCCGGGCCCGTGCCCTGCGGGCCGCCGGGCGTCTTCTCCAGGGTCTCGGCCTCGCTGGCGGCGAGGTCCATCGCCCCTCCCATGCCGGTCGGGGCGATGACGCCCTCGGGTGCGCCGGTGCCCTGGTGGTCAGACATAGCGGATCCTCGGGTCGAGTACGGCGTACAGCAGGTCGACGAGCAGGTTGGCGACCAGGAAGACGATCACCAGCACGGTCACGAAGCCGACCACGGTCTGGGTGTTCTGGCGCAGGATGCCCTGGTAGAGCTGGTAGCCGACGCCGTGGATGTTGAAGATCCGCTCGGTGACGATCGCGCCGCCCATCAGGGCGCCGATGTCGGTGCCGATGAAGGTGACCACCGGGATGAGGGAGTTGCGCAGCAGGTGCCGGGTGACGACCCGGTGCCGGGGCAGGCCCTTGGCGACCGCCGTACGGACGTAGTCGGAGCGCTTGTTCTCCGCGATGGAGGTACGGGTCAGCCGGGTGACGTAGGCCAGGGACACGGAGGCCAGCACCAGGCCCGGCACGATCAGCTCGCCGAAGGTGGCGTCGGGCGAGACCGACGGTTTGATCCAGCCCCACTTGACGCCCAGCAGCAGCTGGAGCAGCAGACCGGTGACGAAGGTGGGGACGGAGATCACGACGAGGGTCAGCAGCAGCACCCCGGTGTCGACGGGCGAGCCCCGGCGCAGGCCCGTGACAACACCGAGGGCGATGCCGACGATGATCTCGAAGAGGATCGCGACGATCGTCAGGCGGATGGTGACCGGGAAGGCGCTCGCCATCAGCTCGGTGACGGGCTGGCCGTTGAACGCCGTACCGAAGTCGCCGGTGAAGACGTTCCCCATGTAGGTCACGTACTGCTGCCAGACCGGCTTGTCGAGGCCGAAGTCCCTCTTCAGCTGGGCGGCCGTGGCGGGGTCGCACTGCCGCTCGCCGCACAGGCCCGCGATGGGGTCGCCCATCACGTTGACCATGAGGAAGATCAGCAGAGTGGCGCCGATGAACACCGGGATCATCTGGAGCAGGCGCCGGACGACGTAGCGTCCCACGGCGGATCAGCCGACCTTGATCTCGTTGTACACGGGGACGGAGAACGGGTTGAGTTTGACGTTGGACAACCGCTCCGAGTAGCCCGCGCTGCCGTTCTGGTACCACAGCGGGATGGCCGCCATGTTGTCCCGGACGACCTTCTCGGCGTCCTGGAAGATGCTGATCGCCTTGGCGCCGTCGGTCTCGGCGTTGGCCTGGTCGACGAGCTTGTCGAAGTCCTTGTTGGACCAGTGGCCGTCGTTGGAGGAGGCGTTGGTGTAGTAGAGCGGCTGGAGGAAGTTCTGGATCAGCGGGTAGTCCATCTGCCAGCCGGCCCGGAAGGGGCCGCTCATCTTCTTGTCGCCGATCTGGCTGCGGAAGTCGGCGAAGGTGCCGACCGGGTTGCCGACGCAGGCCTTGTCGTTGCCGAGGGCGTTGTTGATGGAGTTGCAGACGGCGTCGATCCACTGCTTGTGCGAGCCGGTGTCCGCGTTGTAGGTGATCTTGACCTGGCCGCCCGGCAGCCCGCCGCCCTCCTGGATCAGCTTCTTCGCCTCGGTCGGGTTGTACTTGCAGGCGTCCCCGCACAGGCCGTCCTGGAAGCCACCGGCCTTGCCCAGCACGGGTGAGGTCCAGTCGCTGGCCGGGGTGCGGGTCTTCTGGAAGATCGTGTCGGTGATCTGGGCGCGGTTGATCGCCATGGACAGGCCCTTGCGGACCTTCTCCGAGCCGCTCTTGTTCCAGGCGGCGTCGTAGAACGGGAAGGCGAGGGTCTGGATGATGCCGGCGGGGGTGTTGATGTACCGGCCGGACAGGTCGTTCTTGACGTTCTTCAGCTGGGCCGCGGGCACGTCGTCGACCAGGTCGAGGTTGCCGGCCAGCAGGTCGGTGTAGGCGGTGTTGTTGTCGGTGTAGACCTTCAGGGTGACGCCGTCGTTCTGGGCCTTGTCGTCACCGGGGTAGCCGCCCCACTTCTTCAGCACCATCTGGGAGCCCTTGGTGTAGGAGTCGATGGTGTACGGGCCGTTGCCGACCGGCTTGCTGATCCAGCCCGCGTGGTCGCTGAAGAACGCCTTCGGCAGCGGGGCGTAGGCCACGTAGCCGAGGGTGTCGGGGAAGGTGGAGAACTTCTGCGTGAGCTTGACGGTGAAGGTCTTGTCGTCGACCACCTTCAGTCCGGAGAGCGTCTGGGCGGTCTGCTGGCTCCCGTCCTCGGGGTGGACCTTGTCGTAGCCGTCGATGTAGCCGAAGAAGTACGCGTTCTTCTGGTTGTTCTTCAGGCTCGCGCCGTAGTTCCAGGCGTCCACGAAGGAGGACGCGGTGACGGCCTCCCCGTTGCTGAACTTCCAGCCCGGCTTGAGCGTGACGGTGAAGTTCTGGGAGTCCGGGGTGTCGATCTTCTGGGCGAGCATGTCCTCGGCCGCGCCCGTCTCGGGGTTGTACCGCTTCAGCCCCCGGAAGATCATGTCGAGGACCTTGCCGCCCTGGACCTCGTTGGTGTTGGCGGGCTCCAGCGGGTTCTGCGGGTCGCCCCAGGAGGAGCTGAGCACCCCGCCGGACGTGCCGCCGCCACCACCGCCACCGCCGCCGCCACCGCAGGCCGTCGCCGTGAGCGCTGCCGCCGCCGCGCATGCGGCCCACTTGGCGTGCGTGGCTCCGCGCATGGAGTGCCTCCTCAAGGTCGCGCATCACTGCGCTGTGCCGGCAGCGCCGCAGCGCTGATCCTTTACCGGCCAATATCACCTCAAACGGCGCACAACGCACATGCACTTCACCCGTTCCGGGGAGGGCAGGCGCTGCCGTACGGCCGCCGGAGACACACGACCGGGGCGGGGCGTGAGAGCCCCGCCCCGGTCGGCGGTCCGTGTTTCCCGCGAAAGGTCAGCCCTGGTCGGCAGACCCCTCCAGCGCCTGGAGCGCCGGGTCGAGGATGACGTCCTCGTCGCGGGCCTCCGTGGTCGGCTCCTCCGGGAAGTGGCAGGCCGTCAGGTGGCCGGCCCGGTTGCCGGAGATCTGGAGCAGCGGGGGCTCCTCGGTGGCGCACTTGTCCTGCGCCTTCCAGCAGCGGGTGCGGAAGCGGCAGCCGGACGGCGGGTGGATCGGGGACGGGACGTCGCCGGAGAGCCGGATCCGCTCGCGGGGCTCCGCGTCGTCGTCCATCTCGACCTCGGGCACCGCCGAGAGCAGGGCGTGGGTGTACGGGTGCCGGGGCCGGTTGTAGATCGCGTCCCGGTCGCCGACCTCGACCACCTTGCCGAGGTACATGACCGCGACACGCTGCGAGAAGTGCCGGACGACCGCGAGGTCGTGGGCGATGAACAGGAAGGCGATGCCCAGCTCGTCCTGGACCTTCTTGAGCAGGTTCACCACCTGCGCCTGGATCGACACGTCCAGCGCGGAGACCGGCTCGTCCGCCACGATCAGCTTCGGGTTCAGGGCGAGCGCGCGGGCCACGCCGATGCGCTGGCGCTGGCCGCCGGAGAACTCGTGCGGGAAGCGGTTGTAGTGCTCGGGGTTGAGGCCGACGAGCTCCAGGAGCTCGCGGACCCGCTTCTCCCGGCCGCCCGCCGGCTCGATCCCGTTGACCTCCATCGGCGACTTGATGATCGTGCCGACGGTTTGCCGCGGGTTCAGCGAGGAGTACGGGTCCTGGAAGATCATCTGGATCTCGGACCGCACCGGCGCCATCTCCCGGCGCGAGGCGTGGGTGATGTCCCGGCCGGCGTACGTGATCTTTCCGGCGGAGGGCTCCAGCAGACGGGTGATGAGCCGGCCGGTGGTCGACTTGCCACAGCCCGACTCGCCGACCAGGCCCACGCTCTCGCCGACGCCGACCGTCAGGTCGACGCCGTCGACGGCCTGCACGGCGCCGACCTTCCGCTTGATCGGGAAGCCGCCGTAGATCGGGAAGTGCATGGTCAGACCCTGCACCTCCAGCAGCGGCTCGGCGGGCGTGACGTCGGCGGGGCCCTGCTGTGTAGGGAGGGTGAGGTTGTCGCTCATGTCTCGGTTCTCCCTAGCGCAGCCGGGGCTGGATCTTGTCGATGAAGATGGTCTGCTTCTGCTCGGCCGTCAGGTGGCAGGCGGACGCCCGCCCGTCGCCCAGCGGCGGCCGGCTGTCGGTGCAGAGGGTGCCGGGCACCTCGTCGCGGAACGCGCACCGCGGGTGGAAGGGGCAGCCGGTCGGCGGGTTGAGCAGCGAGGGCGGCGAGCCGGGGATCGGCGTGAGCGCCTCGTCGACGTCGCTGTCCAGCCGCGGCATGGAGCTGAGCAGGCCCCAGGTGTACGGGTGCCGCGGCTCCCGCATGACCTCGCGCACGCTGCCGCGCTCGATGGCCCGGCCCGCGTACATCACGAGCAGGTCGTCGGCCATGGTGGAGATGACGCCGAGGTCGTGCGTGATGAAGATGATCGCGGAGCCGAACTCCTGCTGGAGGTCCTTGAGCAGGTCCAGGATCTGGGCCTGCACGGTGACGTCCAGCGCGGTGGTCGGCTCGTCGGCGATCAGCAGGTCGGGGTCGCACATCAGCGCCATGGCGATCATCGCGCGCTGGCGCATACCGCCGGAGAACTGGTGCGGGTAGTCGTCGAAGCGCGTCTTGGGCTGCGGGATGCCGACCTTCTCCAGCATCTGCACGGCCCGGTCCCGGGCCTCCTTCTTGGAGGCGCCGGTGTGCTTCATGTACGGCTCGGAGAGCTGCCGGCCCACCGTGTAGAACGGCGACAGCGCGGTCAGCGGGTCCTGGAAGATCATCGCCATCTTGTTGCCGCGGAGCCGCTCCAGCTCCTTCTCCGAGGCGGTGACGAGTTCCTTGCCGTCGAGGACGATCTCGCCCTCGACGGTGGTGGTCCGCGGGCTGTGCAGCCCCAGGATCGTCAGGTTGGTGACGGACTTGCCGGAGCCGGATTCGCCGACGATGCCCAGGGTCTTGCCGCGCTCGACGTCGAAGGAGAGTCCGTCGACCGCCTTGACGATGCCGTCCTCGGTGGAGAACTGCACCTTCAGATCACGCACCGACAGGAAGCTCTCCGGGCCGGTGGGGGCCGGGGCGTCCTCGGTCTTGGTCAGTGTGGTCACGGTGGTTCGTTCTTCCTAGGAGAGCCGGACGCGCGGGTCGATGTAGGCGTACGCGATGTCGGTGAGGATGTTGAAGATCAGGATGAAGAAGGCACCGAACAGCATGACGCCCATGGTCAGCGGCAGGTCCTTGTGGGACGCGCCGTCCACGGCGAGGCGGCCGATCCCCTGGAGGGAGAAGGTGATCTCGGTGACGACGGCGCCGCCCAGCATGCTGCTGATGTCGATGCCGAGCACGGTCACGATCGGGATGAGCGCGCCGCGCCACGCGTAGCGGAAGAACACGTACTTGCTGGACATGCCCTTGGCCCGGGCGGTGCGCACGTGCTCCTCGGCCATCTGCTCGATCATCGACGAGCGCGCCATACGCGTGTACTGCGCGGTGAAGATCGTGGCCATCACCAGGGTGGGCAGCAGCATGCCCGTGAACCACTTGACCGGGTCATCGGTGATCGGGTGGTACTGGGGGTTGTCCATGAAGCCCGTGCTGTAGACGAAGATGATCAGCACGATCGGGCCGAGGAAGTAGATCTGGAACGAGCTGAGCACCATCGACGCGCCCGTGGCGATCTTGTCGACCATGGATCCGCGCTTGTAGGCGGCGAGCATGCCCGCGCCGACACCCACGACGAGGAAGACGACGGCGCCGCCGGCGGTCAGCGTCAGGGTGGTCGGGAAGCGGTCCATGATGGTGGACCACACCGGGTCGCCCGAGTAGAACGACACACCGAGACACGGAGCGTTGCAGTGTCCGGTCGGGAAGTCGCGGCCCATCACGATGCCGGACATGAAGTTCCAGAACTGCTGCGCGAGGGGCTGGTCCAGGCCCAGCGCCTCACGGATGTCGTGCAGTCTCTGGGGAGAGCAGTCCTTGCCACAGGCCAGAGAGGCATAGTCGGAAGGTGCGGCGACGAACAGGAAGAACGTGACGGCGCCGAGAAGGAAAAGCGTGACGACGGCACCGACCGAGCGCCGGAAGATGAACTGAAGCATGGCGGGGAGGCTGCTCTCTGCGGAGACGGTGGAGGGTTTCGCGGAAGTGCGGGGGCGCGCTCCGCCTGGTGCGCGCCCCCGCGATCAGCCGTAGAGGGTTACGACTTCACGTAGATACGGTTGATGTCGAGAAGGCTGGACACCGAGCCGTAGCGGGCACCACCGATGTTCGAGCCGGAGAGCTGGAACTGCTTGGTGTACCAGAGCGGCGCCGCCGGAATGACCTTCTCCAGCAGGTAGTGCTGGGCTTCCTTCCAGGTCTTCGCGGCCGCGACCGGGTCCTGGCTCAGAGCGGTCTGGATGAGCTCCTTGACCTTCGGGTCCTTGACGTGCGAGTAGTTCGGCGAACCGTCGGCGACCTGGGCCGGGTCGTAGACCGGCGTGATCACGGTGCCGGGCGACGGCCAGTCCTGGCCCCAACCCGAGATGTACATGTCGTACGGGTTGTCGAGCTTGCCGATCTGCTCGTAGTAGCTCGCGGAGTCGACCTCCTTGGAGACCACGTCGAAGCCGACCTTGGTCAGGGCGTCCTCGATGGCGACCTTGCGCTTCTGGCCGGCCTCGCTGTTGGAGTAGGCGAAGACGAGCTTCTTCTCGGCGGCCGGGAGGGCCTTCACCATCTCCGTGGCCTTCGCGATGTTGCCCTGCGGCGTCTTCAGACGGCCGTACGGGTCGTACGTCGCCTCGTAGCCCGGCAGGGTCGGGGCGAAGTAGTTCGGCGCCACGTCGCCGCCGTAGGCACCGCCCTCACCGGCGATGAGCGACTTGGAGTTGACCGCGTAGGTGATGGCCTGGCGGACCTTGATGTCCTTGACGCGGTCCAGGTTGAAGGACAGCTGCATCACGTAGGGCTGGTAGCCCTTGACCGTGCGCTTGTTGACCGCCGCGTTGCCGATGACGTCCTGGATCTGGGTGGACTCGACGCTGCCCGTGAGCTGGATGGCGTTCTTGTCCTCGCCCTGGTCGGCGATCAGACGCTTGGTCTGGGTCGTCTCGGTGATGCCGAACTGGAAGTTGAAGCCGTCCGGGTACTGGTGACGCACGGAGTCGGTCTTCGGGTCCCAGTTGGTGTTCTTGGTGAGCACCAGGGACTTGCCGGCCTTGTACGAGGAGATCTTGTACGGACCGGTGGCGACCGGGGCCTTGTCGTAGGCCTCCTTGGTGTCCGTCTTCGCCGGGACGACGGCGTAGCCCGCCATGGCCAGCGTCTGCGGCAGGTCGGGGCGCGCGGTGTCGAAGTGGAAGATGACGGTCTTGGCGTCCGGGGTGTCCAGGACCGAGGCCGGCAGGTGCTTGCCGTCGAAGCCGCCGCCGGGCAGCAGCTTGCGGTAGTCGGAGGCGTACTTGTTGCCCGCGAGCCAGGTCTGGAGGTAGGGCGGGCCGTCGAAGATGAACTTCGCGAACTGGCGCTCGACGGTGTGGCGGACGTCCGCGGACGTGATCGCGTTGCCGTTGGCGTCCTTGATGCCGTCCTTCAGGGTGAAGGTCCAGGTCTTGCCGCCGTCGGAGGACTTGCCCGAGTCGGTGGCGAGGTCGCCCGCGACCGAGACGTTGCCCTTGTCGTCCTCCTGGAACTGCGTCAGGCGACGGAAGAGGAGGTTGGCGACCTGACCGGCGTCGGAGACGTAGATCTGGCCCGGGTCGAGGTGGGAGAGGCCCGCCTCCTGGTAGACCTGGACGGTGCCGCCGCTCTTGGCGCCGGGGACCTCGGCGGCGGGGCCGGTGGAGCCGGCCGCGTCGATGTAGGTGACCGGCTTCGACTGAACCGACGCTTCCTTCTGGTCCTTCTTGGAGTCGGTCCCGGACTTGCTGCCCTTGTTGGCCGAGCATCCGGTCAGCGCGAGGGAACCGGCCGCGAGGGCGACCACGATGGCGCGCGCTCTGCGCGAAGTGAACGACTTCATGTTGGCGTAAGCACCTACCTGTCGGTTGTTATCCATGAGTACTGCCTGACGCGGCTGGTAGGCCGACGCGGGGGCGGCAGTCACCCCCCACCAATGGACGAGCTACCGCCCGGACTTGGGGTCGAAGGCGTCCCGGACCGAGTCTCCGAGGAGGTTGAAGGCCAGGACGAAGATCACCAGTGCCACACCCGGGAAGAAGATGAACGCCGGGTCCTGCTGGGCGTATTGCGAGCCCGCCGCGAACAGCCGCCCCCAGTCCGGGGTCGGCTCGACGAAGCCGACTCCGGCGAAGGAGAGGAAGGCGATGGTGAGAATGGTGCTGGGCAGCTGGTACGTGAACTGCACCAGGATGGGCGTCACCACGTTCGGCAGGATCTCCTTGCGGACGATCCGGCCGGGCGAGGCGCCGGAGACCTTGGCGGCCTCGACGAACTCACGCTCACGCAGCGACAGTACGGTCGAGCGCACCAGGCGCGCCATACCCATCCAGCCCAGCAGCCACAGCACGATCAGCATCGCCAGCGCGCGGAAGTATGTGGGGGTCTCCTCACGCGGGTCGACGAAGAACGCCGTGACCACAGGCATGAACGCGATGAAGAACAGCTGCTGCGGGAAGGACAGGAAGAAGTCCGTCACGCGGCCGATCCAGTAGTCGGTCCGACCGCCGAAGTAGCCGCCGACCAGGCCGATGACGATACCCGTGACCATCAGCAGGACGGTGACGCCGACGGCCATGAACAGCGAGGTCCGCATGCCGTACACCAGCATGGCGAACACGTCGCGTCCGTACTGCGGCTCGACTCCGAACCAGTGCGTCCCGGAGAGCCCGCCGAACCAGCCCAGCGGAAGCCCGAACTCGTCCAGGACGGGCGAGTCGTTGTAGGTCGGGTCCTGGCCGTACAGCGTGTACGGGTCGGTCCCGCTCAACTTGGTGAGCACCGGGGCCAGCAGAGCGACGACGAAGTAGAAAATCACTACCACGGCACAGATGACGCCGGTACGGTCACGCTTGAAGCGCTGCCACATCAACTGGCCGGGGGAGCGACCCTCGAGCTTCTGCTCACCCTTGTCGGCCCCGGGCTTCGACTCGTCGAGCTCCGGGTCCAAGGCGACTGGACTGGTCATGTGTGTCTTTCCCCTGGGGTTGGAGAGCTGAGCGCAGCACAGATACCGGCAGGTTCTGTGGTTTGGGGGAACTTTCGCCAAGGAGTTCAACGCGCGTCAAGGGAAGAAGACGTAGGGATCTCCCTATCGTCAATATTTTGAGCAAAAATTGCGACGATCGACACCTGTGCGCGCTTGACACGTGAGACAGCGGCTTCCCATTTCAGACATATGAGACCTTAATTTTGTTTACATGTCCGAAACTTGACAGCTGAATCTCCGATAACCGAACACAGCGCGCACGGCACCACATTGCGCTCCAATCCGCACCCTGCACATCTCCCCCACATTTCCCCCACATGATCTGCGACCGCCTCCGGGGCGGCGGGGCGAGCGGCTCCGGGAGAGCCCGGCCGGCCCGGCCGGAACCCGCGCACACGCTCCCGTGAACGCCGAAGGCCCGGCCCTCCGACGTGCGGAGGACCGGGCCTTCGAGGCGTTCTGCGGGGAGCGTCAGCCGTGCTTGGCGCGGCTCGCGGTGCGGGCGCGGTCGCGCTGGTCGAGGACGACCTTGCGGATGCGGACCGCCTCCGGGGTCACCTCGACGCACTCGTCGTCGCGGCAGAACTCCAGGGACTGCTCCAGCGACAGCTTGCGCGGCGGGACGATCGCCTCGAACGAGTCGGCCGAGGACGACCGCATGTTCGTGAGCTTCTTCTCCTTGGTGATGTTCACGTCCATGTCGTCGGAGCGCGAGTTCTCGCCGACGATCATGCCCTCGTACACCTCGGTGCCCGGGTCCGTGAACAGCACACCGCGCTCCTGGAGGTTCGTCATCGCGAACGCGGTGACGGCGCCGGAGCGGTCGGCGACCAGGGAGCCGTTGTTGCGGGTCTGGAGCGTGCCGAACCAGGGCTCGAAGCCCTCGTGGATGGAGTGGCCGATACCCGTGCCGCGGGTCTGGGTCAGGAACTCGGTACGGAAGCCGATCAGACCGCGGGAGGGCACCACGAACTCCATGCGCACCCAGCCGGAGCCGTGGTTGGACATGTTGTCCATCCGGCCCTTGCGGACGCCCATGAGCTGGGTGACGGCGCCCATGTGCTCCTCGGGCACGTCGATCGTCATGCGCTCGACGGGCTCGTAGGTCTTGCCGTCGACCTCCTTGGTGACGACCTGGGGCTTGCCGATGGTCAGCTCGAAGCCCTCGCGGCGCATCTGCTCGACCAGGATGGCGAGCGCCAGCTCACCACGGCCCTGGACCTCCCAGGCGTCCGGACGCTCGGTGTCCAGCACGCGCAGCGAGACGTTGCCGATCAGCTCGCGGTCGAGGCGGTCCTTGACCTGGCGGGCGGTGACCTTGCGGTCCTTGACGACAGCCTTCGCGTCGGCGCCCTTGCCGGTGCCGCCGCGGCCGACCAGCGGGGAGGTGTTGGTGCCGATGACCATGGAGATGGCCGGCTCGTCGACCGTGATCAGCGGCAGCGGGATCGGGTTCTCGGTGTCCGCGAGGGTCTCACCGATCATGATCTCCGGGATGCCGGCGACGGCGCAGATGTCACCGGGGCCGGCCTTCTCGGCGGGCTTGCGGGTGAGCGCCTCGGTCATCATCAGTTCGGTGATGCGAACGTTGCTGATGGAGCCGTCACGCTTGATCCAGGCGACCGTCTGGCCCTTGCGCAGCTCGCCCTGCTCGACGCGCAGCAGCGCGATACGGCCGAGGAAGTTGTCGGCGTCCAGGTTGGTGACGTGGGCCTGGAGCGGGGCCGCCTCGTCGTAGGTCGGGGCCGGGATGTGCTCCAGGATGGTGGAGAAGAACGGCTCGAGGCTGGTGGAGTCGGCCGGGACCGTGCCGTTCTCCGGCTTGGTCAGCGACGCGATGCCGTCACGGCCGCAGGCGTACACGATCGGGAACTCGATCTGCTCCTCGTCCGCGTCCAGGTCGAGGAAGAGGTCGTAGGTCTCGTTGACGACCTCGTCGATCCGGGAGTCCGGGCGGTCCGTCTTGTTGATGCACAGGATGACGGGCAGACGCTGCTGGAGCGCCTTGCGCAGCACGAAGCGGGTCTGCGGCAGCGGACCCTCGGAGGCGTCGACGAGGAGGACGACACCGTCGACCATCGACAGACCACGCTCGACCTCGCCACCGAAGTCGGCGTGGCCGGGGGTGTCGATGATGTTGATCGTGATCGGCTCGCCGCCGTCCTTGGGGTGGTACTTCACCGCCGTGTTCTTGGCGAGGATCGTGATGCCCTTCTCACGCTCCAGGTCGTTCGAGTCCATCATGCGGTCGTCGACCGAGTCGAGCTGATGGGCGGCGAAGGCACCGGCCTGCTTCAGCATTCCGTCGACGATGGTCGTCTTGCCGTGGTCGACGTGGGCGACGATGGCGACGTTGCGGATGTCGTGGCGCGTTGCCATGGTGTGGCGTACTCCCGGAGTGGTGAGGACGGCCTGCGCGTACGTCAGTGTTACGCGGGCCCTGCCGGGCTTGACATGCCACGGCCTCACCCCATGGTACGGGGCTGTGGCGGTTGGGGCGCGCCAGGGCATATCCGCCCAGCTCAGCCCCGCATTCCACGGGCGATGAGGCGCCCTGCCGGGCCACCGGACGGTCTGAACTCCGAAGGCGGCCTGCCGGGCCACCGGGACCGGCCGGCCGCCGGGGGCCGGGTCGGGCCGCCAGGACCGCCCGGTGGCCCGAGCGGCCCCGGACAGGTCCTAGTGCCGCGGCAGGCAACGTTCGCCCCGTCGCGACGCCCGGCACGCTCCCCCACCGCCGCACCGGCCGAAAGCCCGAGTACGTCCAGTACGAGGACTTCCGGCCGGCACGCCGAGAGCACGCACCAGACGCCGCTCCTTGACGGGCAAACGTTGCCTGCCGCGGCACTAGTTGCCGGACGGGCTCGGGGACGGGCGGGTCACGCCCTTCTTCAGGAAGCCCATGTCCTCGTAGACCGGGGTCTGGAAGCCGAAGGCGCCCGCGTTGACGAGGTCCTTGCGCACCGCCGTGAGCTGGGGGCGCTGGTACAGCGGGATGGATCCGGCGGCCGCCCAGATCCGCGCGTCCGCCTTGCGGATCAGTGAGCGTTCCTCGTCCTGGTCCAGCGTCGAGATCGCCTGGTCGAAGAGCTGGTCCACCTGGTCGGTGCCGACCCGCGTGTAGTTCTGCTCGACGCTCAGGGAGCCGTCGGCGGCCGGCACCGGCTTGGCGTAGATGGGGCGGGCGTCGGTGGCGGGGAAGGCACTGGCCGGCCAGGAGTACAGGGCCAGGTCGTACTGGCCGGCGGCGATGTGGTCCTTGAAGTAGCTCTCGTCGGTGACCCTGGACACCTCGGTGCGGATGCCGACCCGCTCCAGCATGCGGGAGATGTGGTCGGCGACGATCCGCAGCGCATCGGAGCCTTCCCCGGCGGGGAGCACGAAGCGGAGCGTGAGCGGCTTGCCGTCCTTGGCCAGCAATCCCGCCGGAGCACCCGCCGGGGCGGCGGTGCCCTTGGGGGCGTACGCGCCCGGCGCGCCGCCCTGGCGCAGATGGTTGTCGGTGTACTGCTTGCCGTCCTGAGCGAGCGGCCGGGGTCCCGCGTCGCCCGTGTCGCGCTCCTGGTCCCGCCCGGTCGCGCGGGGCGCCTTGTTGTCCTCGCCGACGATGTACGCGCCTTCGCTGCCGCCCGTGGACTCGGGCTCGGGCTTCTTCCCCTCGGCCTTCTTCTCGGCCTTCTTCTCGCCGGGCTTCTTCTCCTCGGACCTCCCTTCGGCCCCGGCCGCCTTCTCGGCCTCCTGCGGCTTGAGCGGGCCGCCCGGCACCCAGCCCGCGTCCGCGAGCAGCGCCCGCGCCTCCGTGGTGTCCTGGCCGCCGAGCGCGCCGCTGCTGTCGGCGTAGGCGTCCTGGCCCGCGAGGGCGAGGTGGCTGCCGACGGGCGTGACGGGCAGGCCGAGCGGCTTGAGGACGAGCTTCGCCAGCTCCTGCCGGTCGATGGCGCGGGCGACGGCCCGACGCACCCGCTCGTCGGCGAGGGGACCGCCGGCGCCGTTGAGGGCGAGCTGGGTGTAGGCCGGTTCCAGGGACTTGCGGACCTCGATCCCGCGCAGCGCGTCCTGCTCGGCCCGCCACCGGGCGATCTCCGTGGTCAGCTTCCGGCGGGTGTGGGCCTCGCGGTCGGCGGCCGCCTCGTCGGAGCCGTGCAGCAGCGCCCAGGAGCGCAGCGCCTTGGCCGCGGTCCGGCCGGCCGCCGGGCCCTGGAGCGGGCTGCCGGCGCCCTGCTGCGCGGCGAGCGCGATGCGCTGGACGTCGCCGGGGGCGATGTCGGCCAGGTCGAGCGTGCCGGCGGCCAGGGCGGCGGCGCGCTCGTCGCGCGGCACGGCGGCCAGCACGATCTCGGACAGCTTGGCCGGCCGGCCCCACCAGCGCGGATTGCGGACCAGGGTGACCTTGGCGTCCTTGTGGTCGACCTGCTGGACGGCGAACGGCCCGGCGGTGACGCTCAGCTTGCGCCGGGCCCCGTCGTTGAAGGCGTCCGGGGTGCCCATGACCTCCTTCGGGTACAGCGGCGCGAACAGCGACTGCCAGTCGGCGTACGGCCGGGCGAAGGTGACCCGGACCTCCAGGTCGTTGTCGCCGCGCTCGATCTTCTCGACGCGGTCGTAGCCGGCGTTGCGCGCGGTCCAGTACGCGCTGTCCTTGCCGGACAGGGCGCGCCACTGGGCGGCGAAGTCGGCGGCGCCGATCTCCCGGCCGTCGCTCCACACGGCCTGCTGGTTCAGCCGGTACAGCACGACCTGTTTGGGCTCGGTCTCGACGACCTTGGCGGACTCCAGGAAGTCCGCGTTGCGCTGCGGGCGCCCGTTGGAGTCCAGCCGGAACATCGACGGCAGGACGGCCTGGGCGACGCGGGTGGTGGTGGCGTCCGCGTCCGACTGGAAGGCGTTGAGCGTCTCCGGCACGGTGTCCACGGCCCAGTGCAGGGTGCCGCCGTCGGCGACCAGGGGGCGCGCTGCCGCCGCGACGTCCTGTCCGGCCAGCGGCCTGCTCGGCTCCTCCTCCGAGCTGCACGCGGCGAGCAGGGGCACCGCGAGCACGCCCGCGGTGAGGAAGGCGACCGAGCGCATGACCGCGCGCGGTCCGAGGCCGTCGTAGGACATCTCTGGGTACCTCCGGGGAGCCGCTCCCACCCATGCCACAAGTGGGGTTTGATCATATTTGGCGGTATTTTGGAGTTGATCAGATCTATGGACCCACTGAAGAGGAAAGGGTTCACCGGTCCGGGGCGACACGGCCGCGGCGGCTCGGAACCCCACCCGCGCGGCGCAACCGCGCGAACCCCGGCAGTTACGGAGCGCAAAGGGAGCGCACCCGGGTGTGCGTGAGAGGCGTGCAATCCGCCAATCGCTGCACATGCCTTCACACCGGCAGGTGTGACGCGCAACACTCGCAGGCGCATGAACGTCACCACCCGCGGCCGCCCGGCCCCTGGAAGTGAGGTCACGTCATGTCCGTGCACGACGACCTGATATCGGTCCAGCGCAGCCTCGACGATCTGTCGCGGTCGGTGGGCCGCCTGGAACGGCAGCTCGGCACCGGCGGGCTGGAGATGCGCCGCGTCCGCGCGGACACCGACCATCTGCGCGAGAGCGTCGACCTGCTGCGCTCGGCGGCGGCCCAGCCCGCCCCGCGCGGTCCGGAGCTGGTCACCATCTCCGACGCGCCCTACGACATCACCCTGTGGACGGACTCGGACGACGAGGGCCTCGGCGTCCGCGACCGGCACGCCCCCTGATCCGGGGCGCCCCTCGCACGGGCATGCCCCCTTGAACCGGCGCGTCCCCCGACCGGACCCGCCCCCTGAACCCGACCGGGAGTCCTCAAGTTGGCCACTGGTACGGAACCTCATCCGAACAGCGGCGGCGTCCGGTCCGCGACGCGCGCCGCGATCGACGCCCCGCACCTGCGGACCGACCGGTGGTGGCTGGCCCCGGCCGCCACCGCGGCCGGGCTGCTCGCCTTCATCGTGTACTCGACCTGGCGGGCCTTCTCGAACGCGCACTACTACGCGGCACCGTACGTCTCGCCGTTCTACTCGCCGTGTCTGGCGGAGAACTGCCGGACCATGCACGCGGGACCCAACGCCGACCTCTTCGGCAGCTGGTGGGCCCTCTCCCCGGCGATCATCATCCTGATCTTCCCGCTGGGCTTCCGGCTGACCTGCTACTACTACCGCAAGGCGTACTACCGCAGCTTCTGGGCCTCGCCGCCGGCCTGCGCGGTGGCCGAGCCGCACCGCGCGTACACCGGTGAGAGCCGCTTCCCGCTGATCCTCCAGAACGTCCACCGGTACTTCTTCTACGCCGCGATCGTCGTGGCCGGGATCCTGACCTACGACACCGTGCTGTCCTTCCGCGACGAGCACTACCGCTGGGGTCACATGGGTCTGGGCACCCTGGTCTTCCTGGTCAACATCACGCTGATCTGGGCGTACACCGTCTCCTGCCACTCCTGCCGGCACATCGTCGGGGGCAAGCTCAAGCACTTCTCCCGGCATCCGGTGCGCTACCGGATGTGGCAGTTCGTCGGGCGGCTCAACGCACGTCACATGCTGCTGGCGTGGTCGTCGCTGGTGAGCGTGGCGCTCGCCGACTTCTACGTGTACCTCGTCGCGTCCGGGGTCTTCGACGACCCCCGCTTCTTCTGACGGTCCGCGCTTCTACCGAACCGCGCTTCTACTAACGAGTGGGGCCTATTGATGTCCGTGGTCGACCGGCAGGAGTGGGACGTCGTCGTGGTCGGGGCCGGCGGCGCCGGTCTGCGCGCCGCGATCGAGGCGCGTGAGCGCGGCGCCCGCACCGCCGTCATCTGCAAGTCGCTGTTCGGCAAGGCGCACACGGTGATGGCCGAGGGCGGGATCGCCGCGGCGATGGCCAACGCCAACGAGCACGACAACTGGCAGGTCCACTTCCGCGACACCATGCGCGGCGGCAAGTTCCTCAACCAGTGGCGGATGGCCGAGCTGCACGCGCGCGAGGCGCCGGACCGGGTGTGGGAGCTGGAGACCTGGGGCGCGCTGTTCGACCGTACGAAGGACGGCCGGATCTCCCAGCGCAACTTCGGCGGCCACGAGTACCCGCGCCTGGCCCATGTGGGCGACCGTACGGGTCTCGAACTGATCCGGACCCTCCAGCAGAAGATCGTCGCCCTCCAGCAGGAGGACCACCGGGAGACCGGCGACTACGAGAGCCGCCTCAAGGTCTACCAGGAGTGCACGGTCACCCGGGTCCTGAAGGACGCCGGGGGCCGGGTCTCGGGGGTGTTCGCCTACGAGCGCGAGTCCGGCCGCTTCTTCGTCCTGGAGGCACCCTCGGTCGTGATCGCGACCGGCGGCATCGGCAAGTCGTTCAAGGTGACGTCGAACTCGTGGGAGTACACCGGCGACGGGCACGCGCTGGCCCTGCTGGCCGGGGCGCCGCTGCTGAACATGGAGTTCGTGCAGTTCCACCCGACCGGCATGGTCTGGCCGCCGTCGGTGAAGGGCATCCTCGTCACGGAGTCGGTGCGCGGCGACGGCGGGGTGCTCAGGAACTCCGAGGGCAAGCGGTTCATGTTCGACTACATCCCCGACGTCTTCAAGGAGAAGTACGCCCAGTCCGAGGAGGAGGGCGACCGCTGGTACGAGGACCCGGACCACAACCGGCGTCCGCCCGAACTGCTCCCCCGCGACGAGGTCGCCCGCGCCATCAACTCCGAGGTCAAGGCGGGCCGCGGCTCCCCGCACGGCGGGGTGTTCCTGGACGTGTCGACGCGGATGCCCGCCGAGGTGATCCGGCGTCGGCTGCCCTCGATGTACCACCAGTTCAAGGAGCTGGCCGACGTCGACATCACGGCCGAGGCGATGGAGGTCGGGCCCACCTGTCACTACGTGATGGGCGGCATCGCGGTCGACTCGGACACGGCCGCCGCCCGCGGGGTGCCGGGGCTGTACGCGGCCGGTGAGGTCGCGGGCGGGATGCACGGCTCCAACCGGCTCGGCGGCAACTCCCTCTCCGACCTGCTGGTGTTCGGACGGCGGGCGGGCCTGCACGCCGCCGAGCACGCGGCCGGGCTCGCCGACGGGCGGCCGGCCGTGGACGAGGCCGAGGTCGACCGGGCGGCGGCGGAGGCGCTGCGGCCGTTCTCGGCGGAGGGACCGACACCGGGCGATCGGGAGGGACATCCGCCGGAGAACCCGTACACCCTGCACCAGGAACTCCAGCAGACGATGAACGACCTGGTCGGCATCATCCGCCGCGAGGCCGAGATGGAGCAGGCCCTGGAGAAACTGGCCGAGCTGCGGGTACGGGCCCGACGGGCCGGGGTCGAGGGCCACCGGCAGTTCAACCCCGGCTGGCACCTCGCCCTGGACCTGCGGAACATGCTGCTGGTCAGCGAATGCGTGGCGCGGGCCGCGCTGGAGCGCACCGAGTCGCGCGGCGGGCACACCCGCGAGGACCACCCCACGATGGACCGCAGGTGGCGCCGCGCCAACCTGATCTGCCGGCTGGCCGACGCGGCCGGGGAGCCGGCGGCACCCGAACCGGACGGCGGGCAGGTCTCCCTCACCCGCGAGAACACCGAACCCATCCGACCGGACCTGCTCGCCCTCTTCGACAAGGAGGAGCTGGTCAAGTACCTCGCCGAAGAGGAGCTCTACGAGTGAGCAGCTACGAGGCCCGCTTCAAGGTGTGGCGCGGGGACACGAAGGGCGGTGGGCTGGAGGACTTCGCGGTCGAGGTGAACGACGGCGAGGTCGTCCTCGACATCATCCATCGCCTCCAGGCCACCCAGGCCCCCGACCTCGCCGTCCGCTGGAACTGCAAGGCGGGCAAGTGCGGTTCGTGCTCGGCGGAGATCAACGGCCGTCCCCGGCTGATGTGCATGACCCGCATGTCGGTGTTCACCCGGGACGAGACGATCACCGTCACCCCGCTGCGCGCCTTCCCGGTGGTCCGCGACCTGGTGACGGACGTCGGCTTCAACTACACCAAGGCCAGGCAGGTTCCGGCCTTCGTGCCGCCGGCCGGGCTCGGCCCCGGCGAGTACCGCATGCAGCAGGAGGACGTGGACCGCTCGCAGGAGTTCCGCAAGTGCATCGAGTGCTTCCTGTGCCAGGACACCTGCCATGTCGTGCGCGACCACGAGGAGAACAAGCCGGCCTTCGCCGGGCCGCGCTTCCTGATGCGGGTCGCGGAGCTGGACATGCACCCGCTGGACGCGGCGGCCGATACCGGCCTGGACCGCAGCCGTACGGCCCAGGACGAGCACGGCCTCGGCTACTGCAACATCACCAAGTGCTGTACGGAGGTGTGCCCCGAGGGCATCAAGATCACGGACAACGCGCTGATCCCGCTGAAGGAACGCGCGGTGGACCGCAAGTACGACCCGCTGGTGTGGCTGGGGTCGAAGATCGGACGGCGGTCGAGCTAGTGCCGCGGCAGGCAACGTTTGCCCGTCAAGGAGCGGCGTCTGGTGCGTGCTCTCGGCGTGCCGGCCGGAAGTCCTCGTACTGGACGTACTTGGGCTTTCGGCCGGTGCGGCGAGAGTGCGTGCCGGGCGTCGCGACGGGGCGAACGTTGCCTGCCGCGGCACTAGGAGCGCCGCCAGTTGCCGAAGGGGATGATGTCGGGGCGCCGGGCGCGCGACTGGAGGAACAGCCCGATCATGAAGGCGGCCCAGCCGATCCACGGCAGCGGGCCGTGGGAGCCGCCGAGCGGGCCCAGGAAGATGAACAGGCTGAACCCGACCGCGGCGAGGAGCGTCGCCCAGCCCATCAGCCTCGGCCGCAGGATCCCGCTGCCCCACGGCGAGACCCAGCCGGTCGCCGCGCCGGCGATGCCGGCAGCCCCCATCAGCACGGCGACGATCACCGCGACGATGTATATCGCTGTGTTCACGGCGTTGATGATCGCACGGCCGGGGGCGGGTGGAAAGGGACAGGTCAGCCCACCCAACCCGCTTCGTACGCCTGCCAGTCGGCTTCCGTGGCCGCGAAGTCGACGTACAGGGCGACGCCGAAGTTCGCGCGCCCGCGGTCGGTGCGGGACAGCCCCAGGCGGACCCCCCGGACGGCGGCGGGGACGGTCTCGGCGTGCGCCCAGTGCCCGAAGCGGTTCTCGTGGAAGAACGGCAGGCCCATCAGCAGGTCGGTGGTGGGCGGGGTGACCTCCAGGGCGAGGGAAGTCTGCTGGGCGACATAGCCGCCGTAGGTGCTCGGCAGCGGCTGCATGGTGTCGTACGACATCACGGCGATCTGGTCGACCCGGCGCGCGACCTGCCCGAAGAACTCCTGCGACCACCACTTCGGATGCCCGGCGACGGTTCCCCAGAAGGAGTGGAACCCGGGGAGCGGGTCGATCTGGTGGGAGGCGACGGAGAGCGGGACACCGGCGGCCGCGGTGACCGTGTGCAGGGAGTCGAGGAGGGCGAGGTAGTGGCCGTCGCCCGAGTGCAGGGGCTCCAGGTCGAAGTGGACGCCGTCGAAGCCCGCGGCAAGGATCTCGCGGGTGGAGCGGACGACCGCCGCACGGGTCGCGGCCCGCTCCAGACGCATGCCGTCCGGCCCCTCGGTGGCCAGTACGTCGCCCAGCCAGGCCTGCACCCGGACACCGGGTAGCTCGCGATGCACCGCCGCTATCAGCCAACCCGCATGTGCGTACGCCGACTTGGGAAGCGTCCCGTCGTGCTCCAGCGGGCCCGCGTGGACGTAGAGGTCGCGGATGCCGCTGCCGTCCAGACGGTGGGCCAGGGCCGTGACGTCGGCGTCGCGCTTGCGCCCGTCGACCCAGGCGTGACCGAGCCAGATCGCGTCCCGGCCCCGGGTGTACGTGCCGTCGGCCGGGTCGCCCGCGTAGTTCACCCGCAGGGCGGTCTCGGCGGCGAGCAGGGGCAGCAGGAGGGCCAGGACGAGCCCCAGAGCGATCCGCACCGACCGGCGGGCGCGTCGGCGGGGGCGGGCGGGGGTGGGGGCCGCGGCGGATTCGGGGGCGGGGACCGAGTCTGCGGCGGAGTCGGTGGTGGGGTCGGTGGTGGCGTTCGCGTCGGGGGCTGTGTTCGTGTTCGCGTTCGCGTCTGCGTCCGGGGCTGCGCTCGCGTCCGGGTGCCGGGCTGCTTCCGGGTGCCGGGCCGCGTCCGTGTCCGGGGCCGCGTCCGGGTTCGCGCCTGCCTTCGTGTTCGCGTCCTGGTCCGGGCCTGTGCGGTCCATCCCGTGTCCCCCTCGTGTCTCGGCCCGCCCCTGGCGCCCCGTCCCGGACGCACACCGCTCGCGTGCCCGCATGGGCGGTCATACGCTCCCAAATGTGACGTCATCCTTGTTCCGGGGCCGGCCACGGCGTGCGACCTCGCACATACCCGTGCAGGTGGCACATGCCGCGCTGGGCGGGGTCCTCGGGCTCGTGTGGCTGGTGTTGCCAGGGATGACGACGCGGAGCGACCCGCCGGTTGCGATCACCGGCCCGCGGCCCGTCTGCACCCCGGTCGCCGCCCAGGCCGCGCAGGCGTCCGCCGTCGATCTCGTCCTGCCGCTCGCGGCGGTGGGCGCGGCAGGCGTGGTCGCGGGCTACGGCTACGTACGACGCACCAGACGGGCCCGGACCCGGACGACCCCCGGCGGCCCCTCCGCCGCGCCCGCCGTCGAACCGCCGGCCGAACTGGACCGGCGGACGCGGGCGGCACTGGTCGAGGCGGACGACTGCGTACGCACCAGCCGGGAGGAACTCGCCTGCGCGGTGGCCCTGTCCGGGACCGGCCCCGCGGAACCGTACGCGCGGGCGGTGCGGGAGGCGGAGGCGGAACTGGCCGCCGCGTTCGCGATACGGCAGCGCTACGACGAGGGCGTACCGGCGGAGGAGACGGCCCGGCGGCACGCGCTCGCGGGCATCGACGGCCGGTGCGCGGAGGCGGGGCGGCGGCTGGACGCGGAAGCGGTGGGGTTCGACCGGCTGCGCGGTCCGGAGTTCGGGGCCGGTGCGGCGCTGGAGGCGGCGGAGGCGCGGTTCCGGCAGCTGGCCGGTCGGATCGGGGCGGCCCAGGCGACGCTCGCGGACCTGACCGTCCGGTACGGGCCCGCGGCGAGCGCCGGGGTCACGGGGTACGTCGAACAGGCCAAGGACCGGCTGGTGTTCGCCACCTCCCGGCTCAACCGGGCCCGCCAGACCGCCGATCGCGGCGAGCCGGGCAAGGCCGCCCTGCATCTGCGGGCCGCCGAGGGCGGAGTGGCCCAGGCGGCGGTGTTCGTGGACGAGGTGCACCGCCTCGCGACCGCGCTGACGACGGCCGCGCGGTGGCTGCCGGCCGCGCTCACGGGGGCGGAGGCCCAGCTCGCGAGGGTGCGGGCGGCCGGGCCCGCGGCGCTGCCCGGGGTGCCCTCGGGCGAGCTGCGGTCACGGCTGCTGCACGCGGACGCGGTGCTGGACTCTGTACGCCAGGAGGTGACCGCACGGCGTCCGCACGATCCGCTGGGCCTGCTGCGCCGGGTCGTCGGGGCGACCGCGCCGCTGGACACCGGGCGGGGCGGGGTGCTGGCGGCGGCCGCGTCGCTCGTCGCCCGGTCCGACGTCGCGGGCGCGGGCGGCTTCGTCGCGACGCACCGGGGGGTGGTGGGCGCCGAGGCCCGTACCCGGCTGGCGGCGGCGGAACGCTGCCTGGCCTCGGTGGACGGCCGGGCGGGCGGTCGCGTCCCGCGGGACGGTGCGGCGGGCGCGCCGGGAGAGGGCCCGGCGGCGGTCCCGGCGGGGGTCCCGGCCGATGTCCCGGGCGACGTCCCCGTCGGCGTCCCGGCGGACGCGTCGGCGGACGTCTCGGTGAGTGTCCCGGCGGACGTCCTGACGGATGTCCTGGCCTGCGGCGACCTGGCCACGCAGGCCCGCGAGCTGGCCGAGCTGGACGTACGTACGCACGGCAATCCGCACGACGGTCCCACCGCGCACGAGAGCGGCCTCGCCGGGGCGGTGCTCGGCGGCCTGCTGTCGCCCGGCGCCGCGCAGGACGGCACGCCCCCGAGCTTCGGCGGCCCCCGCACCCGCGACCGCAGGGGGCCGGCGCCCACCTGACCCCGGAGAGCCGGCCGGGACGCCCGTGCGCCGGCCCGCGCCGCCCGCACGGCCACCCCTGGCCGCCCGGAACGCCGTACAGCCAACCGGGGACGCCCGGAACGCCGTACGCGGTCGCCGTACGGCTCAGAACAGGCTGAGCAACGCCTCCGCCGGGTCCATGAGGCCCGTCTCGCCGTCCGGGAGGGGGAGTTCGAACCACACCGTCTTGCCCCGGGGGGTGCGGCGCGAGCCCCAGGCGGCGGAGAGCAGGCCGACGAGCTGGAGGCCGCGGCCGCCCTCGTCGGTGTCGCGGGCACGCCGTCGCCTGGGCTGGACCAGGCCGGAGTCCCAGACCTCGCACACCAGGGTGCGGTCGAGGAGCAGGCGCAGCCGGATCTCGCCCTCGCCGTAGCGCAGCGCGTTGGTGACCAGTTCGCTGACGAGGAGTTCCGTGGTGTCGACCAGGGGCTCCATGCCCCAGCTGAGCAGTTGGCCGCGCGCGTACTCGCGGGCGCGGCCGACGCTGCGCGGCTCGCGCGGCAGCGTCCAGTCGCCGACGGACTCGGTGGGCAGCCCCTGGACGCGGGCCATCAGCAGCGCGATGTCGTCCTCGCCGTGGTGGGTGTCGAGGGTCCGCAGGACGTGGTCGCAGACGTCCTCCAGCGGGCGCGTCGGGTCGGTCAGCGCGCCCACGAACGCCTGGAGGCCCTCGTCGAGGGGGTGGTCGCGGGATTCGACCAGGCCGTCCGTGTAGAGCGCCAGCAGGGCGCCCTCGGGCAGTTCGACCTCCACCTCCTCGAACGGCTCGCCGCCGACGCCGAGGGGCATCCCGGGCGGCACGTCGAGCATCAGCGCGGCCTCGCCCGGTTCGACGAGGACGGGGGGCAGATGACCGGCGTTGGCGAAGGTGCAGCGGCGGGTGACGGAGTCGTAGACCGCGTAGACGCAGGTCGCGAGGTACACCTCGGAGAGGTCGGCCTCGCGGGGGCGGCGGGCGGCCCGGGTGGCCTGCTGGACCCCGCCGGGGGTGCCGAGCCCGCGGGCGATCTCGTCCAACGCCGAGAGCACCTCGGCGGGTTCGAGGTCGAGCAGGGCCAGGGTCCGTACGGCGGTGCGCAGTTCGCCCATGGCCACCGCCGCGCGCAGCCCGCGGCCCATCACGTCGCCCACCACCAGCGCCGTACGGTGGCCGGGCAGTTCGATGACGTCGAACCAGTCGCCGCCGACCTCGCTGGGGCGGCCGGTGGAGGCGTTGCCCGGCAGATAGCGACAGGCGATGTCGAGACCGGAGGCGACCGGGTCGCCGGGCGGCAGCAGGGACCGTTGCAGGATCAGCGCCCGCTCGTGCTCGCGGCGGTACAGACGGGCGTTGTCGATACAGACGGCGGCCCGCGCCGCCAGCTCCACCGCCAGGTCCCGGTCCCGGTCGCCGAACGGCTCGCTGCCCTTCGTCCGGGCGAACTGCGCCAGTCCGACGACCGTGTCGTGGGCGACCATCGGGACGGCGAGCGTGGACTGCACCAGACCGCCGTCCTCGCCCGGGATGAGCAGCGGGCGGGCGGTGCGCAGGGCGTCCGCGCACGGGGAGTTGAAGGGGTAGTGGTGGACCGCGCCGACCGCGACCGGCTGGTCGCCGCCCGCGAAGGGCGCGTCGGACACGGCGCTGGCGAAGGCGACGCGGCGCAGTTCGGCGCTGCCGTCGGCGAGGCCGGGCGGGGTCTCGTCGCCGGCCAGCAGGCCCTGGTAGAGGTCGACGGTGGCGAGGTCGCAGAATCCCGGCACGACGACGTCCAGGAGTTCGCGGGCGGTGGTCTCCAGGTCGAGGGAGTTGCCGATCCGGGCGCCGGCCTCGTTGAGCAGGGCGAGGTTGCGGCGGGCGGCGGCGGCCTCGCGGGCGGCGGCACGGCGGGAGGTGATGTCGGTGCCGAGCCAGGCGATGCCGATCGGGCGGCCGCTGCCGCTGTGCACGCGGTAGAGGTTGATGGACCAGTGGCGGCGCTCCTCGGAGCCCGGCACGAAGCCCGTGACGTGCATGTCCGTGATGGAGTCGCCGGTCTCCAGGACGCGGCGCAGGGTCGCGGAGACCCGGTCGGCCTCGCCGCGCGGCAGATAGTCGTGGACGCCCTGGCCGCGGTGGTCGTCGGGGCTGCCGCCGAAGATGGAGGCGAACCGCTCGTTGGCGCGGCGCACCCGGAGGTCGGCGTCGATCAGCAGGAAGCCGAACGGAGATTGGCCGAATATCGCCTGCGAGGCGGCGAGGTCGGTCTCGATGCTGCGCAGGGTGCGGACGTCGACGACGATGCAGACGGCGGCCTTGTCACCCTCCGTGGTCCGGGTCGGCATGACGTAGACCTCGGCGAGTCCCTCCTCGCCGCGCTCCCCGGCCGGGGCGTCCGGCATCCGGAAGGGGACCACCCCGGTCCACTCCCGGCCGTCGAGGATCTCGGCCATCTTGCGCTGGCCGCGTTCGCGCAGGTCGGGGTCGACGAACGCCTGGATGGGATCCATGCCCACGGCACGTTCGGCCGGGATGCCGAAGATCTCCTCGGCGCGCAGGCTCCACTGGTCCACGAAACCGTCGGGGCCGATGGAGAAGGACGCGACCCGGATGTAGTCGTACATCGAGCCGGGCGGACTGCTCTGCCACATGGGATCGCCGGACGACACCTCCGCGTGGGCAGCGGTGCCCGAGGCATCCGCCCTCGCTCCGCCCGACGGGTCCTCGGACTCCGTCGCCTTCGCTGGTATCTCGCTCACGCGAACCGTCCCCTCCAGCTCACCGCGCCCGGCACCGGTCACCGGGGGCGGCTGCCCGCAGTATCCAGCACTACGGTGCCGCACGACACGGTGTTCACGATCACAGCACGGTCCAGGTTCTTTTCGGACCTGTCCGTGACAACACTTCCAGTCTTCTAACCAGGGAACACGCCGTCGAACCACGTCCGCGGGGGATCATCATCGACCTGAATCGGCCAGTCGACAGTACGGGGGCGCGCGTACAGGCGACGCCAGGGGACGTACGCGCCGAAACCACTCAAAAGGACTGGTTTGACTGCTCAGTCCGGCACCGCGAGCTCGAACCACACGGTCTTGCCCGCGGATCCGGGCCGGGTGCCCCAGCGACGCGAGGAGGACGCGACCAGTTGCAGGCCACGGCCGCTCTCGTCCTCCGGGCGGGCGGCGCGCTCGCGGGGCGGGTCGGGCAGCGGGTCGGAGACCTCCACCAGCACTCCGCGCTGCCGGGAGGGACGCACGAGGCGGACTCCGATCGGACCGGTCGCATGGCGCAGGGAGTTGGTCACGAGTTCGCTGACCAGCAGGGCCGCCATGTCACTGACGGATTCGAGTTCCCAGCCCCGCAGCCGCTCCCGGACCACCGCGCGCGCGGCGCGGGCTGCGCCGGGGTCTGCGGGAAAGGTCCATTCCGTACAGTCGCCTTCGGTGTCGATCACGCCGATCACTTCCCGGGCAAGCGGATCGCCCCATGTCCGGTTTCGAGGGGTTAGTAGGCACATACCCGACATCCGGCGTGAGACACCGCTCTCCAGGGCGCACTGTGGCGCAAACGGCGTACGGGGAGCTCAGATCGTGTCCGCGCCGGCATCCAGGCGCGCGAGCGTCTCCCGCACGGCGGGCACATCCTGCTCCAGCCAGTCCACGTCCCAGATCTCGGCGGGGGTGAGCCAGCGCAGCTCGTCGTGGTCCTGGAGGGGCTCGGGCGCGGCGGAGTCGGCACGCAGTCGCGCGGTCCACACGCACAGGACGTACGGCGCTCTCAGCGGCCACCGACCCGGTACGCGCTCCACGGCCTCGGCCTCGACGCCGAGCTCCTCGCGCAGCTCGCGCACGAGTGCCGCCTCGGGCGTCTCGCCCGGTTCGACCTTGCCGCCGGGCAGCTCCCAGCGTCCGGCCAGCTCGGGGGGCGCACTGCGGCGCGCGGCGAGCAGGCGGCCACCGTCGAGCAGGGCGGCCCCGACCACGATCCGTTCCGTCATGGGCCGGAGCCTACGGGAGCGGGGTGGCGGGCAGGTCAGTTGCGGGTGGCGTCGTCGTGCTGCCCGATCCGCTCGACCCAGTACAGCTGCTTGTGCCCGCGGTGGTCGAGACTGTCCGCGATCTTCTGCGCCTCGGCGCGGGTCGCGTACCTCCCCACGCGATAGCGATTGCCGTTGTCGTCCTGCCTTATGACGAGCCAGGGAAGAGCGATCGTGCCGCCGTCGTTCATCGCCCCCCTCCCGCCCGCGCTTCGCCCCGCGCCCCGCCTTCTAACGAAACCGCAATCCGCATATGCCCGAGCCTACGCCTAACCTTCACGCAGCGAATACGGCTTTTCACAAAGAGGTACGCAACCGGCCAGCCCCCGGGGGCGCACGAGAGCGAACGCGCCCCACGCACCGTGTACCGCGCCCGGTCGGCGGCATGCCGAAGACGCCCGGGACGACCTGCGAGAACGACCTGAAGACAACAGCGCCCCGGACGGCCTCGACCGAGCGCCGTCCGGGGCGGTGGACAGGGGGTTGTGCGCTACTTCACGGGAAGGTGGTACGCGACCCGGTACCGGTCCGCCGGGACGACCACGTCGGCCGTCTCCACCGGGCGCCCCGAGGCGTAGTACGTGCGCTGGACGACGAGGACGACATGGCCGGGCACCCCGCCCAGCGCGAGGAGTTCCTCCGCGAGGCCGGGACGGGCGCCGACCTCCTCGGTGACGTTGTCCACGACGACGTCGATGGCACGCATCCGCTCGACCACGCCCATGCCCCCGAGCGGCCCCTCCTCGGGCAGCATCACCGGCGTCCGCCCGGTCACGGCGAGCGGCTCCCAGGAGGTGGAGAGCATCATCGCCTCACCGGCCTCCCGGAACACGTACCGCGTGCACATCACGCGGTCGCCGGGCTTGATGCCGAGCCGCTCGGCGACGGCGCCGCTCGCCTCCGCCTGCGCGCTGCTGGACTCCCAGGTGCCGCGCGTGTCCGCGTCGGCCTGCTCCTGGCGGAAGGGGGTCGCGCCGCCGGTCGGACGGAACCCGGAGCGGGCGATCCGGCGCGGAACCGGCCGCTCGCGCACATACGTCCCCGAGCCGGAGCGGCCCTCGACGAGCCCCTCGGCCATCAGCACCTTGCGCGCCTCCAGGGCGACGGTGTCCGAGACGCCGTACTCCTCGCGGATTCTGGCCTGGGAGGGCAGCCGGGTGTGCGGTGGCAGGGAACCGTCGACGATCTTCTTGCGGAGATCACCCGCGACGCGCAGATACGCCGGCTGCTCACCGAATGTCACTGGCCGCTCCCATCAGATTGTACAGACAGCAACAGCCTGGCAACCGTGGGTCGTCTCGTGCAAGCAAAGGCCAGGGAATCACTCGATGTGATTACTTGGGGTTGTGGAGGGCTTTACGCAGGCACTTTCTCCCCACTCCGGCCGCGCTCACACATCGAGGTCCCCACTGCCCGCGCCGTCGCCGGAGTCGTCGTACGACGGCGGGGTGGTGGCCAGGCCCAGAGCCTTGCGCGCGGTGACCGCGGCGGCGTCGTCGATGAACTCGTACCCGCTGTCGTAGTGCGCGTAGAACGTGTCCGCGTCGTCGGCCGCGGCGGCCTTCGCCCACTCCTTGCGGGCGGCCTCCACGTCCTTCACCAGGGCGGCCACGGGCCGCTCGGAGGCGGCCGGCCACTCGTGCGCGCGCAGCGCCGCGGCCTGCGCCGCGAGCGCGTCCTCGACGTCGCCCGCCCAGTCCGTGTTGACCTCGAGATCCTCTTCGGGGTAGTCCACGGGCTCCTGGGCGAGCGCGGTGTCCAGGGCCTGGCCCGCCTTCAGGAAGGCCTCCTGGTCCGCGTCGAGCATCGAGGCGTCGTTGCGCAGCGAGCCGGTCAGCGTGGCGTCCTCGTCCGTGTTGCCGAAGAAGCAGGTGATCTCGCGGTCGCCGACGTCCCAGGAGTCCTCGGTCGGGGTGAAGTAGTACACGTCGACGTCCTCGGGAACGGCCCAGGGGTCCATCGCGTAGCGGGCCAGAAGCGTGTAGCACCTGTCGTCGGCGATGTCCGTGACACGGGTCTCGCCGGGGTAGGAGTCGTCCGGGTAGTCCGCGCCCTTGTGCAGATCGAACACGGCGAACGCCTCGCCGTCGTGCTCGCCGTCGCAGGGGACCACGTCGACGTCGTAGGTGTAGCCGTCCTCGGCGTCCGGCGCGTCGAAGCACTCACCGACGCCGACCGGCACGCTCACGCTGTTCGCGGCGCCCTCCTTGAACCCCTCCCAGGCGTCGTGCGCCGCGCTCGTGGTGAGCGCCAGCGTCCACAGCACGATCCCGATCGACGACATCACCGTCCCGCCGATCGCCAGCCCCTTGCCGCGCTCGCCGCGCCGCTTGATCTGCACCAGCGCGATGATCCCCAGCACCAGTCCGACCGCCGGCAGGAAGCAGAGGATGCCGAGGACCAGGGAGGCGATGGCCAGGCCGTTGACGGGCGCGGGCCGGTTGAACGGGCTGTAGCCCTGCCCCCAGGTCTGGTACGGAGGCTGCCCGTAGGCCCCGTACTGCGGGTACGGCGCGGGCGGCGGCACCTGGTAGGGACCCTGGGGCTGCTGGGGCTGCTGGGGCTGCTGGGGCTGCTGGGGCTGCTGGGGGTCGTGGGTCCCCGGGGGCGGAGGTATGGACACGGCTACCGTGCTCCTGCTTCTGACGGGACGGCGGGGCGGGGCGGCGGGACGACTCGGACGCGGCAGCCCCGGATCCCCGGATCCCCGGATCCCCTGGCAGGGAAGGGAGAAGAGATGAGAACTGACGTACGACCTTGGCGCATGGTAAGCGCGCCACGGCCCGGCGTGTGACGCCGGACGGGCGGCGGGCGGGGGATCTCAGAGGTGCGGCCCGGCAGGACGCCGAAAATCCCCCGACCGAGATCGTTCGGCTCTCCGCGCCCGGTCGCGGGCCGCTACGGTGAAGCCATGACCGCACTGCCCGACTGGATGCGCCCGCCGCGCGCGGAAGGCTGGTTCGCGGAGGACCTGGACAGCCTCCCCGAGGCGCCACGCCACACCGAGCTGATCGACGGAGCGCTTGTCTTCATGATGTCGCCGCAGCGGGCCTGGCACGGCCGCCTCGTCACCGCCCTGACCACCACGCTCATGGCGCAGGCACCGGCCGGCTTCGAGGTCGAGCGGGAGATGACGATCCGCCTCGACGCCCGCAACCGCCCCGAGCCCGACCTGCTTCTGACGGACCTGCCCTACGACCCCGACCGCACCTGGTACGCCCCCGAGGACGTGCGGCTCGTCGTCGAGGTCGTCTCCCCCGAGTCCGCGCACCGCGACCGCAAGGTCAAACTCCGCAAGTACGCGGAGGCCGGCATCCCCCACTACTGGTGCATCGAGGACGAGGACGGGGCACCCGTCGTGCACGTCTACGAACTCGACGGACCGACCGGCGCCTACGCCCCCGCCGGAATCTTCCGGGGCACCCTCCGGCGCCCGGTGCCCTTCGAGATCAGCCTGGACCTCGACAAACTGACACCACCACGCAGCGGCTGAAAGGCCGGCACGGGTACGCGGAAGGCGTCGGACCGTCGGGGCCCGACGGCCGCTCGCGCGGGTCCCGACGGTCGCTCACAGGTGTCCTGCGGACTCCTCGCGGACCGCTCCCAGCCGCGCCTGCTCCTCCTCGACGATCTGACGGGCCATCGCCGTGTCCGAGATGTCGACCGCGTCCGGCGTCGACTCGGCGACCGCGCTGCGACGTGCGTACGCGTCGAACAGACGGGTCTTGTTCTTCAACATCTCCACCATCCGCTGGTCCACTCCGCTGGTGGCGAGCAGCCGGTGCACCTGGACCGAACGCACCTGTCCCATGCGGTGGGCCCGCGCCACCGCCTGGTGTTCGAGGGTCGGCTTGATCTGGGGCTCACAGATGATCACGACGGACGCGGCCTGCATGTTGAGCCCCACCCCCGCCGCCTCGATCTGCGCCACCAGCACCGCGGGACCCGGCACGGCGGCGAACTCGTCCACCAGCTGCTGGCGGCGCGCGGGTGGCACGCTTCCCGAGATCGGCCCGAACACCTGACCGCCACCACGGATCCGCACGGCATCCAGCATGTCCTTCACCACCCCGAGGACATCCCTGAAGTTGGAGAACACCACCACCTTCAGCCCGTTCTCGGCAGCGTCCTCGACGATCTCGCGCAGCCGGTTCAGCTTGGCCGACGTCTCGGGGCGCGCATACGCCGCTCTGCGCATCGCCATGAAGTTGCCGGCGCGCACGGCCTCGAGGTAGGCGTCCTCGTCCGACGCGCTCAGCTCCTCCCACTCGTCCGTGTGCTGGAGCGCGGGCAGTTCGGTCAGGACATCCTGCTGGTTGCGGCGCAGATAGACCGGGGCGACAGCCTTCCGGAAGGCCTTGGAGCCGGCCACTCCGGCACGGTCACCGACAGCCTCTGCCAGGTGCGGCTGGAGAATCTCCACAAGGCTGCGGAACTCGGCGACCCGGTTCTCCATCGGTGTGCCGGTCATGAAGAGAACGCGTTCACAGCGCCCGGACCATTCGGTCACGGCTCGGGAGCGGTGCGTCTTCGGATTCTTCACGTAGTGCGCCTCGTCCACGACCAGCATCCCCACCTCGCCGCCTCCGGGAGCGGGGAAACCACGCAGGGCGTCGAACGTGGTCACCCCTACGCCGCCCCGGTCCTTCCAGTCGGCGAACGCCTCCTGTCTGTCGGGGCCGTGCAGAGGCATCACGCGCAGCTTGCTCCGGGCCTCGATCTCGCGCGTCCAGTTGATCAGGACGCTGGCCGGGCAGACGACCATGAAGTGACTCCGTCCCCCGGCGGCGAGATGAGCCAGAGCGGCGATGGCCTGGATGGTCTTGCCGAGTCCCATCTCGTCGCCGAGGATCACCTTGCGCTGCGCCAGGGCGAAGCGCGCCCCGAAGGCTTGATAGCCGCGCAGCGACACCCGCCGGTGCGTGTCGTCGAGCATCTGGTCGCGGACCCGCCCGGCAATGTCGTCGGGCAGGAAGCCCTCGGCGGCGGCGGTGTCCGGTCTGCGGCCGGAGATCTCCGCGAGCAGGCTGTAGTACTCGGCGGAACGCAGCTCGAAGTCGACCCAGGCCGCGACCTCCGTCGAGGTACCGCGCAGCAGATCCACCGAAGCCTGCGCGAGCAGCTCCGGCACACCACTGCGCGCTGCTTCCTCGGTCAGCTCGCGAAGCTCCGCGACGGCCTGCCGCGCCCGCGCTCGTTCGGCCTGTCCCGCGAGCAGCATCCGCAGCCGTCCGGAGGCCGGTTTGGCCTCGACCAGCAGCGGACCGAACCGATCCGAGAGAGCCGCGGCCGTCTCGACGGCTCGCCGCGCCTCGGGGCCCGCTTCCACCAGCACATGCAGGGCCATGACGAGCGAGGTGGTCCGGGGCTCCGGCCGATCCACGTCGATACGGACGGCGATGGTCTCCCGAACGGCATCGGATATCTGACGCGCCGCCGCGATGACCTGATCGGCGGTCCGTTGCCCCACGCCGGGAATCTGCCGCAACCGGTAGGAACCGGCATCGAGTACCTGCCGGACCGACCGCAGCCCGCTCCTCTCGACTTCCCCGAGCCTCAGCCGCCCCTCGGTGATCTCCTTCAACCTGGCCACCGGGATGGCGTCCAGCGCCTGTTCCGCCGCCGTGTCGCAGACCGGCTTCAGCGCCGCCCGAACCGCCTCGACAGCCCGCGCGTGGTCACCGGCCACCGCCTGCGCCGCCTCGTACAGCCGCCTTCCCGCGGCGACCGTCTCCCGCTCGCTGCGTCCCATACCGCCCCGCCCCCTCGCCATGTCCCCGAATACTGCCACTGCCGTCCGTCAGCGCGGGTCGAGGCCGCTCGGCGCGCAGGCGTGCCCGTCCTCGTGGGGGAAAGCTCGAGATTTCCGACGGAGTCGAGCTCAGTACCGGTCGTCGCCGGAATCCCTGATGTCGCGACCGTAGAGATCATCGTCTCCGGACAGCGGCGGGAGCACCATGTCACTCGGTAGCGGTCCCTGGTCCTGCTGACGTGCGTGGCGATGCATACGGACCCGCAAATGCATCTTCCGCTCCTGCACCCTCAGCCGACGTCGCTCCCGCCGTCCGGCTTCGTCGTCGTCCAACTCCTGGATGAGTCGCCGATTGTCCCAGTAGTCACGCTCCTGGTCGGCCACGTCCTCCCCGGGAGAGGGGACGCCTTCACGGTCACCGTCTTCATCTAAGTTGGCTGTCATGCGGCTCAGATTACTGACTGCCCCGGAAACCCCGAGTGCGTGTCAAAGCCGGTTGCAGGCAACCCGATTACGCCCTCCGGGAAGCCGAGTCCACCCTTGTGCCCCGTCCGCCCGCTGGTTAAAGGGACCGCCCCACTGCCCGGCTCCCGAGGGCAGGACCCGTCGTAGGCCTCCCGGACGAAGCGGGCCCGACGGAATCCGGCACCTGTCCGGCACGGTAAAAAAACCAGGGGCCTGACCCCGAAGAGTCAGACCCCATTCGACCTGCATGTCTGCCAGGTCAGCGAAGTGGCGCTACGTCACCCGCTACACGTTGAAGCGGAACTCCACCACGTCGCCGTCCTGCATGACGTACTCCTTGCCCTCCATGCGGGCCTTGCCCTTGGCGCGGGCCTCGGCGACCGAGCCCGTCTCGACCAGGTCCTCGAAGGAGATGACCTCGGCCTTGATGAAGCCCTTCTGGAAGTCGGTGTGGATCACACCGGCGGCCTCGGGGGCCGTCGCGCCCTTCTTGATCGTCCAGGCGCGGGACTCCTTGGGACCTGCGGTCAGGTAGGTCTGGAGGCCGAGGGTGTTGAAGCCGACGCGGGCGAGGGTGGCCAGGCCCGGCTCCTCGGCGCCGACCGACTCCAGGAGCTCCATGGCGTCCGCCTCGTCGAGCTCGGCGAGGTCCTGCTCCAGCTTGGCGTTGAGGAAGATCGCCTCGGCGGGGGCGACCAGGGCGCGCTGCTCCGTCTTGAAGTCCTCGTCGACCAGTTCGTCCTCGTCGACGTTGAAGACGTAGAGGAACGGCTTGGTGGTGAGCAGGTGCAGGTCGTGCAGCAGCTCCTCGTTGCCCGAGCCCTGGGCGATGCCCGCGGAGAACAGGGTGTCGCCCTTCTCCAGGATCTCCTTGGCCGCCTCGACCGCCGCGACCTTCGGCGCGATGTCCTTCTTGATCCGCGACTCCTTCTGGAGGCGCGGCAGGACCTTCTCGATGGTCTGGAGGTCGGCGAGGATCAGCTCGGTGTTGATCGTCTCGATGTCGTCCTTGGGCGAGACCTTGCCGTCGACGTGGACGACGTTCTCGTCCTTGAAGGCGCGGATGACCTGGCAGATCGCGTCCGACTCGCGGATGTTCGCGAGGAACTTGTTGCCCAGGCCCTCGCCCTCGCTGGCGCCGCGCACGATGCCCGCGATGTCGACGAAGTCGACGGTGGCCGGCAGGACGCGCTGCGAGGAGAAGATCTCGGCCAACTTCGTGAGCCGGGCGTCCGGGACGCCGACGACGCCCACGTTGGGCTCGATCGTGGCGAACGGGTAGTTGGCCGCCAGCACGTCGTTCTTGGTCAGGGCGTTGAACAGGGTCGACTTGCCGACATTCGGCAGACCGACGATTCCGATCGTGAGCGACACGTTGCGACTTCCCGTACGTGAGAGGGGTGGGGGCCAGGGGGCCGGGGCCAGCGGGACCAGGGGGCCGATCCACCAGTCTACGGCGTGCCGCGCCCCTTACCGGCTTCGTGTCGAACGCTTGGCCAAGCTCGGCCCATCGGCGTGTCTGAGGGGCCATTCAGCACATAAACCGACCTAAGTTGGTCCAGTGGAGCAACACAGGACGCGCCCCCAGCAGCACGGACCGCGACGCGGTACACCTCCGCCCCTGCCCCCGCAGGGCGGACGCGGCGGGGCGGGCGCGGCGCGGCCCGCCCGGCCGTCCTCCGCTCCCTCGTCCCCGTCCGGCCGTACCGCGCCCTCGTCCCGTCCTGCGCCGTCCTCGCGCCCGGCCCGGGAGAACGCCCCCGCGGGCGGACCCGTGCAGCGCCGTCGGGTGGCGGTACGGCGGCCCGCTCCCCCGGTCGTCCGGCCCGCCGGGCAGGCGCCCGGCCCGCGGCTGACCGGACTGGGCGGGGGGCTGTTCTGCGGGGCGGCGATGATCCTGCTCGGCTGGCTCGACCTGCTGCTGTTCGACGGGTCGCCGACGGTGTACGGGGTGCTGTTCCTGCCGGTGTGCGCGCTGACCGCGCTGTGGGTGCGCCGGGGGGACCTGCTGACCGCGCCGGTCGTGGCGCCGATCGCCTTCACGGCGGGGGTGCTGTCGATGGCCGACGGCAACGGCGGGCTCGGCAGCCGGCTGATGGGAGTGATCACGGTGCTCGCCACCCAGGCCGGCTGGCTGTACGGCGGAACGCTCGTCGCCGGGCTGATCGCGATCACGCGGCGGGTCCGTGCGCTGAGCCGGCGCCGACGAACCCGGTGAGCCCGGCGGCCCCGGCGGCCCCTCGTGGTGCCGCGGTGAACCCGGCGCCACGAGGGCCCGGGGTTCCCGCGTCACAAGGGTCGTTCCTGGGGCCCTAGCCCTCCTTGAGGGCCCGCATCGCCGCTCCCACGATCCCGGCGTTGTTCTGGAGCTGGGCCGGGACGATCTCGGCCTTGATGCCCTCGATGAAGTGGAGGAACTTCTCCGACTTGCGGCTGACGCCGCCGCCGATGACGAACAGCTCGGGCGAGAACAGCATCTCGACGTGGGCGAGGTACTTCGTGACCCGGCGGGACCAGTGCTCCCAGGTCAGCTCGCCGTCCTCCTTGGCCCTGCTGGAGGCGCGCTTCTCCGCGTCGTGACCGTTCAGTTCGAGGTGGCCCAGCTCGGTGTTGGGGACGAGCACCCCGTCGACGAAGAGGGCACTGCCGATCCCGGTGCCGAAGGTCAGCAGGATGACCGTGCCCCGGCGGCCCCGGCCGGCGCCGAACTCCATCTCGGCGACACCCGCCGCGTCCGCGTCGTTGACCACGGTCACCGGCAGGCCGCCCAGCCGTTCGCTGAACAACGCGCGCGCGTCCAGGTCGATCCAGCTCTTGTCGACGTTGGCCGCCGTACGAATGGTGGAACCGCCGGTGACCACGCCCGGGAAGGTGAGTCCGACCGGGCCGGTCCAGCCGAAGTGGTCGACGACCTGCTTCACCCCGTCGGCCACTCCGTCCGGAGTGGCCGGGTGCGGGGTGAGCACCTTGCACCGCTCCTGGGCCAGGTCGCCCATGTCCAGGTCCACGGGAGCGCCCTTGATCCCGGATCCACCGATGTCCACGCCGAAGATCTGCATGGCCCTACGTTACGACGTAGGGCCGACCGTCACTCCACGGAGTCGGCGGCCGCACCGGACCCACCGCGTTCGGCGACCAGCGTCGCCGCCTCCTCGCGCAGGTCACGGCGGAGTTCCTTGGGCAACGAGAAGGTGATGGACTCCTCGGCCGCCTTCACGAGCTCGACGTCCGCGTAGCCGCGCTCGGACAGCCAGGCCAGGACCTCCTCGACCAGCACCTCCGGCACCGACGCGCCCGAGGTGACGCCGACCGTGGTCACGCCCTCCAGCCAGGCCTCGTCGACCTCGCTGGCGAAGTCCACCAGGTGCGCGGCGCGCGCGCCGGCGAGCTTGGCGACCTCGACGAGCCGGACGGAGTTGGAGGAGTTGCGCGAGCCGACCACGATCACGAGGTCCGCCTCGGCGCCCATCTGCTTCACGGCGAGCTGACGGTTCTGGGTGGCGTAGCAGATGTCGTCGCTGGGCGGCGAGATGAGCTGCGGGAACTTCTCCTTCAGCGCGTCGACGGTCTCCATGGTCTCGTCGACGGAGAGGGTGGTCTGGGAGAGCCAGACCACCCGGGAGGGGTCGCGGACCTCGACCTTGGCGACGTCGGCGGGGCCGTCGACGAGCTGGATGTGGTCGGGGGCCTCGCCGGAGGTGCCGATGACCTCCTCGTGGCCCTCGTGCCCGATCAGCAGGATGTCGAAGTCCTCGTTGGCGAAGCGGACGGCTTCCTTGTGGACCTTCGTGACCAGCGGGCAGGTCGCGTCGATGGTGGCGAGGCGACCGCGCGCGGCCTCCTCGTGGACGACGGGGGCGACGCCGTGCGCGGAGAACATGACGATGTTCCCCTCGGGCACCTCCTCCGTCCGCTCGACGAAGATCGCGCCCTTCCGCTCCAGGGTCTGCACGACGTACTTGTTGTGCACGATCTCGTGCCGGACGTAGATCGGGGCCCCGTACTGCTCGAGGGCCTTCTCGACGGCGATCACGGCGCGGTCCACACCCGCGCAGTAGCCACGGGGGGCGGCGAGCAGGACACGGCGGCCAGGCGAAGCAGTCATGGGAACCATCGTAAGGCCGTGTCCGGGGGGCTCGGATCGCCTGGCCCCGGTCCCCGCCCGGGCCGGCCGTCGGCCGGCCGACGGCGGGCGGACCTGGCCGGTCGTACCCGCCTCGTCCGCCGGGCGCCGGGCGTGGCGGATCCCGGTGTCGACCCGGCCCGGACCGGGCCGCATTGTCGGTACCGGCCGTTACTCTCGGGCGCATGGCTGTGAACACGTCCGCGGACGCCCCGATGCCCGTCGGCGAGGTCTCGCGGCTCATCGGGGGATGGATCGACCGGCTCGGCGCGGTGTGGGTCGAGGGGCAGATCACCCAGCTCTCGCGGCGCCCGGGTGCGGGGGTCGTGTTCCTGACGCTGCGCGACCCGTCGTACGACATCTCGGTCAGCGTCACCTGCTTCCGGCAGGTGTTCGACGCGGTCTCCGACGTCGTGGGCGAGGGCGCCCGGGTCGTCGTCCTGGCGAAGCCCGAGTGGTACGCGCCGCGCGGGCAGCTGTCGCTGCGGGCCGCGGAGATCAGGCCGGTGGGCGTCGGCGAGCTGCTGGCCCGGCTGGAGCAACTGAAGAAGTCGCTGACGGCGGAGGGGTTGTTCGCGCCCGAGCGGAAGAAGGCGTTGCCGTTCCTGCCGCAGCTCGTCGGGCTGGTCTGCGGGCGTGCCTCGGCGGCGGAGCGCGATGTGCTGGAGAACGCCCGGCACCGCTGGCCCGCCGTCCGCTTCGAGGTGCGCAACGTCCCCGTGCAGGGGGTGCACGCCGTCCCGCAGGTCGTGCAGGCGGTCAAGGAGCTCGACGCGCTCGACGACGTGGACGTGATCATCGTCGCGCGCGGCGGCGGCAGCGTGGAGGACCTGCTGCCGTTCTCCGACGAGCAGCTGGTCCGCGCGGTCGCCGCCTGCCGTACGCCGGTGGTGTCCGCGATCGGGCACGAGCCCGACACCCCGCTCCTCGACTACGTGGCCGATCTGCGGGCCTCGACGCCGACGGACGCGGCGAAGAAGGTCGTACCGGACGTCGGCGAGGAGTACGAGCGGGTGCGGATGCTGCGCGACCGGGCGCGGCGGTGTGTGCGGGGGCTGGTCGACCGGGAGGAGCGCGGTCTCGCCCATGCGCTGGCCCGGCCCTCGATGGAGGACCCGCACCGGATGGTCGACGAGCGTGAGGACCAGGTGGCGTCCCTGCTCGGCCGGGGCCGGCGGACCCTCGGTCATCTCCTCGACCGGGCGGATTCCGAACTGGGCCACACCCACGCGCGCGTGGTGGCCCTCTCCCCAGCGGCGACGCTGAAGCGTGGTTACGCCGTGCTCCAGCGGGCGGACGGGCATGTCGTCCGGGATCCGGGCGAGGTGGCGCCGCAGGAGGCGCTGCGGGCGCGGGTCGCCGAGGGCGAGTTCAACGTACGAGTCGATGTCCAGGAGTGAGTGAATGACCGGCAGGGTGGACGAGGCGCTCGGGTACGAGCAGGCCCGTGACGAGCTGATCGAGGTCGTGCGGCGGCTGGAGGCGGGCGGCACGACGCTGGAGGAGTCGCTCGCGCTCTGGGAGCGGGGCGAGGAGCTGGCCAAGGTGTGCCGGCGGTGGCTGGAGGGCGCGCGGGCGCGACTGGACGCGGCGCTGGCCGAGGAGGCGGAGGGCACGGAGACCGAGGGCTCGGCCGGGTAACCCCGGGCGGACGCCTTCGGCGGGGCGGCGCCCTCGGTGAGAGGGGCGTCTGTGAAGCGGATCACCACGCCCCGCATTTGGTTGAAACTTGAACTTCACCTCGCTTATGGTCGGTTCCGTAAGCCGGTCCTGCACCTCAGGGCCGGACGCACATCCCGAGAAGGTTCAGATGTCTCTCGTTCTCGACCCCGCCGCTCAGGACCTGCTGTTCCGCGAGGCCCGCACCGCGAACACCTTCACCGACGAGCCGGTGACCGACGAGCAGGTCCAGGCGATCTACGACCTGGTCAAGTACGGCCCGACCTCCATGAACCAGTCGCCGCTGCGGGTCACCCTGGTCCGCTCGACCGAGGCCCGCGAGCGCCTGGTCCAGCACATGGCCGACGGCAACAAGCAGAAGACCGCCACCGCCCCGCTGGTCGCGATCCTCTCCGCCGACAACGAGTTCCACGAGGAGCTGCCCCAGCTCTTCCCGCACTTCCCCCAGGCCAAGGACGCCGTCTTCGGCGAGCGCCCGGTGCGCGAGTCGAGCGCCGCGCTGAACGCCGCCCTCCAGGCCGCGTACTTCATCATCGGCGTCCGGGCCGCCGGCCTGGCCGCCGGCCCGATGACCGGCCTCGACTTCGAGGGCCTCCGCAAGGAGTTCCTCGACGACGACCACACCCCGCTGATGGTGGTCAACATCGGCAAGCCGGGCACCGACGCCTGGTTCCCGCGCTCCCCGCGCCTGGCCTACGACGAGGTCGTCACCACCGTCTGAGACGACCCCGGACTCCCGGACCCCCGGACCACCGTCCGCGGCGCCCTCCGGGACCCGGGATCCCCGGCCCCCCGGACCTCCGGACCTCCGGACCTGACGAAGGCCCCCGGCACATCGCCGGGGGCCTTCGTCACGCCTTCGTCTTCGTACGCCCCGGAACGCGCCCGGGGCTCACGCCGTCTCCGTACGCCTCGGAACGCGCCCGGGGCTCACGCCGTCTTCAGCGCCTCGGCCATCTTCACCAGCCGGTCGAAGGACGCCGTGCCCGCCACGACCGTCGTGGAGCCGTCGGTGCCCTCCAGCACGAGGGCGTCGTAGCGGCCCCCGGTGTAACGGGTCCAGGTACGGCCGCCGATCTCGTCGGTCACCTTCGTCGCCGTCGCGCCCTGGCTCGCCTCCTCGACGAACTCGGCGCGCTTCTGAGTCGACTGCTCGACGGCCACGTACTCCCCGTCGGGGTCCTGGAAGCCGAGGTGCCAGGCGTCGGACTCGTCGCCCCGGAAGCGCACGGAGGTCGCCTTCCAGCTCCCCGGCAGGCCTTCGGGCGCGGCCACCGGGTACGACGCCGCACGACGTGCCGTCAGCAGCTCGATGCGGTAGTCGACCCGCTTGATGTCGGGAGCGTGATCGTCGTGCGGGACGAAGATGTAGATGACACCTGCCGCGACCATGATCAGGCCCAGGGAAAGAATCATGTCCCGGACCGTCTTCTGCTTGCCGTTCGAACCTGCCACGCGCCCTATCGTCGCAGGTGCCCGGTGCGCTCATCCGTGGGGGGCCCTGCTCATTTTGTAAGCCTGGCGATAGAGTCGGGGCCAACACCCTCATCCGGCCGTCGCCGTATCAGAAAGGTGCGCTCCGATGACCGAGAATCATCACCTCCCGTCCGAACTAGAGGTTCCCTCCGAGGCGCCCGACCGCAACCTCGCCCTGGAACTCGTCCGCGTGACCGAAGCCGCGGCGATGGCCGCGGGCCGCTGGGTCGGGCGCGGCGAAAAGAACGGCGCCGACGGTGCCGCGGTCCGCGCCATGCGCACGCTCGTCTCCACCGTGTCGATGAACGGCGTCGTCGTCATCGGCGAGGGCGAGAAGGACGAAGCCCCGATGCTCTTCAACGGGGAGCGGGTCGGCGACGGCACCGGCCCGGAGTGCGACATCGCCGTCGACCCGATCGACGGCACCACGCTCACCGCCAAGGGCATGCCGAACGCGATCGCGGTCCTGGCGGCCGCCGACCGCGGTTCGATGTTCGACCCGTCCGCCGTCTTCTACATGGACAAGCTGGTCACCGGCCCCGAGGCCGCCGACTTCGTCGACATCGACGCGCCCGTGTCCGTGAACATCCGCCGGGTCGCCAAGGCCAAGCGCTCCTCGCCCGAGGACGTCACCGTCGTCATCCTCGACCGGCCGCGGCACGACGGTCTCATCAAGGAGATCCGGGAGACCGGCGCCCGCATCAAGCTGATCTCCGACGGCGATGTCGCCGGCTCGATCCTGGCGCTGCGCGAGGGCACCGGCGTCGACCTGCTGCTCGGCGTGGGCGGCACCCCCGAGGGCATCATCTCGGCCTGCGCGGTGAAGTGCCTGGGCGGCACCATCCAGGGCAAGCTGTGGCCGAAGGACGACGCGGAGCGGCAGCGGGCGATCGACGCCGGGCACGACCTCGACCGCGTGCTGACCACGGACGACCTCGTCTCCGGCGAGAACGTCTTCTTCGTCGCCACCGGCATCACCGACGGCGAGCTGCTGCGCGGGGTGCGCTACCGGTCCGAGACCGCCACGACCGACTCGATCGTGATGCGCTCCAAGTCCGGCACGGTCCGCCGGATCGACTCCGAGCACCGACTGAGCAAGCTGCGTGCGTACAGCGCGATCGACTTCGACCGCGCCAAGTAGCCACCACCCGGCGGCCGCTCACCGGCGGCCGCACTCATACGTGAAGGGGGCGCCCCCGGTGCGGAGGGAGCGCCCCCTTCACGTACGAACGACCCACGAACCCGCAGGACACGGGCGCGGGTGAGGGCCGTACACGCCCTGGTGCCGCAACGGCGTACTAGCCCGCGGCCGCTATGCGGTTGGCGGCGCGGGCCTTCTTCAGTTCGAGTTCGCGGCGGCGGCGCCGGGCCAGCACCACGCGGCGCTCGGCGGCGGTGAGGCCGCCCCAGACGCCGTACGGTTCGGGCTGGAGCAGCGCGTGCTCGCGGCACTCGACCATCACCGGACAGCGCGCGCAGACCCGCTTGGCCGCCTCCTCACGGGAGAGCCGGGCGGCGGTGGGTTCCTTGGACGGTGCGAAGAACAGGCCGGCCTCGTCGCGCCGGCACACCGCCTCGGTGTGCCATGGCGCGTCCTGGTCCCTGTCCCGCACCGGCACCCGCTGGGCCGGTACGGCAGCTACCTGCAGGGACGAATGCGGCGGTTGCTGCACGGGTCTACTCCTGACGACGGCTTCGCGAGCGAGAGACGATGCAGCAAGGCCTACCCGCTGTACGCGCGCCTATGCACTCAGTTCCGAACCGCAGGATTCCGGGGCCGCGTCGACGCCCACGCCACACACGCCGCGCCCGGCCCCGCCGCCGCAAGGACCCCGGAATTCACGACCGTCAACGGTCCAGGTGCTTGCGCAAACTCTTGTCGACCTTGCGATGGACCCGGTCGAGGATGTCCCCGACGAGCCTGCCGCGCTTCGGCTTGCCCTCGATGTTGCCCAGCACGGCCCAGCCGTCGAGATAGACGACGGGCGCGTCCGGGTCGGCCGCGTCCAGCGTGTCCACCTCGAAGTTGCCCAGCACGCCACCGCCGGTGCCCCGCAGCGAGACGTTCTCCGGGACCCGGACCTCGACGTTGCCGAAGACCGAGAGCGCCTTGATGACGACCTGCTGGTACTCGAAGAGCGCCTCGCTGAGGTCGATCTCGACGCTGCCGAAGATCGCGTACGCGTGGATACGGCGTCCGGCGCGCCAGCGGCCCTTGCGGACGGCGCTGCTGAAGACCGCGACCACGTTCTCGTCGGGGTCGGCCGGGATGGCGCCCGCGGTCGGACGGCCGGGAGCGGCGGCGTAGGCCGGAGCGGCCCGGTGGTGGGCGGCCGGCAGGTCCCGGATGAAGACCTCCAGCTCACCGACCGTCTTGGCGGCGAGCACGCCCTCCACCCGCTCGGCGTGCTCCTCCGGGGTCAGCCGGCCCTCGGCCAGGGCGTCGCGCAGGATGTCGGCGATGCGGTCACGGTCGGCGTCCGAGGCGCGCAGTTCGGCGACCCGGGGCTCGGCGGCGGGGCGCGACTCGGTCTGCTTCTGAAGGTCCACGGAAACAGACTAGCGAAACACGATAGATCGCGACACCCCCGAAGTGAGCCTTACCTCACAGGCTCCGCGCGGACGCCAGGTTCTAGGCTGGTGGACGCTGCCAATGGAGGCCAGCCGCTGTCTGTCGAGTGAGGAATGGGCGAGATGCCTGAGTTCGCGTACACCGATCTGCTCCCGATGGGAGAGGACACCACCCCCTACCGGCTGGTGACCTCCGAGGGTGTGTCCACCTTCGAGGCCGACGGGCGGACGTTCCTCAAGGTGGAGCCCGAGGCGCTGCGCAAGCTCGCCGAGGAGGCGATCCACGACATCCAGCACTATCTGCGCCCGGCCCACCTCGCGCAGCTGCGCCGCATCATCGACGACCCGGAGGCCTCGGCCAACGACAAGTTCGTCGCCCTGGACCTGCTCAAGAACGCGAACATCGCGGCCGCGGGCGTGCTGCCGATGTGCCAGGACACCGGCACGGCGATCGTCATGGGCAAGCGCGGCCAGAACGTGCTCACCGAGGGCGGCGACGAGGCCGCCCTCTCCCGCGGCATCTACGACGCGTACAAGAACCTGAACCTGCGCTACTCGCAGATGGCCCCGCTGACCATGTGGGACGAGAAGAACACCGGCTCCAACCTGCCGGCGCAGATCGAGCTGTACGCCACCGACGGCGGTGCCTACAAGTTCCTGTTCATGGCCAAGGGCGGCGGCTCGGCCAACAAGTCCTTCCTCTACCAGGAGACGAAGGCGGTCCTCAACGAGGGCTCCATGATGAAGTTCCTGGAGGAGAAGATCCGTTCGCTGGGCACGGCCGCCTGCCCGCCGTACCACCTGGCGATCGTGGTCGGCGGCACCAGCGCCGAGTACGCGCTGAAGACCGCGAAGTACGCCTCCGCGCACTACCTGGACGAGATCCCGGCCGAGGGTTCCGAGCTGGGCCACGGCTTCCGGGACAAGGAGCTGGAGGAGAAGGTCTTCGAGCTGACCCAGAGGATCGGCATCGGCGCGCAGTTCGGCGGCAAGTACTTCTGCCACGACGTGCGCGTGGTGCGCCTGCCGCGGCACGGCGCGTCCTGCCCGGTCGCGATCGCCGTCTCCTGCTCGGCCGACCGCCAGGCCGTCGCGAAGATCACCGCCGAGGGCGTCTTCCTCGAGCAGCTCGAGACCGACCCGGCGCGCTTCCTGCCGGAGACCACGGACGAGCACCTCGACGAGGCCGGCGACGTCGTGAAGATCGACCTGAACCAGCCGATGGACGACATCCTCGCCGAGCTGACCAAGTACCCGGTCAAGACGCGGCTCTCGCTGACCGGCCCCCTGGTCGTCGCCCGTGACATCGCGCACGCCAAGATCAAGGAACGCCTCGACGCGGGCGAGGAGATGCCGCAGTACCTGAAGGACCACCCGGTCTACTACGCGGGTCCGGCCAAGACCCCCGAGGGCTACGCCTCCGGCTCCTTCGGCCCGACCACGGCCGGCCGCATGGACTCCTACGTGGAGCAGTTCCAGGCGGCGGGCGGCTCCAAGGTGATGCTGGCCAAGGGCAACCGCAGCAAGCAGGTCACCGACGCCTGTGGCGCGCACGGCGGCTTCTACCTCGGCTCCATCGGCGGACCGGCCGCCCGGCTCGCCCAGGACTGCATCAAGAAGGTCGAGGTCGTCGAGTACGAGGAGCTCGGCATGGAGGCCGTCTGGAAGATCGAGGTCGAGGACTTCCCGGCCTTCGTCGTGGTCGACGACAAGGGCAACGACTTCTTCCAGGATCCGGCGCCGGCGCCGACGTTCACGTCGATCCCGGTGCGGGGTCCCGGGCTGGCGTAACGCCTCGGGTGCGGCGGGGAGCGGTTCTCGCCCCCGCCGCCCCTACCCGTCCCGTCCCCAGGGGCTCCGCCCCTTCGCCCCCACCGGGACTGCGCCCCGGAGCCCGCTTCGGCCCGGACGGCCTCGCCCTCAGACGCCGGACGGGCCGAGTGGGGCGGGAACATCCCGGCCCGTGACGACGCTGTCGCCGTCATGAGCGACTACCGCATCGAGCACGACTCCATGGGCGAGGTCCGGGTCCCCGCGGACGCCAAGTGGCGGGCCCAGACCCAGCGGGCCGTGGAGAACTTCCCGATCTCGGGGCAGCGGATCGAGCGGGCGCACATCGAGGCGCTCGCGCGGATCAAGGGGGCGGCCGCGAAGGTCAACGCCGAGCTGGGGGTGCTCGGCCGGGACGTGGCCGACGCGATCCAGGAGGCGGCCGCCGAGGTCGCCGCGGGCACCTGGGACGAGCACTTCCCGGTGGACGTGTTCCAGACGGGTTCGGGCACCTCGTCGAACATGAACGCCAACGAGGTGATCGCGACGCTGGCGAGCGAGCGGCTCGGCCGGGACGTGCATCCCAACGACCACGTCAACGCCTCGCAGTCGTCCAACGACGTCTTCCCGTCGTCGATCCACATCGCCGCCACCGCCGCCGTCACCCGCGAGCTGATCCCGGCCCTGGAGCACCTGGCCGCCGCGCTCGGCCGCAAGGCCGAGGAGTTCGCCGACGTGGTGAAGTCGGGGCGGACGCATCTGATGGACGCCACGCCCGTGACGCTCGGGCAGGAGTTCGGCGGGTACGCCGCCCAGGTGCGCTACGGCGTCGAACGGCTCACCGCCTCCCTCCCCCGGCTCGCCGAACTGCCGCTGGGCGGCACCGCGGTCGGCACCGGGATCAACACCCCGCCCGGCTTCTCCGCCGCGGTCATCGCGGAGGTGGCCGCCGTGACCGGGCTGCCGTTCACCGAGGCGCGCGACCACTTCGAGGCGCAGGGCGCCCGGGACTCGATCGTGGAGACCAGCGGGCAGCTCAGGACCGTCGCGGTCTCCCTGACCAAGATCGCGAACGATCTGCGGTGGATGGCCTCCGGACCGCGGACCGGGCTCGCCGAGATTTCGCTGCCCGACCTCCAGCCGGGCTCCTCGATCATGCCCGGCAAGGTCAATCCGGTGATCCCGGAGGCCGTGCTGATGGTCGCGGCCCAGGTGGCCGGGAACGACACCGCCGTCGCCGTCGCCGGGGCCGCGGGCAACTTCGAGCTCAATGTGATGCTGCCGGTGATCGCCAGGAACGTGCTGGAGTCGGTCCGGCTGCTCGCCCGGGTCTCGCGGCTGCTCGCCGACCGGACCGTGGACGGGATCGTCGCCCACCGGGAGCGGGCCCTGGAGTACGCCGAGTCCTCGCCGTCCGTGGTCACGCCCCTGAACAAGTACATCGGGTACGAGGAGGCGGCGAAGGTGGCCAAGAAGGCACTGGCGCAGCGGCGCACCATCCGGCAGGTCGTGCTGGAGGGCGGCTACGTGGAGCGCGGGGACCTCACGGTGGAGCAGCTCGACGAGGCGCTGGATGTCCTGCGCATGACGCGCCCGTGACGACTGGCGAACCGGGGCCTCCGCAGGTGTGAACCATTTCCGGTACCGCAGCGTCGTATGTGCCTGACACCTAATATCTGTGCATGGCAGACGGTGAAGTGATGAGACGTGTGGGGACGGGCGGTTCGGCGGGTTTCTGGGCGCCCGGGAGTCAGATCCTGTGGCGTTACCGGGAGAACGGCGGCAAGCGCTTCCATATTGCGCGGCCCGTCACCGTCGCCCGGGACGACGAGGAGGTGCTCGCGGTGTGGATGGCGCCGGGCACCGAGTGCATGCGGCCCGTGCTCGCCGACGGCACCTCGGTGCACGCCGAGCCGCTGGAGTCGCGCTACACCAAGCCGCGGGTGGCCCGCAGCGGCCGGTGGCTGGGCACGGGGGTGCTGAAGCTGGCCCGGCCCGGTGAGCCGTGGTCGGTGTGGCTGTTCTGGGAGCCGGGCTGGGAGTTCAAGAACTGGTACGTGAACCTCGAGGAGCCGCTGACCCGTTGGGAGGGCGGCGTCGACTCCGAGGATCACTTTCTGGACATCTCCGTGCACCCGGACCGCAGTTGGCACTGGCGCGACGAGGACGAGTTCACGCAGGCCCAGCGGGACGGGCTGATGGACGCCGACCTCGCCGAACGGGTGCGGGCGGCGGGCCGGGACGCGGTGGAGGTGATCCGGGCCTGGGGCGCGCCGTACAACCAGGGCTGGCAGCACTGGCGCCCGGATCCGTCCTGGGACGTACCGTTGCTGCCGGAGGACTGGGACCGTACGCCCGCGCACGTGTCCTCATGAGACCCTTGATATGCCCCCGGGCGCGAAACGTAGGATCGTCCTCCGCAAGGGCGCACAGCGGCAACTCCCGGAGCAGGCACCGAGCCTGACCGAACGTCACCGAGGGGCGGCAGGACGTGAGCGAGGGGTACGAGGGCAACACCGGTCCGGGCTGCGCCCGGGGCCGGCACGGCACGGGCAGAACCGGTCGCGCCGGTTCGAGGTGCGCCCGCAGCGCCTGTGACACGGCAACAACCTCTGGTCACGCGGCAACTCCGTTCCTGGGGCAGGTATTCCGGGTATCGGGTTTTCTGCGGGACGAACTGCACGCGCGGCGCGCAGCCCCGGACGGACGGATTCGACACGCGTGACGGAGCAGCCCACCTCCTACGAACGCCCGCAGCCGGGCGTGGACCCCACGGACCCCCGCGGGGCGCTCCTGCGTACCCCGGCGCCGCCCCGCAGCCCCGGTGCCGCCGCCTTAACGCCGCAGTCGGCCCCGTCGCCCCCCTCGGCCCAGTCCGACCGGGGCGCCCAGGCGCGGGCCGGCGAGACGCCGGGGGCGGCGGCGCCGTCCGGCAAGAACCAGTCCGGCGGCGACCCCGAGCACTCCCAGCCCGCCGTCGCGGAGACCGGTACCCACCGGCCGCGCCCCGCTCCCGAGGCCATCCCGGCCCAGCCGGGCGGCGCCGGCCCTGCGGCCGACGGGCGGGACGCCGGACGGGGGCAGGAGCGGCGCACCGGGCAGGGCCTGGTGCCCGGCAAGCCCACGCCGATGCGTCGGGACGGGGACCGGCTGCGCTTCGTCGGGGCCGCGACCCGGCGGATCGCGCGGGGCCTGGACCTGGACGAGATCGTGATGGGCCTGTGCCGGGCGACCGTGCCGACCTTCAGCGACGCGATCCTGGTGTATCTGCGCGACCCGCTGCCGATCGGCGACGAGCGGCCCACGGGTCCCGTCGTGCTGCGGCTGCGCCGCACCGACCGGATCCCGGAGGAGCGCGACACGGAGAACGGGTTCGCCGCGGCGCCCCAGCCGGAGCAGCCGCCGGAGCTCACCGAGCTGTCGGCCGTCACCGCCGAACTGTGCGAGGTGCGGCCCGGTGGCGCGCTCGCCGAGGTGCTGCGCGGGGTGCGCCCGGTGTTCGCCGACGCCCCGGCCGCCCGGGCCGCGCTGCCGGAACTCCTCGGCGACGGCGGGGAATTGGTCGTGCCCAGCGGACAGCGGGCGATCCTGGCACCGCTGCGCGGCCGACGCCGGGTGATCGGGGCCGCGGTGTTCCTGCGCCGCCCCGAGCGCATCGCCTTCGAGGCGGACGATCTGCTGGTCGCCGCCCAGCTCGCCACGCACAGCGCGCTCGGCATCGACAAGGCGGTGCTGTACGGGCGCGAGGCGTACATCGCCGACGAGCTCCAGCGCACCATGCTGCCGGAGACGCTGCCGCGCCCCACGGGGGTGCGGCTGGCGTCGCGCTATCTGCCCGCCGCGGAGACCGCGCGGGTCGGCGGCGACTGGTACGACGCGATCCCGCTGCCGGGCAGCCGGGTGGCGCTGGTGGTCGGTGACGTGATGGGGCACTCCATGACGTCGGCGGCCATCATGGGCCAGCTCCGGACGACCGCGCAGACCCTCGCGGGGCTGGACCTGCCGCCGCAGGAGGTGCTGCACCACCTCGACGAGCAGGCGCAGCGGCTGGGCACCGACCGCATGGCGACCTGCCTGTACGCCGTCTACGACCCGGTCTCGCACCGGATCACCATCGCCAACGCCGGGCATCCGCCGCCGGTCCTGCTGCACCTGGGCGGCCGGGCGGAGGTGCTGCGGGTGCCGGCGGGCGCGCCCATCGGCGTCGGCGGTGTCGACTTCGAGGCGGTGGAGCTGGACGCCCCGGCCGGGGCGACCCTGCTGCTGTACACCGACGGGCTGGTGGAGTCGCGGCTGCGGGACGTGTGGACCGGCATAGAGCAGTTGCGCGAGAAGCTGGCCGCGACCGCGCAGCTCACCGGCCCCGATCATCCGCCGCCGCTGGAGGCGCTGTGCGACGAGGTGCTCGACATGCTCGGTCCGGGCGACCGGGACGACGACATCGCGCTGCTCGCCGCCCGCTTCGACGGGATCGCGCCGAGCGATGTGGCGTACTGGGTCCTGGAGCCGGAGGACGCGGCTCCCGGCCGGGCGCGCCGGCTCGCCCGGCGCGCGTTGTCGCGCTGGGGCCTGGAGGAGCTGACCGACTCCGTGGAGCTGCTGGTCAGTGAGGTCGTGACCAATGCGGTGCGTTATGCGGAGCGACCGGTCACGCTGCGGCTGCTGCGTACCGATGTGCTGCGCTGCGAGGTCGGCGACGACGTGCCGCAGTTGCCGCGGCTGCGGCAGGCGCGGCACACGGACGAGGGCGGCCGCGGTCTGTATCTGGTGAACAAGCTGGCCAGACGGTGGGGAGCGACCCGGCTGAGCACGGGCAAGGTGGTCTGGTTCGAACTGAACCAGGGCTGAGGCCGACGCCGGTACAGGTGTGAGAGGGGCGCCCCGCGGATTTCGCGGGGCGCCCCTCTCGTGCGGTCACTGCTGGCTGAGACCGAGCGGGTCCTCGGCGGTGTCCGTCGGTGACTCGGTCGGCGTCTCCGTCGGTGTCTCGGTGGTCGGCGTCTGCGTCGGCGTCTGGGTGGGCGTCTGCGTCGGCGCCTGCGTCGTCGGGGTCTTCGAGGGTGCCTCGGTCGTCGGCGACTCCGAGGGGGACTCCGTCACCGACTGCGAGGGGGTCGGCGAGAGGGTCGGCTGTACCGCCGCACCCTGGGTGGTCTCCAGCTCGAACTGGGTGACCTTGGTCTGCACCCCGAAGGTGTACTCGGCCCATATCTGCGCCGGATATCCGCCGCCGTTGACCCGGCCGACGCCCGGGAGGAGTCCGGTCGCGCCGGTCAGGGGCACCTGCGCGCCGTTCTTGGCGCTCTCGCCGAACAGGCCGACCGAGGTGACCAGGCTCGGCGTGTAGCCGGTGAACCAGGCCGACTTGTTGTTGTCGGAGGTGCCCGTCTTGCCCGCGACCTTCTGGCCGTCGCGCTTGGGGTTGTCGCGCACCGACTTCTTGGCCGTACCGTCGTCGACCACGCCGGTCAGCACCGAGGTGACGGTGTCGGCGGCCTCGCGGCTGATGACCTCCTCGCCGATCGGGTCCGGCATGGTGACCTTGCGGGAGATGTGCTCGACGGACTTGATCAGGGCCGGGGTGACCTTCTTGCCGTGGTTGTCGAGGGTGGCGTAGACACCGGCCATCTGGAGCGGGCTGGCGCCCATGGTGCCCAGGGTCTGCGCGGGCACCGCCTTCAGCTTCTTGGTGTCCATGCCCAGGTCGTCGGCGACCTTGAGCACCTTGTCCATGCCCACGTCGACGCCGAGCTGGGCGAAGGCGGAGTTGACCGACTTGTTCATCGCCGTCTGCACGGTGATGGGCCCGTAGTCCTGGTCGTCCTCGTTCTCCGGGGCGAAGCCGATGTCGCTGCCCTTGACGGGCCGCTTGCTCGTGCCGTCGTAGATGGTGTTCGCGGTGATCGCCTGGCCGTCCTGCGTCTTGGCGCTCTCGTCCAGGGCGGCCGCGAGGATGACCGGCTTGAAGGTGGAGGCGGGCTGGTAGTCCACCCGGGTCGCGTTGTTGTAGTAGTGCTTGTAGTAGTCGACGCCGCCGTACATCGCGACGACCGCGCCGGTCTTCGGGTCGACCGAGACGGCGCCGGCCTGGACGTCGGCGTCGACCTTGCGCTTCTTGCCGTCGAGCTTGCTGGTGAGCTGCTCCTCGACGGCCTTCTCCAGCGCCGCCTGCTTCTTCTTGCTGATGTTCAGCGTGATGGTCCAGCCGCCGCGGCCGACCATGTCCTCCGCCTGCTTGGCGTTCTCGGCGACGCCCTGGGCGACGAGCTGCTTCTCCAGGGCGGCGTTGGCCGCCTTCACCAGGTAGCCCTTCTGGCCGCCGAGGCCGGGGGCGGGCTTGGACTTCTGGGGCTCGGGGAACTTCATGGCGTCGCGGTCGGCCTTCTTCAGCCAGCCCTCCTCGACCATGTTGTCGAGGACGTAGTTCCAGCGCTGGGTGACGAGCCTCTTGCCGGTGTCGCTGGCGACCTCCCAGTCGTACTGGCTGGGCGCCTGGAGCAGTGCGGCGAGGTAGGCGCCCTGTTCGACGCTGAGCCGGTCGGCGTCGACGCGGTAGTAGGCCTGGGCGGCGGCCTGGATGCCGTAGGCGTTGCGGCCGTAGTAGCTGGTGTTGATGTAACCGGCGAGGATGTAGTCCTTGGACTTCTCGCGGTCCAGCTTCAGCGAGATGACCAGCTCGTTCAGCTTGCGCGTGACGGTCTGGTCCTGGGTCAGGTAGTAGTTCTTGACGTACTGCTGGGTGATCGTCGAACCGCCCTGCGCGCCCTTGCCGGAGAGCGTGTTGATCAGACCGCGCGCGGTGCCCTTGAGGTCGACGCCGGCGTCCTTGTAGAAGGACTTGTTCTCGGCGGCGACGAAGGTCCTCTGGACGGGCTTGGGCACGTGGGAGAGGTCGACGACCTCCCGGTTGACCTCGCCGTCACGGGTCATGACGGAGCCGTCGCTGTACTTGTAGACGTTGCTCTCCTGCTTGGCGGCGGCGTTCCCCTCGGGGATGTCGATCATCACGTAGAGCGCGATGAAGCCGCCGATGCCGAGCAGGCACAGGCCCAGGAAGGTGCCGAGGACCTTCTTCCAGGTGAACATCCTGCGTATGAAGCTCTTCTTCGCGGGCTTGGCACCCGTGCCGCCCCTGCGGGCCGCCGCGCGGCCGTGACCGACGACGACCGGCCCCTCGTCGGCCACCGCCTGGGGCGAGCGGTCCCTGGGCGCAGCGCGGCGGCCGCCCCGTTGCCGCGCTCGTCTCTCGTCCGCTCGTCCCATGAGTCCGCTCGCTCCGCTTCGTTCTCGGCTGTCACACCAGTGCCCGGGGGGACAGGTCAGCTCAGAAAGCTAACACCGCTCTCTATGACAAAGGGCTGCCGATCCGGTCTTTTACGGACGTGACAATCAGCACCCCGTCCCAAGGGAACCGACGTTCGGAAGGGCCCAAGGGTTGCCATGAGCGCGATAAGTGATATCACTTAGATAAGCAGAAGCTAGTGGAAGTCCAGGAAACGGGGGACCAGTCATGTCCACACTCGACCCGTCGGCCACCGCCGACCTGCCGGAGATGCCGGCGCCGCAGGTACGGGAGTTCACCGCGCACAGCATCGGCGGCGGTCTCGCGCTGCTGCTCGGACTGCTGGGACTGGGGGCGGCCGCCGCGCTGGTCGCGGCCGGGTCGTCGGTGGACGAGGGCGGCGCCCGGGCCGCGCTGATCGCCGTCGGCATCCTGGTCGGCCTCTGCGCGTTCCTCGCCATGTGCGGGCTGAACACGGTGGCGCCGGGCGAGGCCCGGGTGGTCCAGCTGTTCGGCCGCTATCGCGGGACGATCCGCGAGGACGGACTGCGCTGGGTGAACCCCTTCACCTCGCGCACCAAGATCTCGACGCGGGTACGCAACCACGAGACCCCCGCCCTGAAGGTCAACGACGCCTACGGCAACCCGATCGAGCTGGCGGCCGTGGTGGTCTGGAAGGTCAAGGACACCGCACAGGCCACCTTCGAGGTGGACAACTACCTGGCGTTCGTCGCCACCCAGACCGAGGCGGCCGTGCGGCACATCGCCATCGAGTACCCGTACGACGCCCATGACGAGGGCGGGCTCTCGCTGCGCGGCAACGCCGAGGAGATCACCGAGAAGCTCGCCGCCGAGTTGCACGCGCGCGTGGCGGCGGCGGGTGTACAGATCATCGAGTCGCGCTTCACACATCTCGCCTACGCTCCGGAGATCGCCTCCGCGATGCTCCAGCGGCAGCAGGCCGGTGCGGTCGTCGCGGCACGGCGGCAGATCGTGGACGGCGCGGTGGGCATGGTCGAGGCGGCCCTCGCCCGGATCGCCGAGCAGGACATCGTGGAGCTGGACGAGGAGCGGAAGGCGGCGATGGTGTCGAACCTGATGGTCGTGCTGTGCGGAGACCGGGCACCGCAGCCGGTCCTGAACACCGGGACGCTCTACCAGTGACGGATGCCTCCGGGGGCCCGTCCCCCAAGCGTCGGCCGCAGCAGCGCAAGCAGGTGCTGCTGCGGCTCGACCCGTCGGTGTACGAGGCGCTGGCCCGGTGGGCCGGGGACGAGCTGCGCTCGGCGAACGCCCAGATCGAGTTCCTGCTGCGCAGGGCGCTGGCGGAGGCCGGGCGACTGCCCGGCGAGGCGGGCCCGATCGCCCGCCGCGGCCGCCCGCCCCGCGCCGTCCCGCCCGGCCCCAAGACCGACCCGGGCAGCCCGGCTCCGAGGCCCCCGGCCGACCGGGGTGGCCCGACCCCCGGACCCCCGGCCACCTCTGGCGGCACCGGTCCGAGACCGCCCGCCGACCCGGACGACGCCACCCCGAGACCCCCGACCGGCTGAGCAACCACGCCCACGCGACAGCACCGCCGGACCCACGGCCCACCCGGGCATCCCGACGCCAAGACCGACCCGGGCAGCCCGACCCCCAGACCGCCCGCCGGCCCGGACGACGCCACCCCGAGACCCCCGACCGGCTGAGCAACCACGCCCACGCGACAGCACCGCCGGACCCACGGCCCACCCGGGCAGCCCGACTCCGGGCCCCGCCAGCCCGACCCCCAGACCCCCGGCCACCCCTGCGCCCCCGGCGGCACCGGCGGCACCGGCCCGAGACCCCCCGCCGACCTGGGCAACCCGGCCCCAAGCCCGACGGTCACCCCCGGCGGTTCACCCCGTCCCCGGCGGCACGACTGCCAGGCCTCCAGCCGACCCGGGCAGCCCGACCCCCAGGCCCGACGGCCTCCCTCGACGCCTCCCAGCCGCCACCACCAACAGCGTCGGCACGGACCGTCCGCCGCCCCGGACGACCCCGGCACGAGACCCCTGGGCGGCTGAACGACCGCGCCCCCGAACCCCCGTCGGCCGAGCAGCCGCGTTCGTGTGGCAGAACCGTGACAATCGGCTGCCACCTGCGCACTCCGGGCCGCCCGGGGGCATCCGCGCCCCCGTCTCCGTGCCCTGCGGGGGCCGCGTATACACACGACGTATACACGGTGTGTAGAGTCGTCGGCATGTCCATCGGTCACACCCTTCTGGGGCTCCTGGAGTCCGGGCCACGCCACGGTTACGACCTCAAGCGGGCCTTCGACGAGAAATTCGGTCACGACCGGCCGCTGCACTACGGCCAGGTCTACTCGACGATGTCCCGCCTGCTGAAGAACGGACTCGTCGAAGTCGACGGGATCGAGGCGGGCGGCGGCCCCGAGCGCAAGCGCTACGCCATCACCGACGCGGGAATCACCGACGTGGAGCGCTGGCTCGCGACGCCGGAGAAGCCCGAGCTCTACCTCCAGTCGACGCTCTACACGAAGGTCGTCCTCGCCCTGCTCACCCGGCGCGACGCCGCCGACATCCTCGACGCCCAGCGGTCCGAGCACCTGCGCAGCATGCGCATCCTCACCGACCGCAAGCGCAAGGGCGACCTCGCCGACCAGCTCATCTGCGACCACGCGCTGTTCCACCTGGAGGCCGACCTGCGCTGGCTCGAACTGACCGCCGCCCGGCTCGACCGGCTCGCCGAGGCGGTGACCGAGTGACCGCCCCCGCCGGCTCCCTGCTGACCGCCCAGGACCTGCGCAAGGCGTACGGGCCCACGGTCGCCCTCGACGGCGCCGGGTTCTCCATCCACCCCGGCGAGGTCGTCGCCGTGATGGGGCCCTCCGGCTCCGGCAAGTCGACGCTGCTGCACTGCCTCGCCGGGATCGTCACCCCCGACTCCGGGTCGATCCTCTACGACGGCCAGGAGATGGCGACCATGAGCGACACCCGGCGCAGCGCGCTGCGCCGCTCGGAGTTCGGGTTCGTCTTCCAGTTCGGCCGGCTCGTGCCCGAGCTGACCTGCGTGGAGAACGTCGCCCTCCCGCTGCGGCTGAACGGCACCTCCCGCAAGGCGGCCGAGAAGGCCGCCCTGGGCTGGATGGAGCGGCTGGAGGTGGACGACCTCGCGGCCAAGCGGCCCGGCGAGATCTCCGGCGGCCAGGGGCAGCGGGTCGCCGTGGCGCGCTCCCTGGTCACCGGCCCCCGGGTGGTCTTCGCCGACGAGCCCACCGGCGCCCTGGACTCGCTCAACGGCGAGCGCGTGATGGAGCTGCTCACCGACGCGGCCCGCACCTCGGGCACCGCCGTCGTCCTGGTCACGCACGAGGCCCGGGTGGCCGCCTACTCCGACCGCGAGATCGTCGTACGCGACGGCAGGTCCCGGGACATGGAGCGGGCCGTATGAGCGTGCGGTGGGGGAACCTGCGCGCTCCGGACGGTTCGAGGTCCTGGGGCCGGTCCCGGGATCTGGCCATGGGGGTCCGCTTCGCCTTCACCGGCGGGCGCGAGGGCTGGATACGGACCGTGCTCACCGCGGTCGGCGTCGGGCTGGGGGTGGCGCTGCTGCTGCTCACCACCGCCCTGCCGAACGTGCTGTCCGTGCGGCACGACCGCGAGCAGGCGCGGCGGGACTACACGTACGACTACAACCCGAGGCCCGCGGCCGACGACACGCTGGTGATCGCGGACATCGACTCCACCTACCGCGGCGAGGACGTACGCGGCAGGCTGATGCAGCGCGAGGGCTCCCGGGCGCCGCTGCCGCCGGGCCTGCGGGCGTTCCCGGCACCGGGCGAGATGGTGGTCTCCCCCGCGCTGAAGGAGCTGCTCGCCTCCGACGGCGGCCGGCTGCTGCGGGAGCGGCTGCCGTACCGGATCACCGGGACCATCGCGGAGAGCGGGCTCATCGGCTCGCACGAGCTCGCCTACTACGCGGGCGCCGACGACCTCGCCGGACGGATCGACCCGCCGCAGGTGGCCCGGATCAGCCAGTTCGGCGAGCCGAACCCGTTCCCCGCGTCGCAGAGCGACCCGGTGCTGCTCCTGCTGGTCCTGGTCATGTTCGTGGTGCTGCTGATGCCGGTCGCCGTGTTCATCGCCACGGCCGTGCGCTTCGGCGGTGAGCGGCGCGACCAGCGGCTCGCGGCGCTGCGGCTGATCGGCTCGGACGGCCGGATGGTGCGCCGGATCGCGGCCGGCGAGGCGCTCGCGGGCGCGCTCCTCGGACTGGTCCTGGGTGCCGGCTTCTTCCTGATCGGGCGCCAGATCGCGGGCACCGCGGAGGTGTTCCGGGTCAGCGTGTTCCCCAGCTATCTCAACCCCTCCCCCGCACTCGCCGCGCTGGTCGCGGTCGCCGTGCCGGCGGCCGCCGTGCTGGTCACGCTGTTCGCACTGCGCGGGGTGGTCATCGAGCCGCTCGGCGTGGTGCGCACGGCCCGGCCCCCGCGGCGCCGGCTGTGGTGGCGGCTGCTGCTGCCGGCCGGCGGACTGGCGCTGCTCTACCCGATGCTCGGCCAGGGCGGCTCGAGCGGGAACTTCAACCAGTACCTGGTCACCGGTGGTGTGCTGCTGCTGCTCGTCGGGATCACCGCCCTGCTGCCCTGGGTCGTCGAGGCGGTCGTCGCCCGGCTGAACCCGGACGGGGTCGCCTGGCAACTGGCGGTGCGCAGGCTCCAGTTGAGCAGCGGCACGGCGGCCCGCATGGTCAACGGCATCGCCGTGGCGGTGGCCGGCGCGATCGCGTTGCAGATGCTGTTCACCGGGGTGGAGGCGGACTACACCAAGTCGACCGGCCAGGACGTGAGCCGGGCGCAGATGTCGGTGAGCGTGCCGGCCGGGATCCCGGCGGCGCGGATGACGCGGGAGATGTCCGCCACCCGGGGGGTGCGCAAGGCCGTCGCGCTGTCCGAGGGGAATCTGGGCGAGCGGCGGATGTCCGCCGAGCTGAACGCCCAGGTGACCGTGGGCGACTGCGCGGCCCTGCGCGAGGTGGCGACGCTGCCGTCCTGCCGTGAGGGTGATGTCTTCGCGCTGCGGGGCGCCGACTACGACGACAGCACCCGGCAACTGGCCAAGTCCGGCACGCTGTTCCTCGACCCCGCCGACGGCGAGGAGGACAAGGACAGCGTCACCGTCGCCTGGCCGGTGCCGCAGGGACTGAAGCAGGCGCAGTCGCGCCCCGACCCGACCGGTGTGAAGCGCGGCGGGTTCCTGTTCACGCCGTCGGCGCTGCCCACGGGGGCCGCGGCGGGCATCCGCGGGCAGGTCTACCTCGGCCTCGACCCCGCCGTCCGCGACGCGCAGGAGTACGTACGCAACACGGCCGCCCGGATCGATCCGCTGCTGGACCCGATGACCTGGTCGTCCACCGTGCAGTCCGGGCAGTACCGCTCCATCCGCACCGGCCTGTCCGTGGGCGCCGCCTGTGTGCTGGCGCTGATCGGCGCGAGTCTGCTGGTCTCCCAGCTCGAGCAGTTGCGCGAGCGCAGGAAGCTGCTGTCGGCGCTGGTCGCGTTCGGCACCCGGCGGCGCACGCTGGGCCTGTCGGTGCTGTGGCAGACGGCGATACCGATCGCGCTCGGTCTGCTGCTGGCCATGACGGTGGGTCTGTCGCTGGGCGCGGTGCTGCTGCGGATGACGGCGACCGCGGTGCGGATCGACTGGGCGAGCGTCCTGGCGATGACCGGCTTCGGCGCCGCGGTCGTCCTGGTGGTGACCCTGTGCAGTCTGCCGCCGCTGCTGCGGCTGATGCGGCCCGACGGGCTGCGCACGGAGTAGACGGGCGGCGCCGGTCGCGGGCCCCTCCGGCCGGAGGGGCCCGCGCCGTGTTCGAGGACCGCCGCGCTCAGAGGCTGTACTCCCGCACCACCCGGCGGACCTGGGCGAACAGCATGCCCACGTTCACCGACTTGCGGCAGACCACCACGGCGACGACGTCCTGCTGGTCGTTCATCCGGATGAACAGGTGGGTGAGGTTCTCGCTGTTGACCAGGATCTCCTGGAAGAAGTGGTTGTCGCTGGCGATGCCGCGACGCTCCTTGAAGACGTCCTCGATCATCACGACCGTACGGCCCTGGAACAGGTCGAGCGTCGCTCCGGCCAGCAGGTCGAGCACCTCGGGCGGATGGTTGTCGACGGTCTCGTACGACAGCAGCATCCCGGTGGACATGTCGACCGCGCCGGCCGCGACGCAGTCGGGGGCATCGGTACGCAGAGACTTGACCAGGCCCATCACCTGGTCGGAGAAACCTGGGGACATTCGCTTCGTCGCCATCCCTTCACACTCCCTCGGGGGCTTTGCTGTCCTGCGCGGTGAGGATCGAGCCGATCCGGCTCAGGGCCGGCTGGGTCGCCATGTGCAGGCGGTCCACGTCCATGCCCTCGTCACCGAGTACGACCATCAGCGCGGTGTCGCCGACGGCGTAGAAGGCGGCGCAGCCGTGGCTGCCGTACGTCACCGTCCGGTGCAGGGCACCCCGGTCGGTCGCGTCGGCGGTACGGCGGGCGAGTCCCAGCCCCGCCGCCGCTAGGGCGGCCAGGCCCTCCGGGTCGATGGAGTCGGCGGTGTCCGCCGCGATGAGCAGTCCGTCGGCGGCGGCCACGGCGGTGTCGGTGATGCCGGCCACCTGCTCACGCAGGCCGCGCATTTCCTGCGCGAGGGCCTTGTGGTCCATATATGCAACTCCCCTAATTCCGATCGCATCTGTTCTTCTTTTTCATGTGGGGGGACTGGCCGTTCATTTCGCGGTGGGTTTTCCTGCGGGGCAGTTCGGTGGGTCGCGAGGACGGTTCGGTGGCTCGCGGGGGCGGTTCGGGCGGCGGGGGCGCCTCCCTGGGGTGGACGCCCTGGAAGTCGGGCGGCAGCCGGACCGGGATCGGCGCGGGCGCGTCGGCGCACTCCAGCAGCCCTTCGCCGAGCATCCGGGCGAGTTCGACCGTGACGGTGTAGACCCCGCGCCCGGTGCGGAAGGCCAGGTCGCGGGCGGTGCGTCGGCCGTCGGCGTGGACGAGCAGCTCGCTCTGCAACTCGGTCAGCCGCACTCCGGCGCGGGAGAGCAGGGCGGGCACGGGCCGTTCCCGGTCGGGCCGTACCGGGTACGGCAGCGCGACGAGGGCGGTCAGTTTGCGGGTCGCGTCCTGGAGCAACCGGGCCGACGCCTCGCCCACGGCGACCGGGGCGGCGGGCGGCTCGGCCCCCTCGGCGGGTTCGCAGTCGTCGACCCGGCCGGCCACGATCGCGAACGTGGCGTCCTGCAAGGCCATCATGCAGACCACCCTGAGCTGGGCGGCTCCGGCGTACCCGTGGGCGATCAGCCCGCCGGCCGGCCAGCGCGAGCCGCCGGACTCCCGCATCAGCTCGTCCCACTGCTCGCCGCTGACCCGGCCGGAGCGCAGCAGCAGGGCGCCGGGGCCGGGGGCGCCGGGGCTCTCGACCGAGACGACCAGTCCGTTGCGCAGGTGAAAGCTGCCCCCGGGTGATCCGGCCACCCGCAGTTCCCCGGTGAACCATTCCCGCCCGCGGTCCATCAGCGAGCGCGACAACAGGTCGTAGCCGACCCGGCCGAGAGAATCCCGAGTGCCCTCACGAATGCCCGACATCACTCCCCTTGGGATTTCGCACATACGGCTGACGCATAACGCTGAGGGGGTATGTGTATCAGCGCGGTCGCGCATTCCGGCGGGGGTCTTCCCACCTGTCGCCAGGTGACGGAAGTTGACGTACCAGGTCACGCAAGGAGATTTGTTCGGCGCGCATTTGAACGATTGGTTGAGGTTTTCAGACGCTCTGGTCGAGCACCCGCACCGGCAGCGGACGCAGCGCCTCCCGTAGCGCGGCCGCCAGTTCCTGGTACTCGGCACCGCGCGCGGCCCCGGTCCGCATCGCGAGCGCGATCCGGCGGGTCGGGGCGGGGTCGGCGAAGAATCCGGTGAGCAGTTCGGTGCTGCGGGTCGTCTCCACCTTGACGGCGGTGCGCGGCAGCAGGGTGCAGCCTAGACCGCCGGCGACGAGCTGGACGAGGGTGGACAGACCGGCCGCGGTCGTGGTCACCGGGGCGTCCTCCCGGCCCGCCTCGCGGCAGATGTCCAGGGCCTGGTCGCGCAGACAGTGGCCCTCGTCCAGGAGCAGCAGGTTCAGCTCCCTGAGCGCCTCGCGCGGGATCTCCGACCGGCCGCCGAGCCGGTGGCCGAGGGGAGTGACGAGCACGAAGTCCTCGTCGAACAGCGGGATCTCGACCGTGCCGGGCACCCCGAGGGGCACCGCGAGCAGCAGCAGGTCGAGCCGGCCGGTGGCCAGGCCGTCGAGGAGGTTCGCGGTCTGCTCCTCGTGGACCTGGAGGTCGAGGTGCGGATAGCGGTCGTGGACCAGGCGCAGGACGGTGGGCAGGAGGTAGGGCGCGACGGTGGGGATGACCCCGAGGCGCAGCACGCCGGTGAAGGGGGCGCGCAGCGCCTCCGCCTCCTCCAGCAGGGCGCCGACCTCCGCCAGCACGGCCTTCGCGCGTACGGCGAGCCGGGCGCCCGCGGGCGAGAGCAGCACCTTGCGGGTCGTACGCTCCAGCAGCGTCACGCCCAGCGTCTCCTCCAGCGCGGACACCGCGCCGGAGAGCGCGGGCTGGCTCGTGCCGATCGCCGCGGCCGCGTCACGGAAGTGCAGATGCTCGGCGACGGCGGCGAAGGCGCGCAGCTGGGCGAGGCTGGGCTGGCGTCGCTTGCTTCCCGTACTCATGGTCACTAATAACCACCTCCGATCAACACCACAGAGTGTAGCTATTTCCCTAATCAATGCAGCCTGTGCCACCATCGAAACGATCCAACCCATGAGAAACGCCCCCACAAGGGGTAGTTCTTCGCTGCAAGGAGAGCCCGTGCTCACTGTCGGTGACAAGTTCCCCCAGTTCGAACTGACTGCCTGTGTCTCGCTGGAGAAGGGCAAGGAGTTCGAGACGATCGACCACAAGACCTACGAGGGCAAGTGGAAGATCGTTTTCGCGTGGCCCAAGGACTTCACCTTCGTGTGCCCGACCGAGATCGCGGCCTTCGGCAAGCTGAACGACGAGTTCGCCGACCGTGACGCCCAGGTCCTCGGCTTCTCCGGTGACTCCGAGTTCGTGCACCACGCCTGGCGCAAGGACCACGACGACCTGCGTGACCTGCCGTTCCCGATGATGGCCGACTCCAAGCACGAGCTGATGCGCGACCTGGGCATCGAGGGCGAGGACGGCTTCGCCAAGCGCGCCGTCTTCATCGTCGACCAGAACAACGAGATCCAGTTCTCCATGGTGACCGCCGGTTCCGTCGGCCGTAACCCCAAGGAGGTCCTGCGGGTCCTGGACGCGCTCCAGACGGACGAGCTCTGCCCGTGCAACTGGACCAAGGGCGAGGACACGCTGGACGCGGGCGCGCTGCTGGCCGGTGAGTGACGGATGTCCCTCGACTCCCTGAAGGCGCTCGTCCCGGACTACGCCAAGGACCTGAAGCTCAACCTGGGTTCGGTCATCGGCAACTCCGACCTGCCGGCCCAGCAGCTCTGGGGCACGGTGCTGGCGACCGCGATCGCCTCGCGCTCGCCGATCGTGCTGCGCGAACTGGCGCCGGAGGCCAAGGCGAACCTGTCGCCCGAGGCGTACACGGCGGCCAGGGCCGCCGCCGCGGTGATGGCGATGAACAACGTCTTCTACCGCACCCGCCACCTGCTGTCGGACCACGAGTACGGCACCCTGCGCGCGGGTCTGCGGATGAACGTCATCGGCAACCCCGGCGTCGACAAGGTCGACTTCGAGCTGTGGTCCTTCGCGGTCTCCGCGATCAACGGCTGCGGCATGTGCCTCGACTCGCACGAGCAGGTGCTGCGCAAGGCCGGCGTCGACCGTGAGGTCGTCCAGGAGGCCTTCAAGATCGCCTCGGTGATCCAGGCGGTCGGCGTCACGCTGGACGCGGAGGCGGTGCTGGCGGAGTAACTCCGCCCGAGCCACGCTCTTTCGGGCCCCGTTCACCCTCGCGGTGGGCGGGGCCCGTTCCGTCGTCCCGTCAGGGCTGCTTCGGCGGGATCACCGGCGGGTCCACCGGGGCCGCGTCCAGCACCGTCGCGCCCCGCGGGACGGGGGACGTCCGCAGGGCCGGACCCTGGGCGTACGAACGCAGGTAGCCGACCACCGTGTTGGTCACCGCGACCAGCGGCACCGCGACCACCGCGCCGCCGATGCCCGCGATCATGCCGCCCGCGGCGACGGACAGGACCACCGCCAGCGGGTGCACCCGCACCGCGCGGCCCAGGATGAACGGCTGCAGGACGTGGCCCTCGATCTGCTGCACCGCGAGGACCACGGCCAGGGTCATGACGGCCGTGAAGACGCCCTGGGTGACCAGCGCGACGAGGACCGCGAGCGCGCCCGAGGCCACCGCGCCGACCAGCGGGATGAAGGAGAAGAGGAAGATGAACACGGCCAGCGGGACGGCCATCGGGACGTCGAGGAAGTAGATGCCCAGGCCGATGAAGATGGCGTCGATCAGGGCGACGATCACCGTGCCGCGGACGTAGGCCGTCAGGGTGCGCCAGGCACGCGGTCCGGCGCCGGCGACACCCGGACGGGCGGCCGCGGGGACCAGCTTCAGCGACCACTCCCAGATGCGCCGGCCGTCGTAGAGCAGGAAGAGCGTCGAGAAGACGGTCAGCAGGATGCCGGTCAGGGCCTCGACCACGACCGTGACGCCCTCCAGGCCCGCCGAGGTGATCTGGTCGGTGTTCGCGCCGATCGCCTCGCGCAGGTTCTTGGCGATCTGGTTGATCTGTTTGTCCGTGACGTGGAAGGGGCTGTTCAGCAGCCACTTGCGCAGTTCGTCGATGCCGTCCTGGACCTGGTTGGAGAGGTCGTCGATGTTCTCCATGACCTGCCAGGTCACGAACCACCCGATCAGCCCCATGACCACGAAGCCGAGGACGGCCGTGAGCGCGGTGGCCGGGCCGCGCGGCACACCGAGCAGCCGCAGCCGTGCCACCGTCGGCTGGAGCAGGGCGGTGATGAGCAGCGCCGCCACGAAGGCGAGCACCACGAGCTGTACGGCGCTGATGACCCGCATCAGCACCCAGACGGTGCCCGCCAGGACCAGCAGCCGCCAGCCCGCCTCGGAGGCCACCCGTACGGCCCAGGGGACCGCCTGCGCGGGGTCCGGGCGGACGGCGACGGCGGCGAGTTCGTACTGCGCCGCCTCCGGATCGGACGGCGCGGACCCGGGTACGCCGGCCTGGGCCCGCGCGGGCGCCGGGGACGGCGCGGGCGGCGCGGGGGACGGGGACGACGGCACGGACGGCGGCGCGAGGTCCGCGTGTTCCCGCTCGACCTCGGCGCGGCGCTCGTCGAGGCGCTCGCCCATCTCGGTCAGCCTCGCACCGATCCGGCTGAGCCACCCTGGCACTCGCGACATGATCCGCCCTCTTCCCCCGTCTCTCCCCACCACTCCCCCTGGAGTCGTCGCTTCCGACCGTACAGGGCGAAGCCCCTCCCCCAAGGACGGGGAGGGGCTTCGTGAGGTTGAGCGTCGACGGCCGGGGCCGTCTAGTACCAGCTGTTCGCCTGCCAGAAGGACCAGGCCTCGCACGGGCTGCCGTAGCGGCCGTTCATGTAGCTGAGGCCCCACTTGATCTGGGTGGCCGGGTTGGTCTGCCAGTCCGCGCCCGCGGAGGCGTACTTGCCGGCGGGCAGCGCCTGGAACAGGCCGTAGGCGCCGGAGGAGGCGTTGACGGCGTGGTAGTTCCAGCTCGACTCGTGGTTCACGATGTTGCTGAAGCACTGGAACTGGGCGCTCGGCACCATCTGGCGCGCCATCGCCTGGATCTGCGCGACCGTGTAGGAGCTCTGCACGGAGAAGGTGGACGCGTCGCGCACCGCGCTGCGGCTCGCCGCTTCCTTCGCCTCGGCGCGCTTCTTGGCCGCCTCCTCGGCGGCCTCCTTCTTCGCGACCGCGGTCTTGGCGGCAGCCTTGCGGGCGGCCTCCTCGGCGTCCTTCTTGGCGCTCGCGTCGGCGGCGATGGCCTGGGCGTCAGCCTGCTGCGTCAGGGACGCGGTCTGCACCTGGGCCTGCTGACCCGCGGGGATGTCCGCGAGGAGCAGCGTCGAGTCGCTTGCCGTCGCCTCTGCGTCGTTGGGCTGCGCAACGCTGCCCGAGGCAACACCGACAACGCTTCCGACGGCGGTGACCGCGGTGGCCGAGGCCACTGCGAATCCCCGGACCGAGATCCGGCTCACACGGTTTTCCTTCCAGCGTCGCCCGCTTCGGTGACCCTGGCGGACGCAATCGTGCCCCTGTCGCTGGCCTCCCAACTGCGGGGTCACGGGAGGCGCGGGCCCGGCGGGCAACTCCCTGCGCGGGAGAGCCACGTGAAGAGTGGGCGGCATACGACGACGCTATGGAGTTGGGCTCGTGCCTCCGTCGTGCCGTACCGCCCTCACCGAAGTGCGGGAGTACGTCCAGAGGTACAGGTGTGTCGTATGCGGGGGCCTGACAGGAGTGAGACTCTGCCGTAACACGACGACGCAAGGCAATTCTGAGTTGCGTGTGAAAGCTCACACCTCGTTTGGCCCAGGGGTTTTCGCGAAACGCCCACGCACGAAGGCGCCGCCCGACTAGGCTCATTGCCTTCGTCGAGCGGCGCCGAATTCATGTAACGGGCCTCGACAGGACAACCGTTCCATGAATTGTCAGAGCTGGACGTCCTCCAACATTTCGGTCACAAGTGCGGCGATCTGGGACCTCTCGGACCTGGTCAGCGTCATGTGGGCGAACAGCGGATGCCCCTTCAGCTTCTCCACGACGGCGACCACGCCGTCGTAGCGGCCGACGCGCAGATTGTCCCGCTGCGCCACGTCATGGGTGAGGACGACACGCGAATTCGCGCCGATCCGGGACAGAACGGTCAGCAGGACGTTCCGTTCCAGCGACTGCGCCTCGTCCACGATCACGAACGCGTCGTGCAGCGAGCGGCCGCGGATGTGGGTGAGCGGGAGGACCTCCAGCATCCCGCGCGCGGTGACCTCCTCGATGACGTCCCGGCTGGTGACCGCGGAGAGGGTGTCGAAGACCGCCTGGGCCCAGGGGCTCATCTTCTCGGCCTCGGAGCCGGGCAGGTAGCCCAGCTCCTGCCCGCCCACCGCGTACAGCGGGCGGAAGACCATGACCTTCTTGTGCTGACGGCGCTCCAGGACCGCCTCCAGACCCGCGCACAGCGCCAGCGCCGACTTGCCGGTGCCGGCCCGGCCGCCCATCGACACGATCCCGATGTCCGGGTCGAGGAGCAGGTCGAGCGCGATCCGCTGCTCGGCGCTGCGCCCCTTGATGCCGAACGCCTCGCGGTCCCCGCGCACCAGACGGATGTTGCCCTCGGGGGACACCCGGCCGAGCGCCTTGCCGCGCTCGGACTGGATGGTCAGGCCGGTGTGCACCGGGAGGTCCGAGACCTCCGGCACGTACACGTGCCCTTCCTCGAAGAGGATGTCCACCTGCTCGCCGGACAGCGTCAGTTCGGACATCCCGGTCCAGCCGGAGGAGTCCGTGATGGCGAGCTCGGCGCGGTACTCCTCGGCGAGGAGACCCACGGACGACGCCTTGATCCGCAGCGGCAGGTCCTTCGACACGACGGTGACGTCGAACCCCTCGGCCTGGAGATTCCGGGCCACCGCGAGGATGCGGGAGTCGTTGTCCCCCAGGCGGTAGCCGGAAGGCAGCACGCTGGGGTCCGAGTGGTTGAGCTCGACACGGACGGTACCGCCGAGATCCCCGATCGGAATGGGGGAGTCGAGACGGCCGTACCGGACCCGGTAGTCGTCGAGCAGGCGCAGCGCCTGCCGGGCGAAGTAGCCGAGTTCGGGATGGTGCCGCTTGGCCTCCAGTTCCGTGACCACGACGATCGGGAGCACGACCTCGTGCTCGTCGAAGCGGGTCAGGGCGTTCGGGTCGGCCAGCAGGACGCTGGTGTCGAGAACATAGGTGCGCCGGTCAGGCGTGCGGCGCTTTGTGCTGGTCACCACGGAAGGACGTACCCCCTCGGATGAGGTCGGGGAGCGACGAGAAGGAGCTGGACCGGTTGACGGCGCCGATGCACGGCGGGCCGAGAACCGGCCCTCCGCGGCTGCGTCCGTGCTGGGAACACACGGTCGGGCTGGTGCAAAGGGCCTCCCGGGCGGACGGCCCCGAGCCGTCCGCTGAGATGCGGTACCCGTGGTTCGGGCACCGACCTGTCTGGCTTATGCCCTCCAAGATGCACGCTCATGCCACGGCATATGACGGCGCGCCGATGAACTCCGTGTGACGTCCGTGTCGAACGGGATCCCCGGGGTCCCGTGTACTCCCCCGTCGTGGTCCGACGGGCTCTCAGCCGCCGAAGCGCCGGTGGCGTGCCGCGTAGTCGCGCAGGGCGCGCAGGAAGTCGACCTTGCGGAAGGCCGGCCAGAAGACCTCACAGAAGTAGTACTCCGCATGGGCCGTCTGCCACAGCATGAAACCGGACAGCCGCTGCTCGCCGCTGGTGCGGATCACGAGGTCGGGGTCGGGCTGGTCGCCGGTGTAGAGGTGGCGGCCGATCATGTCGACGTCGACGGACTCGGCGAGGTCCTCCATCGACACGCCCTTGTCGTGGGCGTCGTGGAGCATCGCGCGCACGGCGTCGGCGATCTCCTGGCGGCCGCCGTAGCCGATGGCGACGTTGACCAGTATCCCGTCGACGTGGGCGGTGTTCTCCTCCGCCTCCTTCAGCACGGTCTGCATGCCGGACGGCAGCAGGTCGGCGGTGCCGACGTGGTGCACGCGCCAGCGTCCGTCGGCGGCCAGGGAGCGGACCACGTCCTCGATGATGCCGAGAAGCGGGAGCAGTTCCTCCTGGGGACGGTCGAAGTTGTCCGTCGACAGCAGCCAGAGGGTGACGACCTCGACGTCCGTCTCGGTGCACCAGCCGAGGAACTCCTCGATCTTGTCCGCACCGGCCCGGTGGCCCTGCGCGGCGGTGGAGCCGGCGGCCTTCGCCCAGCGGCGGTTGCCGTCCACGATCACGCCGATGTGCTTGGGCACCTGAGCGTGGTCCAGGTGACCTTCCACCCGGCGTGCGTACAGCCTCACCAGCAGGCCGCGCAGCCTGTCGCGCAGGTTCACGTGATTGTCAGCCCCTCCATACGGTGGCGGTCCCCGCGGGCGAAGCCTAACGGCTGCACGGCCGGGGCGGGATTTGGGGGTGTGGATCGTTGGGGGCGCACGGGGTCGGGCGCGCGGGGGAATCGAGCGCTGTGCGCGGGCCAAAGAAAACGGGCCGGTCCGTGGGGGGGGGGAGACGGACCGGCCCGAGGGGGGGGTTCCACCATAACCCTTCGTAAGTGATGCTGCGTGCATCGGCGCCCCACAACTACTCTCCGGAGTCGGACGGCGACGCCTCGATGGTGCCTGAAGATGAGATTCCGGGGGCTCGCGTGGCCGAAACAGGGCTGCTCGCCTGGTGTTTCGCCTGAGACGACCGGAGACGGGAGAGTTCCGGCGGACCCGGCGGATCCCGGGAGCCCCGGGCGTGTCACCGTCCGCGTCCCCCCTGACGGGCGACGCCGCCCGCTGACGCGGCTTGACGGTGGAGCGACCCGGCCGGCACCGGCGCGGCACCGCGCAGTCCCCTCCACCGCGCGGTACCGACACACAGCTTTGCTGGCGCGAATTGCCCGCCCTGAACTTACGTGAGGTCGAGGGGGGAAACCAGCCACTCCGGTAACGATGTGGAAACTCCGTGCAGACACAGTGGAGTTCTGCCCCGAAGAGGGTGACTTGACCGATTCACGAGGCCGTCCGGGTGAATCGTCCACGGGCCAGGGTGGGCCCGGCCGTACGCGTGGCACCCGATCCGCAGGTCGACGGCCGACGGTTCCCGGCCACTTCCGGCCGACACCTCCGCCGCGCGCCTCCGACGGGTGTCTTCGACGCGCCCGCTCGGCGCGTCCCGGTCGACGGGTCCCGGTCGACGGGTCCCGGTGGGCGCGCCCCGGTCGGTGGGTCCCGGACGGCGCGTCCCGGACGGCGGGTCGCGGACGGCGGGTCGCGCTCGGCGGTCCTACGCCCGGTCGGCCGCCGGGGCCGAGCCGGGCTTGCGGGCGTCGAAGAGATGGCGGGTGCTGTGGGCGACGAAGGGCCCCTCGGTCTCGATGCGCCGGTGCAGGGCGCGCAGCCTGGGCTCGTACGCCTCCACCGTGAAGCCGGGGACCATCCAGATCACCTTGCGCAGGAAGTGGACGACGGCGGCGATGTCGTGGAACTCCACCCGCAGCCGCTCCGCCCGCAGTCCGACGACCTCCAGCCCGGCCGCCTCGGCGTCGGCGCGTTCCCGGCCGGGGTCCCGGGCGCCGCGTACCGCCTCCGGCTGCGGGCCCAGGAAGTACTCGACGAGTTCGACCACGCTGGCGGGTCCCACGTGCTGGGCGAAGTACGTGCCGCCCGGGGCGAGGACCCGGGCGATCTCCTCCCACTGCGGCCGCACGGGGTGCCTGCTGACGACGAGGTCGAACGCGCCGTCCGCGAAGGGCAGCGGCGCGTCCTCCTCGACGGCCACCACCGCGACACCGCGCCGGCCGAGCAGCGCGGTCGCCTTGGCCACGTTGGGGGGCCACCCCTCGGTGGCGACGGTCAGCAGGGGGGCCCGCTCGGCACGCCCGAGGGCGAAGTCGAGCACCTCCCCTCCCCCGGTCTGGAGGTCGAGCACGGCGGTGGCCCGCGACAGCCGCGCCGCCTTCGACACCGCGTAGCCCCACGACGGCCGCTGCTCGGTGGCCCGGCCCTCGAACCAGGAGAAGTCCCAGCCCTCGGTGGGAACGGCCGTGCCTTCCGCGACAAGGTCCTCGAACGCGCGCGTGCCCTGGCTCATACGGCGATCCTGACAGGGCCCGGCCGACTGGCGCCGCTCATTTTCCTCCGGCCGCCCGGTCCCACGGGAGTGCGCCGCGGACGGTTCCCCCGGGCCGCGGCGGGGGAGGTGACCGGCATGGGACGGCGCTGGCGGGACGGGCGGGGAGAACTGAGGGTGCGTGGGGAGCGGCCGGAGGACGAGGAGCCGGTCACCGTGCCGCTGGAGATCGCCACGTCCTATCGCGCCCGGACGAAGGGGCTGCTCGGCCGCGACCGTGTCGACGGGGCGATCCTGCTGTCCCCCGCGAGCGGCGTGCACACCTTCCGGATGCGCATCCCCATCGACGTCGCCTATCTCGACCGCCGGCTCGACGTCATCGCCGTACGCACCATGAAACCCGGCCGCCTGGGCCTGCCCCGGCTCCGCTCCCGGCACGTACTGGAGGCGGAGGCGGGGGCCATGGCGGGCTGGGGAGTGAGGGCGGGCGTACGGGTGCGCATCGACGCCGACGGGAAGTGATCCGCGCGCTCCCGGCGTCAACTCCCGAGGTATGCCGTCGTCGTGGCGCGTGGCAGCACCGCCCACATGCGCGTCCCGCCTGCGGGTTCGTGGGCCGCGTCGAAACCCCAGTCGCCCTCGCGGGCCCTGACCACACAGGCCAGCACCCGCAGCGCGGCACGGCGCCGGGTGTCGCAGGCGGTGGCGAGGCGTGGGTGGGCGTGGCGCGGGTGACCGTCGCAGAGGATCACCCGCAGGGCGCCGTCGCGGTAACGCAGGGACACGTACACCTCGGCGTCCGGCGCGAACCGGCAGGCGCAGGTGGCCAGTTCGTTCACCACGTGCACCGCCGGCTCCACCACGTCCGCGAGTCCGTGGGCGCGCAGGATCGTGCGCGTGGCCGCCCTCGCGATCGACGGGGTCTGCGGGGCGGCGGGGGGGGGTAAGGCTGTAGGCCAGGGCCTCGGGGGTGGGCGGCGAGGGCCGGTCGTCCGTCGAGGCCGGGGGCGGAGTCGTCCCCCGGCTCGACACCGTGCAGCTTGACTCCGCCCACGGTGGCGAGTTCACCCACGCGGAATCCCGACTCGCCAAGTACCGTGCCCACATGGACTGGTGGCACGCGAAGTCGCTGGAGCCTCAGGCCGCACGCGATCTCATCCACAGCATCGCCCGCCAACTCCGAGGAGCAGCCACGATGGCCGACATCACCTGGGAAGAGCCCTATTGCGCCGAAGGCAACAACTGCTTCCGCATAGGGACCGACTCCTCGGGCAACGCCTACATCGCCGTCGCCGGGCAGGAGGAGAACCACCCCACGGACAGCCGTGAGGCACTCCGCGCGCTGATCCTGGAGATCAAGGCCGGGAAGGCCGACCACCTGCTCTGACCGAACGCGTCCGTCCGCCATGTCACAGGGACGCGGGCTGCCTCGTCTCGGGGGTGAGGTCACCGACGAGCACGGAGGAGCACACCATGGACGCGCGACTGAACTACTTCGCCAGCCCGACCGCGGGCAAGGCCCTCAAGTACCTCATGTCGGCCGGGAAGACGCTGAAGGAGTCGCCTCTGCCGGCCGCCACACAGGAACTGGTGGCGCTGCGGGTGAGCCAGATCAACGGGTGTGCCGCCTGCGTGGACATGCACACCAAGGAGGCCGCTGCCGCCGGCGAGACGGCGGTACGGCTCGCTCTGATGGGGGTGTGGCGGGAGGCGACGGTCTTCACCGAGGCCGAGCGGGCCGCCCTGGCACTGGCGGAACAGGGGACCCGGGTCGCGGACGCGGCCGACGGCGTCAGTGACGAGGTCTGGGCGCGCGCCGCGCACCACTACGACCAGGAGCAGCTCACCGCCCTGGTCGTCCTGGTCTCTTTCATGAACATGGTGAACCGATTGAACGTCATCGCCCAGCAGCCCGCCGGGGACTACAAGGCCGGCGAGTTCCACTGACGGCGGCCCGAGGACTACAGGGAGACGAGCGAGTGGACAAGGCCGAGGAGTTCGAGGAGCTGCGGCCACTGCTGTTCTCGATCGCGTACCGGATCCTGGGCAGCGTGAGCGAGGCGGAGGACGCGGTGCAGGAGAGCTGGCTGCGCTTCGACGCCTCGACGACCCGGCCCGTGTCGACCAAGGCGTTCCTGTCGGCCACGGTGACCCGGATCGCCATCGACGTGCTGCGCTCCGCCCGGGTGCGCCGGGAGGAGTACGTCGGCCCGTGGCTCCCCGAACCGCTGCTCAGCGATCCGTACCAGGACCCGGCGCGGGCGGCCGAGCTGGCCGACTCCGTGTCGATGGCCGCGTTGCTGCTCCTGGAGCGGCTCAGCCCGCTGGAGCGGTCCGTGTTCGTGCTGCGGGAGGTCTTCGCCTTCGGCTACGACGACATCGCCTCGGCGGTGGGCCGCTCGGAGGCGGCGTGCCGGCAGTTGGTGGTGCGGGCGCGTCGGCACATGCAGGCCGGGCGCCCCCGGTTCGAGGCGGACCGGCAGGAGCGGCAGGAACTGGCGAGCCGGTTCTTCGAGGCGTTGTCGCAGGGTGACGTGGGCGGCCTCCAGAGCCTGCTGGCGGCCGACGTCCAGCTCGTCGGGGACGGCGGCGGCAAGGCCCCGCAGCTCGCCAGGGCCGTCGGCGGCGCCGACAACGTCAGCCGTCTGCTCGCCACCGTCTACCCGCTCATGCTCCGGATCGACATCACGTTCGAACAGCACGAGGTCAACGGACAGCCGGGCGCGGTCTTCCGCGACCGGGACGGCAAGGTGCTCCACGCCCTCGTCCTCGACGTCCTCGACGGCCGGATCCAGACCGTCCGCTCGGTCATCAACCCCGACAAGCTCGGCCACCTGGGCCCGGTCGCCGACGCGTGGGCCATCGACCAGGAGGTGAGGCAGCAGCGCAGGCGGACGCGGTGATCAGCTCTCCGAGCGCGGGAACGACACCTCCACCCGCCGGTTCTTCCTGCGGCCCTCCTCCGTCGCGTTCGACGAGATCGGGAACTGCTCGCCGTAGCCGCGCACCTCGAACGTGACGTTCGGGTCGTTCAGGTCCTGGGAGAGGACGTCCTGCACGGCGTTGGCGCGCTGCTTCGACAGGACGTCACCGTGCGCCGAGCTGCCGAGGTTGTCGGTGAAGCCGAAGACGCGGACGTTCGTCGCGTTCTGCTTCTTGATCTCCTCGGCGATCGCGGCGATCCGCGCCTTCGCGTCGGCGCCGAGTTTCGCGCTGTCCTTGCCGAACAGGACCTCCGCCTGGAGAGCGAACTTCACGGACGTGTTGGTGTCCTCCCGGCGCTCGTCCCCGGACTGGTCCTCCACTACCGACTTGATGTCCAGGACCTTGGGACTGGCGAGGGTGGCGCCCTCGGGCAGCTTGAGATCGGGATCGTTCGGGTCGACCTCGACGGGGGCGGAGGCGGTGGCCTCGGTGCCCGGGGGGACGCTGGGGGTGTCGTCGGCCTGGGCGGTGGTGGCCGCGTAGAGATTCGCGGCGAGCAGGGCGGTGAGGGCTAGGGCGAGGCGGGTGGTCATGGGGGGCCTCAGCCGGAGATCTGGATGGTAGCGGCCGCAAAATTCGGCAGCTGGAAGGTGACTTCCGTCGTGCCTGCTGGCGGCGACGGGAACTGCATGAACACGGACAGGCTTTCTCCGGCCTTCAACGTCGAGAAACCCGTCGTCGTCAGCGGGCGTCCGTCCGTGTCTCGCAATACGTAGTAGCGCTTCCTTCCCTTGGCATCCACAAGGGTGGCGCCCCCTAACGACCTGCCGTGCCTGATGATCTCGGTCTCGTTGCCGCTCAGAGCTGCGGGAACTACGACCAACTCGGCTCCGTCGTTCTTCAACGTCCCGTTCACGGTCAGGAATCCACCGGAGTCCCGTTCGGCAGAAGTGATCTGGAGAAGCAGTCCATCCGACCCCTTCAGTTCGGCCAGCGGAGTATCCGACTGTCCCTCCTGAGTGCTCGGCTGCGCTCCGCCGCCTTTGGAAGTGGATGCCGTGCTCTCGGGCTTCTTGCCGTCGTCGCCGCCCCCGCCACAACCGACCACGCCGAGCGCCAGGCCGGCCACCACGGTCGCCGCGACCACCCCCCTGCGAGCCTTAGCCGTGAACCGAATGCTCATCGCTCTGCTTCCTTCACTCGTCGTTCGCATGTCAGTCGGCCAGATGGACGTCGAAGAGGTCTTCGGGGTGCGGGAGGGTCGCGGTGTCGTGCGGGTCCAGGTCCCAGTCACGGTCCTTGCAGACGAGCTGCGGCAGTACGTCGTCCCCGGCGCCCTCACCCGGAAGCGTGAACGTACAGAGCGGCTCGATCACGGCGGTGGCGGACGCCTTCGCGTACGTGTTCTCCGTGCCGGGGACGACGGAGTCCCCGACCGACTTGTCCGTCTGGACGCCGACCGTGTAACCGAGCAGCCCGTCGGGGCCGCAGTCGGTCACATGGGCGTCGTTCTGCCGGGCCAGCTCATAGGCCCGCCAGCACGAGGGGGTGACGGCGGCCCGGCCGTCGAAGACGTCCTGCCACTTGGTCGGATCGAGCAGGTCCGTGACCCACTGCCCGGCGAGTTGGTCCCGGGTGTCCTGCGCCGCCGCGAGCGCCGCCGCGTCGGCTGCCGTCTGGGCGCCGTTCCGGTTCGCCGCCGCCTGGCCGACTGCCAGATAGGCCAACGCAAGAAAGAGCAGGCCCGCCACCACCGTGATGTAGATGGGGAAGGCCTGCCCTGTGTCGCAGAGACTGCGACGAGACATCAGGTGATTTCGGCGATCTTTTTCGTGATCGCGTCGTAGATCGCCTGCCCGATGTCCGTCCCCGTAATAGCCAGCACGATCGCCACCACCACCGCGATGATGCCGAGATACTCCACCGCGGTCTGGCCCCGGTCGCCGACCCGGCGCCGCATCGCTTCGGCCGTCGTGTTCTTCCAGCCGTTCATGGTGTGCCCCTCCAGGTGTCGCGTCGCCGGGACGGTAGTGCGAAACGCGTATGTCGGTGAAGGGCCCACGGGCCCAGCGGTGGGCCCAATTCCGCTCCCGTCCGGTCATCTCAGGACACCCCCAGCCATTTGGCGACCGCCTCCGAGCGACTTGCGCTGTGGAGCTTGGCGAAGATCCGGTTGATGTGATTCTTGACCGTCTTCTCGCTGATGAAGCACGCGGCGGCGATCTGGTGATTGGTCAGGCCCGACGCGATGAGGTCCATGATCTCCGCCTCCCTCGTGCTGAGTTGGGACGATGACACCGACAACGACGACTGTCCCACACCTGGTTGCACCTGCGAAAGGTTTTGTGGAGAAGTTGTACGGGGCAATGGCTGAGGCGATGTTGCGTCGTGTGCAATCGCATCCGATTCTCGCAGTTGAGCCAGCACCGCGTCCGCCGCGGTGGCCGTGAGTCGAGCCTTGCCGTCCCTGATGTCCCGTACGGCCGAGACCAGTTCGTCCACCGTGAACTCGCCGTGGACCAGATAGCCGCCCGCCCCCCTGAGCAGGGCCTCCCGGACGGTCTCCGCCTCCCCGGTGTACGTCAGCATCAGCACCGGTGCGATCCGGACCAGGTAGGGCAGCGCCGCGATGCCGTCCACGCCGGGCATCCGGACGTCGAGCAGGACGACGTCGGGACGGTGGCGGTCGGCCGCCAGGCAGGCCTCGTGGCCGTCGGCGGCCTCGGCGACGACCGTGATGTCCTCGCGGCCGGTCAGGAGGGCGGTCAGGCCCGCGCGGACCACGGGGTTGTCATCCGCCACGACGACCCGCAGGGGATCCGCGGGGACTCGGGTCGGCCGGTCCGTCGTCACGAGGCCTCCTCTCGGGCGGTGGCGGCCGCCAGGTGCAGTTCCAGGCTGACCTCGGTGCCCCGGGTGTGGCCGCCCCGGCCGATGTGGATGCGGGCGCCGACCGCGGCGGCGCGTTCGACCATGCCGATCAGGCCGAAGTGGCCCTCGCTGCGCAGTCGTTCGAGGTCGGTGCCGGGCGGCAGGCCGCGGCCGTCGTCGTAGACGCTGATGCGCAGCAGGCCGCCGTGGACGCCCGCGCGGACGTCGACGTGGGTGGGGGCCGCGTGGCGGTGGGCGTTCTCCATGGCCTCGGCGGCGATGGTCAGGAGCTGGCGGGCCACGGCGGGGGGCAGCTCGGGCGGCGCCGCCACCGGTTCGCCGGTGGGGTGGTAGGTGGCCGGAACACCGGTGCGGGTGCTGAAGTCGCTGGTCCGGGTGGCGAGTTCGTGCAGCACGTCGGTGGCGTCGGGGGCGGTGCGGCCGCGCAGGTCGGTGAGGAGTTCGCGGGACTCGGTGGCGGCGCGGCGGGCCGAGCGGGCCACCAGTTCGGCCTGCTGCCGTACCCGTACGGGGTCGGTGTCCTCCGCGCCCGCCGTGGCCGCCAGGGCCTCCGCCGCGAGCGCCACCCCGTGCAGGGTCTTGGCCACGGAGTCGTGCATCTCGCGGGCCAGCCGGGCCCGTTCGGCGGCCACCGCCTCCGTCACCGCCAGCCGGGACTGCACCGCGCTCAGGGCGTGGGTGGCGGCGCCGAAGCGGAGCAGCAGGCCGCGCAGGGTCGAGCCGAGGGCGCCGGTGACGACACAGAGTCCGGGCAGCAGCAGGGACTCGGCTGGGCCCGCGCCGGGGTTCTTCGTGGACGCGTGGACCAGCAGGAGGATCAGCGACTGGAGGGAGGCGAAGCAGGCCGCGCCCCGCCAGCTGTAGACGATGCCGGCCAGCAAGGGGGTGCAGACGCTGACGTAGGCCAGGGTCGTGTCCGGGCCCGCGGAGATCAGCAGCAGGGAGCCGAAGAGGGTGTCCACGGCCAGCAGGGTGGGGTGGCGCAGGAGGAGGGGGCCGAAGCGTTCCCAGTCGCGGAAGAGGACGTAGTTCGTCATGAAGGTGACGACGACGGCCCCTCCGGCCAGACGGGCGCCGAGACCGGGATGGGCGTTGAGGAGGGCGGAGGGGGTGGCCAGGGCGATCATGGCCAGGCGGAAGCCGAAGACCTGCCGGCACATCGCCTGGAGGGCGTTGACCTGGATGGGGATGGCCGGGGGTGCGGCCTCTCGTGCCTCCCTCCCCCACGGACGTGCGCCCCACCGCCACCCGCGCATGCTCGTGCGCGCCCGAGCGCCCGGCCGGGTTTTCGTCCGCCGGGCCCGCCGCCACGTAGCCATCACCGTCACCCCGCCCGCCTACTTCCCCGTGATGGAGCCGAAGTCCGTGCCCGAGCCCAGCAGCAGGCCCGTGCCGAGCAGGAGCATGGTGGCCGGGACCATGAACGTGGTGATCACCAGCGTGGCCCGCGGCACCGCGCGGGCGGCCTTGCGGCGGGCGTTCTGCGCGTCCGTGCGGCGCATGTCCTTGGCGATGGCGACCAGCGTGTCGACGATGGGCGCGCCCAGTTCCTCGCCCTGCTGGAGTGCCGTGACGAACATGGCGACCTGCTCGGAGTCGTTGCGGCGGCGCAGTTCCGCGAAGGCCTGGCGGCGGCTCATGCCGAGGTCCATCTGGCGCAGGGTGATGCGGATCTCGTCCGCCCACGGGCCCTCGTACCGGCTCGACACCCGGTCCAGGGCCTGCCGGAAGCCGAGGCCCGCGCCGACCACGACGGCGAGGACGTCCAGGAAGTCGGGCAGCGTCCGTTCGATGACGTCCCTGCGGACCCGGATCGCCGCCCAGATGCCGACCTCGGTCCAGAACGCGCCGAAGGCCAGCAGCAGCAGGACCATCAGGTACTGGCCGCGCAGGAGGAACACCAGGGCCCCGACGCCGCCCAGCGCGCCGTAGACCGCGCGGCGGGCCGCGTAACGGTCGATGGTCAGACCGCCGGGGTTGCCCGCCAGGTCGATCCTGCGGCGGTAGCGGGCCACCAGGGTGGGGCCCATCAGGCGCAGTACGGCGGGGGCGTACCGCATGCCGAGCCGGTCGACGAGCGAGTCGACCGCTCCGGTGCGGGTGGCGCCGACCTCCAGGGCCAGCGCGAGGTCGCTGGGCAATTTGGCGTCCGCCCGGTACATGCGGATGCCGGCGAAGACACCCCACACGCTCAGGCCCATGAGCAGCGCCAGGGCGAGTCCCACCTGGTGTCCGGACACGGGTTGCTCCCTTCCTCGTCCTCAGAGTGCTCGGATGGCCGATGGCTCAGACATCGATGCGGGACATACGGCGGATGAGGACGAAACCGACCGCGTACAGCGCGAACGCGATGATCACGCAGGCCTGGCCGGTGGTCGAGCCGGTCATGCGGTCCAGGGCGCCGTCCTTGACCCCGTTCATCAGGAACAGGGAGCCGACGCCGAGCACCGGGACGGCGTACGACGTCATGTTGACCTGGGAGAGCTGGGTGCGGATCTCGCGCCGTGTCTCCTTGCGCTCCTCCAGTGTCTCGGTGAGGTTGCGCAGCGCGCCCACCACCTGCCCGCCCGCCCGGTTGGAGAGCACCAGGGTGGTGACCAGGACGACCAGTTCACGCGAGGGGAGCCGGTCGGCGAGCTCGCCCAGGGCGTCGTCGATGGACTGGCCCAGCGCCAACTGGTCGGCGACCTTGCCCAGTTCCTCGCCGGCCGGGGCGTCCAGCTCCTCGGCGGCCATGCCGATCGCGGTGCGCAGGGCGAGTCCGGCCTGGGTGGCGTTGGCCAGGATGCGGGCCAGTTCGGGGAGTTGGTTGATGAACTTCTCGATGCGTTTCTGGCGCTGCCAGTTCAGGAACTGCAGGGCCGCCCAGATGCCGAGCAGTCCTGCGATCGGGCCGAAGAAGGGGGCCAGGGAGGCCTGGCCGACCAGGAAGAGGCCGACCGCCGCCGCCGTCATGTAGACGGAGAACTCGCCGGGGGTCACGTCCAGGCCGGTCGCGGCCAGCCTCAGTTCCAGTTTCCGGCCCGCCCCGGTGCGGCGCAGGCGGCGGTCAAGGGTGCGGAAGCGGCGTCTGCGTCCACCGGCCGGGAGCCGGCCGGTGTGCGAGAGGCGCTCGACCAGCGCCGCCCGCTGGGCGCGGCCGGAGGCGTGAACCCGCAGCCCGACGACGGCGAGGAGGCAGGCCAGCAGGGTGACGCCGGTGGTGAGGGTGATGCGCGTCTGGAGATCCATGAGGGGGTCCGTTCTCTCCGTCTCTACCGTCTCTACCGGGCTTCCCGGATGGCCAGTTGTTCGGTCGTACGGGCGACGCCGAAGGCCTGCGGGAGGGGCTGGCTCGCCATGTAGAGGCGGTCGGCGGTACGGCGGGGCAGCGGGAAGTACTGGAAGGCGCCGTGGACCCGGCCGTCCGCGGTCATCGGCCGGGCGTCGAAGCGGGCGGCGGAGGTCAGCCGGTAGGGCTCGCCGCCGTGGCTGTCCAGGAGCGCGATCTCGGTGATCCGGCGGGCGCCGTCGGCGAACCGGGTGAGCTGGATGATGACGTCGACGGCACTGTTGATCTGGTCGTGCAGCGCGACGAAGGGGACCTCGACGTCCGACATGGAGGCGAGGGTCTGGAGCCGGGTCAGGGCGTCCTCCGCGCTGTTGGCGTGGACGGTGGCCAGGGAGCCGTCGTGGCCGGTCGACATCGCCTGGAGCATGTCGAGCGACTCGCCGCCGCGGACCTCTCCGACGACGATCCGGTCGGGCCGCATGCGCAGCGAGTTGCGGACCAGGTCGCGGATGGTCACCTGGCCGTTGCCCTCCACGTTCGGGGGCCGCGACTCCAGCCTGATGACGTGCGCCTGCTGGAGCTGGAGCTCCGCCGAGTCCTCGATGGTGATGATGCGTTCGCCGCCGGGGATCAGCCCGGAGAGGGCGTTGAGCAGGGTCGTCTTCCCGGTGCCGGTCGCGCCGGAGACGATGATGTTGAACTTCGCCTGCACCAGCGCGGCGAGCAGGTACAGCATGTGCTCGTCCAGGGAGCCGAAGGAGACCAGTTCCTGGAGCGTGTAGGAGCGCGGGAAGCGGCGGATGGTGAGGATCGGGCCGGTCAGCGAGAGCGGCGGGATGATGACGTTGACGCGCTCGCCGGACGGCAGCCGGGCGTCGACCATCGGGTTGGACTCGTCGACCCGGCGGTTGACGGTGGAGACGATCCGTTCGATGGTCTGCATGAGCTGGTCGGCGGAGGCGAAGCGCATCGGGAGCTGTTCCACCCGCCCGCCGCGCTCCACGAAGATCGCGTCCGGGCCGTTGACCATGATCTCCGTGATCGAGGCGTCCTCCAAGAGCGGTTCCAGGATGCCGAGGCCGAGCGCCTCGTCGACGACCCGGCGGATGAGCTGGGAGCGTTCGACCGTGGACAGGACCGGACCCTCACGGCTGATGATGTGCCCGAGCACCCGCTCCAGGCGCGCCCTGCGTTCGGCCGCGGCCAGCGAGCCCATCTCCGCGAGGTCGATCTCCTCCAGGAGCTTGGCGCGGTAGGAGGCGACCAGATGGCCGTCCTCGCCCCGGCCGCCGTTCTCCTCGGGGGAGTTGATGCGTGCCCGCAGGCTCATGGTCCGGTGCTCCTCGCTCGTACGGTCCCTGCGTGGTCGTCGGTCGGTTCCCCGCGCGCGGTCGGGTCGGTGGTCGCCTCGGATCTCGGGTCGGCTCTCGGGTCGGTGGTCGGGTCGGATCTCGGGTCGGCTCTCAGGTCGGTGGTCGGGTCAGTGGTCCTTGGGCATCGTGGCCGTCCGGGTGGCCCGTCCGAAGTCCCAGCCGGGGACCAGGGAGGGGATGTCGATCTCGGCGGTGACCCGCACGGAGTCGCCCAGATCGGCGCTCGAACAGCTCGTGCCGTCGGCCAGCCAGTCGCTGACCGCGTTGTGGCAGGCGCCCTGGTGGTCCTGGTCCAGCGAGGCGCTGCGCGCACCGGCGCGGGCCGCGGTGCCGGCCTGCTGGGCTGTGTAGGCGACCAGGCCGAGCTGGACCCCGGCCAGGGCGACCAGCAGCAGGACCGGGATGAACCCGAGGTACTCGATGGCGACCTGGCCGCGGTCCCGCGCGCGTGGCCCGACGTCGTACGGCATCTCAGTTCTTCGCCTCCTCCACCGCGCCCGCCTCGCCGTGGACGGTGAACGGGAAGGCGACCACACCGGGGAACAGGACGGGCACCTTCAGGGCGACCGTGGACCGCACGTAGCCGCCGCCGGTGGTGCAGTTCACCTCGGCGCCCCCCTTCCAGCCGCCCGACAGCTCGTCCAGGCCCGCCGCCCGGCAGGCCGCCTGCCGCTCCCCCGGGCGCGCCGCCGTGCCCGCCCGCACCGCCTCGTCCGCAGCATTCCCGGCGAGCGTGAACGTGTATCCCACGAGGACGAACTGCCACAGCAGCACCAGCGTCATGATGATCAGCGGGGTCATGCCGAGGAACTCGACGGTCACCTGCCCCCGGTCCGCCCGGCCGGTCGCCACTGCTGCTCGGATCGTCCTCATCCGCCGCCGCCCCTCCGCCGCCGCAGGCTCACCGCGCCCCGCTCGCCGCCGCGTGAGCGGCCGCCGCGGCGGGTGCCCTCGGGCGCGTCGATCAGGCCCAGTTCGCCGGCGAGGGTCCACAGCGCCTGCTTCACCGTGCCCCGGTTGTCGAGGGTGTGGATCCGGCCGGCGTCGACGGCCGTCTGAAGTTCCTTGAAGTTGGCGGGGATCGCGGTGGCGGCGATCGCCGTGCCGGTGATCCGCTGGATCAGCGGGGGCTGGATCTCCGTACCGCGGGTGTGCCGGTTGACGACGACCGTGGTCTCCTCGGCCTTGCGGATCTGGAGGCGGTCCCACATCCGGACCGTGCGCTTGGCTCCCCGTACGGCGACCACGTCGGGGGTGGTGACCAGCAGCGCGGTGTCGGCCATCTCGACGGCGGCGGCGCCGGGGCCGCCGAGCTGGGCGCCGCAGTCGATGACGACGACCTCGTAGCGGGAGCGCAGGGCGCTGACGATCTGGCGGGCGGCGCGGTCGGTGACCTCCTCGCCGCGTTCGCCCTCGCCGGGGGCGAGCAGCAGGGCCACTCCGGTGTCGTGCCGGAAGACCGCGTCGGCCAGCACCCGCGGGGAGATGTCGCTGATGCCCGCGAGGTCGACGACCGAGCGGCGGAACTGCACGTCCAGGAAGGAGGCGATGTCGCCGGTCTGGAGGTCCAGGTCGACCAGGGCGACGGCCCGGCCCGAGGCCTGTGCGGCCAGGGCGAGCTGGACGGCGGTGAGGGTGGTGCCGACCCCGCCCTTCGCGCCGCTCACGGTGACGACCCGGCCGCCCGCGCCGGGCAGCACGTCGGCGCCGTGGCCCAGGTGGCGCCGTACGCCCACCGACCACTGGGCCACCGCCTGGACCCGGCTGGCGAGCTCCTCGTAGCTCAGCGGCAGGGCGACCAGGCCGCGGGCGCCCGAGTCCATGGCGGCGGAGAACAGGCCGGGACTCGCGTCGGAGCTGACCAGGATGACGCCGACCGCCGGGAAGCGCAGGGCGACCTCGCGGATGAGCTCCAGGGCGGGGACCGGACCGATGCGTTCGTGGACGACGACGACTTCGGGCAGTTCGTCGACGGACTCGGCGGCCAGTCGGCCGAGGGTGTCGACGAGTTGGGTGGAGTCGACGACCGGGGGGACCGGCTCGGCGTCCGGGAGCTGGTGCAGGAGGGTCGTGATGGACCGGACCGCGTCCGCGTCGCCGACGGCCGGGAGGATCCTCGTGGGCATGGGGGCCTCCTACTTGTCGTTCGCGAGTTCGTAGGTCCGGTCCTTCTCGGGGACCGCGACGGTGCTGCCCGGCGCGACCAGCGCGAGCCGCACCCGCTCGGCGAAGGACTCGGCGTAGGTGATGCGCTGGGCGTCGAGGGTGGTCAGGGCGAAGGTGATGGGGACGGCGTCGGTGGGCTGCTGGGTGCGGTTGTCGGCGTTCGGCTCCAGGGCGGTGATCTCGCCGACGTCGATGACCTTCGCGTCGGTCACGATGATCTTGGACTGGTCGGGGTCGCCGTCCCGCGCGCCCTTGAAGGTGGCGTACACGTTGACCGTGGAGCCGGGCGTGATCTTGCCGGCGACCCCGGTCGCCGCGTCGATCATGATGGCGACCTCCTGCTGCCCGGGGCGCAGCGCGGGGCGGTCCACGATCATGTCGCTCTGGAGCAGCGAGCCCTTGCGCAGGGCGGTGACCGCGATCTTGCCGCGGATGCCGGCGAGATCGGTGACCGCGTTCGGCGACAGCCAGCGCTCGGGCATGCCGACCTTCTTGAACTGGTCGGCCCTGAGGGTGGTGTAGGGCGCTATGTCCGACCGGAGTTCGTACGCCGTGACCTCGGGGCCGACCTTGGACTTCACGTCGCTGATGACGGACAGGACACCGGCGAACGCGCCCAGGGCGCAGAGGGCCGACAGGATCAGGAGAAGCACGCCGCGGCGCTGACGGGAGTTCATGAACCGTGCAACCTCATTGGGGGAATCGGTCGAGCGGGCTACTGGAGTCGGCGGGAGCAGGTCGGTCGGGAGGCGGTCGGTCGGGAGGGTCAGCGGGCCGGGACCGGCAGGTCGGCGGCGGGCGGGGTGGCGGAGCAGAACACGCAGCGGTCGCCGATGACGTCGATGCCGCACCAGTGGCAGGCGCTCTGCCGCACCGAGGTCACCAACTGGTAGAGCACCGACAGGTCGGGCAGATAGGCGCAGAACTCGACCAGCTTCCCCGTCCCCCACCACCCGGCCGACTCGGCGGGCAGCGCGACCTCGCGCAGCCCCTGGGCGTTCCAGGCGGGGGCGAGGGTGCCGCTGACCCAGTCGGCCGCGAGCTGCCCCCTGGCGACCAGCATCGAGGTGGCGAACTCGGGCCCGGTCAGCATCGCTCCGGGACCGATCCGCACCAACTGCGGTGTCGGGTGGGCGAGTACGGCGAACTGGCTGCCCGGCATCCAGGACCTGGCGTGCGCCTTCAGATCGACGGGGACACGGTCGAGTCCGGCGACGGAGCCGAGCAGCGCGCCGGTGTGGAGATAGTGGGTGAGCAGCCGGCCCGCCGAGGCGAGCACGCCGGGGCTGAGGTCGCAGGACGCCAACTGCCTGAGCTGACGGGCCAGGACGGCGATGCCGAGCGGCGGCAGCTCCGGGCCGAACAGGGCGATCCGGTCGCTCTCCAGCAGGGAGCGCACGGTGTGCAGCCGCGCCGACACGGCGGCGGGGGCGGCCCGCGAGGTCAGGACGATCACGTGGCCGTGCTGTTCGATCAGCGTCTGCACGTCCGACAGGGCCTGGTCGAGCGGCCGCCGGTCCAGGTCGTGCAGGACGGCGGCGGGCAGGGTCCGCTCGTCCTGGGCCGGCAGCGCCATGTCGGCACCGGTCACGGCAATGGCAGTTGGCACGCGCAGCTCCCCGTCCCTCGCGCCTGGCGGTGCTCCGGTGTTACTCCGGTGCACCGAGGTGACTTCATTGCGTGACTACCCGAGCACTGTAACCACGGGCCCATGGCCAAAGAGCCTCCTTTGGGCAGCCGAGAGAGAACCGTGTTCACGCAAGTCACGGCAAAACGGGGCACGTTGTGCATCGGGTCGGACAACGCCCGCACGGACGACGGATTTGGTCTGGACCTCTTGACAATCCCAATTGGTCTGGACCAACTTGTACTTGCAGTGGTGGCCATCAACTCCCCCTTCTCGCGCCCCACTTCTCCCCCTTGCGTCTGTCTTCTCTCGTTCCCCTTCCCCCCGCTGCTCTCCCCCCATCCCTCCCCCCATCTCTCTCCCCCACCGGAGGCCCCCGTGGACCGCGCACCAGCCCTCCCCAGACCCGCCCTCCCCGGCCGCACCCGCGCCGCACGCACCCGCTCCGGGCGCGCCTTCGCCGGGCGCACCGGTTTCTGGGCGGCCACCGCCGCGACCGCCCTGTCCCTGACCTTCGCCGGCGCGGGCCTGGCGTCCGCCGCGGACGTCAACAACGTCAAGAACGGCGGCTTCGAGTCGGGCCTGACCAACTGGACCTGCTCCGCGGGCAGCGGTACGACCGTCTCCTCGCCGGTGCACAGCGGCGCGGCCGCGCTGAAGGCCACGCCCGCCGGGCAGGACTACGCCCAGTGCTCGCAGTCCGTCGCCGTGAAGCCCAACTCGACGTACACGCTGAGCGCCTGGGTGCAGGGGTCCTACACCTACCTCGGGGTGACCGGCACGGGGACGACGGACGTCTCGACCTGGACGCCCAACACCACCTGGACGCAGCTCTCGACCACCTTCACCACCGGCGCCTCGACGACGTCGGTGTCGATCTGGTCGCACGGCTGGTACGGCCAGCCCGCCTACCTCGCCGACGACTTCTCGGTGTTCGGGCCCGACGGCGGCGGTGGCGGCGACCCGGCCCCGACGGTCCCGGCGACCCCCGCGGGCCTCGCGGTGTCCGGCACGACCTCCTCGTCGGTCTCCCTGGCCTGGAACGCCGTGTCGGGCGCGACCGGCTACAACGTCTACCAGGGCGGCTCCAAGGTCCAGTCGGTGAGCGGGACCTCCGCGACCGTCTCGGGGCTCAGCGCCTCCACGGCGTACTCGTTCCAGGTCAGCGCGACCAACTCGGCCGGCGAGTCGGCGAAGTCCACGGCCGTGACCGGGACGACGGCCGCGTCCGGCGGTGGCGGGGGCGGCGGCGGGACCGTGCCGGCACACGCCGTGACGGGCTACTGGCAGAACTTCAACAACGGCGCGACCGTGCAGAAGCTCTCCGCCGTGCAGTCGCAGTACGACATCATCGCCGTCGCCTTCGCCGACGCCACGAGCACGCCGGGCGCGGTGAGCTTCACGCTCGACTCGGCCGGGCTCGGCGGCTACACCGTCGACCAGTTCAAGGCCGACATCAAGGCCAAGCAGGCCGCGGGCAAGAAGGTCATCATCTCCATCGGCGGCCAGAACGGCACCGTCTCGGTGAGCGACTCGGCCTCCGCGACCAACTTCGCGAACTCCGTGTACTCGCTGATGCAGACGTACGGCTTCGACGGCGTCGACATCGACCTGGAGAACGGCCTCAACGCGACCTACATGTCCCAGGCGCTGCGGTCCCTGTCCGCGAAGGCGGGCTCGTCCCTGGTCATCACCATGGCCCCGCAGACCATCGACATGCAGTCCACGTCGAACTCCTACTTCCAGACGGCGCTGAACATCAAGGACATCCTCACCGTCGTCAACATGCAGTACTACAACAGCGGTTCGATGCTCGGCTGCGACGGCAAGGTCTACTCGCAGGGCTCGGTCGACTTCCTGACGGCGCTCGCCTGCATCCAGCTCCAGGGCGGCCTCGACGCGTCCCAGGTCGGCCTCGGCCTCCCCGCCTCCACCAGCGGCGCGGGCAGCGGCTACGTCTCCCCGACGATCGTGAACAACGCCCTCGACTGCCTGACCAAGCTCACCAACTGCGGTTCGTTCAAGCCCTCCAAGGCCTACCCGGCCCTGCGCGGCGCGATGACCTGGTCCACCAACTGGGACGCTTCGGCGGGCAACGCCTGGTCCAACGCGGTGGGCCCGCACGTGCACGCCCTGCCGTAACCGGCGTGCACCCGTAACACCCGACCCGAGCCGGGGTCGGCCGCGCGCACCACGCGCGCGGCCGGCCCCGGCTCCTTCGCGTCCAGGAGCCCGCACCCGCCCGACTTGCTGTGAGCCAGATCTCAGTTGTCGGTGCGTCAGCCCTGAAACATTTCCCGTACCCCGCCGCATCAATGGGGTGAGGGCAGCACGGCGCAGGCGGGAACCACGAGCAGGGGGCACACATGAGGCAGGTCCGCGCGCAGGAGTACGCGGAGTTCGCGGCGGCACGCGCGGGACATCTGTACCGCTCCGCCTGCCTGCTCACCGCCGGGGACACCCATCTCGCCGAGGACCTGGTGCAGGACACCCTCGGCCGCCTCTACACCCGCTGGGGCCGGGTCTCCCGGGCCGACAACCCCGCCGCCTACGCACAGACCGTCCTCACCCGTACGTTCCTCGCCCACCAGCGGCGCCGCAGCAGCGGCGAGCGCGCCACCGACCTGCTGCCCGACAGAGCGGACGGCACCCTCGCCGACCCGGCGCTGCGGCTCACCCTGATGTCGGCGCTCGGCACCCTGCCCGCCAAGGACCGGGCCGTGATCGTCCTGCGCTACTGGGAGGACCGCTCCATCCAGGAGACCGCCGACGCGATGAACGCCAGCTCGGCGGCCGTGCGCACCCGCTGTGTGCGGGCCCTGGGCCGGCTGCGGGAGCTGCTCGGCGAGGACGTCGGCGCCTACGCCCGCCCCTGACCCCTCCCTCCCCCGCCTCCCCCCGCCTTCCCCGACCACTCCGATCGTCACCTCTCACTTCATCCCAGACCTCGCGGAAAAGGTGGTTCGTCATGCCCGTGGACCCGTACGACGACCGGTCCGGCGTTCCCGCCGGCGACCCCTTCGAGGACCGGCTCTCCGCCGCCCTCCAGGTGACCGGCAGCACCTTCGACACCGACCGGGCCGCGCTCGCGGCCGGCGGCGCGGCCCGCGGACGGCGGCGGCAGCTCCTGCGCAGGACCGCCGTCGTGGGCAGCGTGGCAGGGATCGCGCTGGTGGGGGTGGGCGGCGCGCTGATCGTGCCGTGGGGCGACGCACCCGCCGCCCAGCCGTCGTCGGTGGCCTCCCAGCCGCGTCCGGCCGAGTCCGAGTCCGCGTCCCCGTCCGCGTCCCCGTCCGCGGCCTTCTCCCGCGACGACATGATCCGCACGCTCGAGAAACTGCTCCCCAAGGGCACGTTCAGCGAGCAGGACGGGCGCGGCACGGACGGCCGGTACCCGCCGTCCGCGCAGCTCGTCTTCGACGACGGCAAGGGCGCCACGACCGTCTCGGTCGGGGTGGACCGGGTGCGTCCGGGCGGCAAGCAGGCGCGGGACACGACCCAGTGCCCGGACAAGGTCTTCACCCCGTTCGACGCCTGCACGACGACGCACCTCGCGGACGACTCCGTCCTCATGGTCCTGAAGGGGTACGAGTACCCCGACAAGCGCGAGGACACGAAGATGTGGACCGCGGAGCTGATCACCCCGTCGGGGCAGCACGTCTCCGTGCGGGAGTGGAACGCGGCGGCCGAGAAGGGCTCCCCCGTCACCCGCCCGGAACCCGCGCTCTCCGTGGCCCGGCTGACGGAGCTGGCGGCCGCGAAGGAGTGGCGCGAGATCGCCGACACCCAGCCCGTCCCGGAGGAGCCGGCCGGTCCCGCCACTCCGGCGGGTGACGGCAAGGCGATCGTCCGCACCCTCACCGGTCTGCTGCCCAAGGGGACGAAGGTGGTGACGAAGAGCGGGGAGGACACCGAGTTCGCCTACCTCGTCCTCGACGACGGCAAGGGCCGCAGCTACGTCCAGATCAACGTGCAGCCCGGCAGCTCGGACCTCGCCGGAGAGCTGTTCGGGGGCGCGGAGACCCTGTCCGACGGCACGCTCGTCGCTTCCCGCCAGGGGCCGGGCGAGAAGGGCGGCTCGGGGGTCGTGATGTGGACGGTGGACACCCTGCGGACCGACGGCTTGCGGGTGGTGATCAGCGGCTTCAACGCCGCCAGCCAGCGGACCGCCGCCACCCGGGCGACCCCCGCCCTGACGATGAAGCAGCTCCGGGACATCGCCCTCAGCCCGAAGTGGCGCACGCTGGGCTGAGCGGGACGTCCGCCCGACGGCTCCGGTACGTCTAGGCGTACTGGAGCCGTACGGTCGCGCCCGTGCCGTCGTCGCGGACGTCGACGTAGGCGCACACCTGCCGGGCGAACCACAGCCCCTGGCCGGGTTCGAGTCCGGTGACGGACGGCGGTACGAAGCCGGCCAGCGGGTCGTCGACCCGGCGGGCCAGGCTCAGTTCGGCGACGCAGACCGGCGCCTCGCCCCACAGCAGGGCGCCGGTGACCGGGCCCAGGGCGGCGGCCTCGGTGACGGCCTCGGCGAACAGTTCGGCGTCCACGAGGGGCAGTCCGCGGCCGCTGGCCCAGGCGCGTACGGCGTTCTTGGCCACGCCTCCGCGCAGCCGCCGCGCGTCCGGCGAGGGCGGCGGCAGCGGTACGGCGTCCAGTTCGGCGGCCAGCCGTACGGGGTCCACGTAGACCTCGGTGTCGGGGTGGGCGCGCCGGGCCGCGGCGACGACGGCGGAGCCGGCGGTGCGGGTGTCGTAGGCGCACAGGACGGTCGTGGCCATCGGCGCGAAGACGAGGTTGGTGAGCGCCTCGTAGCGGATCCACTCGGCGCTCTCGCGGACCGACCGCCCGGCCCGGCCGCCCCACACCGGCTCCATCAGCAGGTGGACGCGGCCGCCGGGCCCGGCGTGGCAGGCGAGGTAACCGGCGCTCTGCGCGACCGCGTTGGCGGCGGAGCCGGTGTACCAGTCGGTGTGCTCGATGAAGCCGACCTCGCGCGCGTCGCCGCCGAGGCAGTCGCGCAGCACCTCGAGGTTGTCCGGGGCGGCGATCACCACGGGCGGCGGTTCGTCCGGGGCGCCGAGGCCCTCGGCGAGGAAGGGACGGGCTGCGGCGACGAAGTCGTCGTCCGAGCCGAAGACCGCCATACGGTGGTCGAACGGCCCCGGGGCGGCGGGTCGGGTACGGCTCATGGGTCCCCCGTGCTGGACTCCCCTTGCGCGGACGCCCCACTCTCGCCGCGCACCACACACCTATGCACGTGCCGATCACACCCTCGGGTGCACTTTGCCGGGGACCGCGTCACAGGACCCGGTCCCGCGTACACTGCGCGGCTTCTTCCCGGCTGGTTCACGCCCTCGACCCTTGGCTCGCCCTTGACCCGGTCATGACATGAGTCGACGATGGCGGCACACCCGCACCAGCACGTCGCACTGACCACCCCCTGGCTCCACCCCCACTTCCGGCGACCCCGGAATCCCTGGAGAAACAAGGAGATCTCATGCGACTTCGCCCACGCGGCCCGGGCGCCCGGAGCGGCAGGCACGGCGCCGCGCTCGCCGCCCTGATGGCCCTCGCGCTCGCCGCGCCGGTGGCGGCCACGACCACCTCCGCCACCGCCGACGGCGCCCGTGCCGCGGCCCCCTCCTCCGACGACATCCACCAGTACGAGGTGCACGTCGGGCACAGCACCCCGGCCGTGCGCACCGCCATCGCCGCGGCCGGCGTGAGCATCGACGAGGCCGACGCGGAGAGCGTCGTCGTCTCCGGCCGCGCGGACCAGATCGGCAAACTGCGGCGGCAGGGCTACGACGTATCCCCGCTGGGCTCGGCCCCCGACCGCTCCTCGGCCGGTGGACTGCGGCTCTACGACTTCCCCTCCGCCGACTCGAAGTACCACAACTACGCCGAGATGACGGCGGAGATCGACCAGCGGCTGGCCGCCTACCCGGCCATCATGAGCAAGCGGGTCATCGGCAAGTCGTACCAGGGCCGCGACATCGTCGCCATCAAGGTCAGCGACAACGTGGCCACCGACGAGTCCGAGCCGGAGGTGCTCCTCACCTTCCACCAGCACGCCCGCGAACACCTCACGGTGGAGATGGCGCTGTACCTGCTGCGCGAACTCGGCGCGGGCTACGGCTCCGACTCGCGCATCACCGACATGGTGAACAACCGCGAGATCTGGATCGTGCCGGACCTCAACCCGGACGGCGGCGAGTACGACATCGCGTCCGGCTCCTACCGCTCCTGGCGCAAGAACCGCCAGCCCAACTCCGGTTCCTCGTACGTCGGTACGGACCTCAACCGCAACTGGAACTACAAGTGGGGCTGCTGCGGCGGCTCTTCGGGGTCGGCCTCCTCGGAGACCTACCGCGGCGCGTCGGGCGAGTCCGCGCCCGAGGTGAAGGTCGTCGCCGACTTCGTACGCGGCCGGATCGTCGGCGGGAAGCAGCAGATCACCGCCGGGATCGACTTCCACACGTACAGCGAACTGGTGCTGTGGCCGTTCGGGTACACGTACAACGACACGGCCACCGGGATGACCGCGGACGACGCCGCCGCGTTCAAGGCCGTCGGGCAGAAGATGGCGGCCAGCAACGGCTACACGGCCGAGCAGTCCAGCGATCTGTACATCACCGACGGCACGATCGACGACTATCTCTGGGGCACCCAGAAGATCTTCGACTTCACCTTCGAGATGTACCCGACGTCGAGCTCCGCGGGCGGCTTCTACCCGCCCGACGAGGTGATCGAGCGGGAGACCTCGCGCAACCGGGACGCGGTGCTCCAACTGCTGGAGAACGCGGACTGTATGTACCGGTCGATCGGGAAGCAGGCGCAGTACTGCTCCTGAGCGCTCCGCGGGAGGTCCGGTACGTCACCGGACCGGACCTCACCGGATCCGCTCAGGGCTTCAGGACTTCGGGACTTCAGGACTTCGTCGCGGCGGACTCGTCCTTCTCGGCGTCGGCGGCCTTGTCCTCATCGACCTTGTCCTCATCGACCTTGTCCTCTTCGGACCTGGACTCGTCGGACTTGGACTCGGGCTCGGACGACTCGTCGGCGTCGGCGGTCGCTTCGGCCTCTTCGGCCGCATCGACCGCGTCGACCGCGTCGGCCTGTTCGGGCTCGCCGTCCTCGAAGTAGGCGTCGAGGACCGCGTCCAACTGGTCCTCCCACTCCTTGAAACGCGCCCTGGCCTTCGCCTCGATCTCGATCGGGAACCAGCGGCGGTCGGGCGTGTGGACCGTGACGGTGAACCGCTTGCCGAAGCGCGCGGTCTCGGTCTCCACCGCCCCGATCTCGTCCCAACGGAACTCGCACGCCTGGTCGTCGAGGCTCAGGCGGATGCCCCGGGCGTCGGCGACGATCCGCGCGCGTCGGTCGGCCGCCTCGAAGACGGGGCCGTCGACGGTCTCTTCCTCCTCGGCGGTACCGGCCGCGTCCGAAGAGGCCTTGGCCTCGGCGTCCGTGACGTCCGCGGCCTCCTCCGGCGCGCTCTCCTCGGACGCGGCGTCCTCGGACGCGGTGTCCTCGGACGCGGTGTCCTCCGGCTCGTCCGCCTGCTCGGCGTCCCGCGGTCCGGTGTCCTTCGACCCGGCGACGCCCGGCTGGGTGGACAGGGGTGACGTGAGCCCGGGGATGAAGGCCGGGTCGAAACCGGCGCCCTTCAACGGCTCGCCCTCCAGGGGCTGGCTGCTCGAACCTATGCGCTGCTCCACAGCGGGCAGTATGGTCGACGATCCTGTGCCGGACACAGCCAGCCCCCAACTTCGTTATACGAAGATGCTCAAGACCGCTGCCACGGCGAACCCCGCCACCGACAGGACCGTCTCCAGCACGGTCCAGGTCCGCAGGGTGTCCCGCTCGCTGATGCCGAAGTACTTGGCCACCATCCAGAAGCCGCCGTCGTTGACGTGCGAGGCGAAGATGGAGCCCGCCGAGACGGCCATGATGACCAGGGCGACGAAGGCCTGGGAGTGGTGTCCCTCGGCGAGCAGCGGGGCCACGATGCCCGCGGTGGTGACGATCGCGACCGTCGCCGATCCCTGCGCCACCCGCAGCACCACCGAGATCAGGTACGACAGGAAGACCACCGGCAGTCCGACGTCGTTGAAGGTGTCGGACAGCGCCTGGGCCACCCCGCTCGCCTTCAGCACGGCACCGAACACCCCTCCCGCGCCGACGACCAGCAGGATGTTGCCGACCGGCTTGAGGGACGCGGTGGAGACGGTCTCCAGGGACTTGCGGGACCAGCCGCGTCGGATGCCGAGCAGGTAGTAGGCGAGGAGCAGGGCGATGGTGAGGGCCACGAACGGGTGGCCGAAGAACGTGATGACCGAACGGGCGGTGGAAGGGTCGAGGGCGATCGAGGAGAAGGTGGCGGCGAGGATCAGGATCAGCGGCGTACCGATGATGCCGAGGACCGTGCCCAGCGGCACCGGTTCCTCCTGCGGCTCCACGCCCGAGGCACGCTGTTCCGCCACGACCGCGCGCTTCGCCTCCGCCGCCGCCTCGACCATGTCCTGCGGTACGGCGACGAAGATCCGCCTGCCGATCCAGGCCGAGTAGGCCCAGGCGGCGAGCACTGCGGGGATGCCGCAGACGATGCCCATGAGGATGACCCAGCCGAGCTGGACGTGCAGCAGACCGGCGGCGGCCACCGGGCCGGGGTGCGGCGGAAGGAATGCGTGGGTCATCGACAGGCCGGCCAGCAGCGGCAGGCAGTAGAGCAGGATCGACTTGCCGGACCTCTTGGCGGCCGCGTACACCAGCGGCGCGAGGACGAAGATGCCGACGTCGAAGAAGACCGGGATACCGAAGATCAGGCCGGTGAACCCCATGGCGAGCGGTGCCCGCCGCTCGCCGAACACCCCGAGCAGCCGGGACGCGAGCACCTCGGCGCCGCCGCTGACCTCGAGGATCGCGCCGAGCATGGTACCGAGGCCGATGATGATGGCGACATGGCCGAGGATGCCGCCCATGCCGGTCTCGACGGTGGAGACGGCGTCCGAGCGCTGGACGGTGCCGAACAGCTCGGTGACGGACAGTCCGGACAGCAGGCCGACGGTTATGGAGACGGCGAGGAGGGCGACGAAGGGCTGCAGCCGTACCTTGATGATCAGGAAGAGCAGCAGCGCGATACCGATGGCGGCGACGGTCAGCAGTCCGGCGGTGCCGTCTAAGAGCAGGAGCAGACCGCCGGTGTGCGGCGGGGTCGCGGCAGGGGCGGGCGCGGCGGGCGAAGGTGGCATTCGGGGGGTCCTCTGGGTGGGTGCACACGGTTTTCGGGCAGGGCGGAGCGCGGCACGGCGCCCGGAAGGACGTGCGCGGGCGCCGCGCCGTGTGGTGCGTGTACGGGTGGAATCGGGTGACCGTCAGTCGAGCACGGCGAGGGCGTCGATCTCGACGAGCAGGCCGGCCGGCAGACCGACGTAGACCGTCGTACGGGCCGCGGGCGGCTGGGTGAGGCCCTGCTCCTCGAAGTAGGCGTTGTAGATCTGGTTCATCTCGGCGAAGTGGTCGACGTCCGTCAGATAGACCCGGATCATCATCGCGTCCTCCCAGCTCGCGCCGCCCTCCTCGAGGACCGCCTGGACGTTGGCGAGGGTCTGGAGGGTCTGTTCGCGCAGGGTGGGACCGGCCGGCGTGGGCGGCCGGCCCTCCTCGGCGGGGAGGAAGCCGACCTGGCCGGCGACCTGGAGGATGTTGCCCTTCCTGACGCCGTGCGAGAACCGCGCGGGCGGGGTGCTGTGGGTCTTCGGGGTGAGGGCGATCTTGTCCGTCATCAGCGGTCCTTCGTTACGGGGGGGCGGTCATACGGGGCTGCCGTACGGGACTGTCGTACGGGCTGTCGTGCGGGAGCCGTCACGCCGGGTGCGACACGGGCGCCCTGCCGGAGTACTCGCCGCTGATCTCGTCGGCCGTACGGCGTACCAGCGGGAGCAGGGCGAGCAGTTCGTCGGCGGTGACGACGACGTTGGGCGCGGAGACCGACATCGCGGCGACCACACGGCCGTCGGCACCGCGGACGGGCGCCGCGACGCAGTTGATGGACTCCTCGTGGCCGCCGAGGTCGGTGGCCCAGCCCCGTTCGCGCGCCTGCTCCAGCTCCCGCAGGAACGTGCTGGCGTTGGGGGTCGAACGGGGTGTGTACAGGGGGTAGTCGAGCTTCTCCGCGAGGGCGCGGCGCTCGGCCTCGGGCAGGTCGGCCAGCAGCAGTTTCGCCACCGCGGCGACCGTCAACGCCACCGGTTTGCCGATCCGTGAGTACATGCGCACGGGATAGCGGCTCTCCACCTTGTCGATGTAGAGGACCTCGTCGTCCTCGTACACGGCGAGGTGGACGGTGTGCCCGCAGCTCTCGTTCAGCCGGACCAGGTGGGGGTGGGCGATCTCGCGGATGTCGAGGTTCTCCATCGCCTCCTGGGCGAGCGCGAAGAGGCGGGCGCCGAGGCGGTAGCGCTGGTCGGACTGGCGGTAGACCAGCCCGTGCTCGTGCAGGGTGCGCAGCAGGCGCAGGGCGGTGGACTTGTGGACGCCGAGCCGGTCGGCGACCTGCCCGAGGTCGGCGGGGCCCTCCGCGAGCAGCGGCAGGATGCTCAGCGCGCGATCGACGGTCTGGCTCATGGGGTGTGTGCCTCCTCCGGCGCCCGGGGTGCGTCCTGGGTGCTCCAGCCGGGTCCGAGTCGAAGTCTCCCCCACGCGGTGTCGTCGAGGGCGGCGAGGCGGTCGGCGTGGCCGCGGGTCGGGGGGACGGCGAGGTCGCCGGGGGCGGTGAGGGCGGCGGCGGCCATGAGGTGGCCGTGGCGGAGCCGGTCGCGGACGGGGAGTCCGCGCAGGACGGCGGAGAGGAAGCCGGCCGCGAAGGCGTCACCGGCGCCGACCGAGGCCACGACGTCGACCCGCAGCGCGGGGACGAACAGCCCGGCGCCCCGGCGGGCCCGCTCGCCGCCGTTCTCGGCGCTCGTCCCGCCTGTCGCGCCCGCCCCCTCGGCGAAGGCGGTGGCCCCCTTGTCGCCCTGTTTGACGACGAGGACGGCGGGGCCGGGGAACGCGGCGCGGACGGCCTCGGGGCCCTCCAGGCCCCACAGCTCCCGCGCCTCGTCCTCGCCGACGAACACAAGGTCGGCGTCCCGGGCCAGTTCCCGCAGGACCCGCGGCCCGTCGCTGTCCCGCCACAGCGCGGGCCGGTGGTTGACGTCGAAGGAGACCAGCGGGCGCGGGCCCGCCGACGGCCGGCGGGCGGTCAGCTCACGCAGCAGAGCACGGCAGTCGGCGGAGAGGGCCGCGGTGATCCCGGTCAGGTGCAGCACCCGTCCGGCGCGTGCCGCGCGCAGGTCGACGTTGTGCGCGGACATCGCCGAGGCGGCGGAACCGGCCCGGTAGTAGGCCACCTCGTGCGCGTCGCTCGCCCGGTCCTGGGCGGTACGGAAGTAGACGCCGGTCGGCCGGTCCGGGTCGCGCCGTACGGACGTGACGTCGACGCCGTGGGAGCCGATCGCCTCGACCAGGTGGTCGCCGAACCCGTCGGCGCCGACCCGGCCGACCCAGCGCGCGGAGTGGCCCGCGGCCGCCAGCGCGCAGACCACGTTCGACTCGGCGCCGCCGATGGCGCGGTCGAAGGAGGGGACGTCGGCGAGGCGGCCGGGCCGGGAGGGCAGGAACGTGACCATGGACTCGCCGAGCGCCACGACGTCCACCACGTCGGGGGCGTTGCGGGGTCCGGCGGCGGCCACGATCGTCGTAACTCCTCGGTCCTCGGGGTACGACGGCTTCGTTGACCCCGTGTCGGCCGAGATGTTAGACAGCAGTGAGCGATAGACGCAACGAGCGTTGCAATATGTGCAACGCACCAGATCAGGAGGTCCCATGGGCACCGAGGCGCTCGCCCGCCTGGCCGAGGAACGCGTCGACCACCGTTTCAAGGGCTTCCCGCCCGACGCCGACGGGCTGACCGTCGGCGAGCTGGCCGCCCAGCGCCGCAACCTGTTCACCGGCGGATTCGCCACCCCGGTCCTGGCCCTGTCGGCCGAGCGGCTGGAGCACAACCTGAAGCTGATGGAGACGTACGCGGCCCGGCACGGGCTGGCCTTCGCCCCGCACGGCAAGACCACCATGGCGCCCCAGCTCTTCCAGCGGCAGATCGAGCACGGCGCCTGGGGCATCACCCTGGCCGTGCCGCACCAGGTGCGGGTGGCGCGGGCGTTCGGCGTCGAGCGGGTCTTCCTCGCCAACGAACTGGTGGACGCGGCCTCGCTGCTCTGGATCGCCGCGGAGCTGGCCGCCGACCCCGCCTTCCGGCTCGTCTGTTACGTCGACTCCGTGCGCGGGGTGGAGCTGATGGGCGCGGCGCTGGCGGGGGCGGCACGGCCGGTGGACGTGGTGGTGGAGCTGGCGGCCGGCGAGGGCGCGCGCACCGGGGTCCGTACGGAGGCGGAGTGCGCGGCGGTCGCCGACGCGGTGGCGGCCGTACCGGAGCTGCGGCTGGTCGGGGTCGCGGGCTACGAGGGCGAGGTGCCCGAGGCGACCCCGGAGCGGGTGCGCGCCTGGCTGCGCCGACTGGTGGCGCTGGCCGCCGACCTCGACAAGGCGGGGCGCTTCGACGGCGTGGACGAGATCGTCGTCAGCGCGGGCGGCAGCGCCTGGTTCGACGCGGTCGCCGATGTGTTCGCCGAGATCCCCGAGCTCTCCTCGCCCGTGCTGAAGCTGCTGCGCTCGGGCGCCTACGTCTCGCACGACGACGGTCACTACCGCAGGCTGACGCCCTTCAACCGGGTCCCCGAGGAGGGGGCCCTGGAGCCCGCGTTCCGGCTGTGGACCCAGGTGGTCTCGCGCCCGTCCGCCGAGCAGGCCTTCGTCAACGCGGGCAAGCGCGACGCGGCCTACGACCTCGACCTGCCCGTCGCCCAGGTGGTGCGCAGGGACGGCGTCGAGCGGCCCGCCACCGGCATCGAGGTCACCGCGCTGTCCGACCAGCACGCCTGGCTGCGCACGGGCCCCGAGGCGGATCTGGAGGTGGGCGACTGGGTGGGCCTCGGCCTGTCCCACCCGTGCACGTCCTTCGACAAGTGGCCGCTGATCCCGGTCGCCGAGGCGGACGGCACGGTCGTCGACTGCGTCCGCACGTTCTTCTGAGCAGGTTCGTGACCGACTTCTCCCCGGGAGGGACTGCGTGGAGAACCTCGTCATCCGGGACGCGGACGTCGTGGACGGCACCGGCGCGGACGCGTACCGCGCCGATGTGGTCGTGGACGACGGCAGGATCGTCTCGATCGTCAAGGAGGCCGCCGCGGCGGGCTGCCAGCGCCCGCGGGCGCGCCGGGAGCTGGACGCCGAGGGGCTCGTGCTGTCCCCCGGCTTCATCGACATGCACGCCCACAGCGACCTGGCGCTGCTGCGCGACCCCGACCACTCGGCGAAGGCCGCGCAGGGCGTCACGCTGGAGGTGATCGGCCAGGACGGGCTGTCGTACGCCCCCGTCGACGACCGCACCCTCGACGAGGTGCGCCGGGTGATCACCGGCTGGAACGGGTACGGCGACGACCTCGACCTCGACTGGCGGTCGGTGGGCGAGTACCTCGACCGGCTGGACCGGGGCGTCGCCGTGAACGCGGCCTATCTCGTGCCCCAGGGCACGGTCCGCGCGCTCGTCGTCGGCTGGGAGGACCGCCCGGCCACGCCCGGGGAGCTGGAGCGGATGCGGCAACTGGTCGCCGAGGGCCTGGAGCAGGGCGCGGTCGGCCTCTCCTCGGGGCTCACCTACACCCCCGGCATGTACGCCGGGGACGCCGAACTGGCCGAACTGTGCCGGGTGGTGGCGCGCTACGGCGGCTACTACGCACCGCACCACCGCTCCTACGGGGCCGGCGCGCTGGAGGCGTACGCGGAGATGGTGGACCTGGCCCGGGAGGCCGGCTGCGCGCTGCATCTCACCCACGCCACCATGAACTTCGGCGTGAACGAGGGGCGGGCGCCCGAGCTGCTGGCGCTGCTGGACGAGGCGCTGGCCGGCGGCGCCGACCTCACCCTCGACAGCTACCCCTACACCCCCGGCTGCACGACCCTGGCGGCGCTGCTGCCGAGCTGGGCGGCCGAGGGCGGCCCCGAGGAGCTGCTGCGGCGGCTGGCGGACGACGCGACCGCCGAGCGGATCCGGTACGACCTGGAGGTCACCGGCGCGGACGGCTGCCACGGCGTGCCCGTCGACTGGGACACGGTCGAGATCTCGGGGGTCGCCGACCCGGCGCTCGGCGACCTCGTCGGCCGTACGGTCCTGGCGTCGGCGCGGCTGCGCGGCGAAGCCCCCTGGGCCACCGCCCGCCGGCTGCTGCTCGCGGACCGGCTGGGGCCGACGATCCTCCAGCACGTGGGGCACGAGGAGAACGTCCGGGCGATCATGCGGCACCGCGTCCACACCGGCGGCTCGGACGGCATCCTGACGGGTGCCAGGCCGCACCCGCGGGCGTACGGCACCTTCCCGCGCTATCTCGGGCACTACGCACGGGAGCTGGGGGTGCTGTCGCTGGAGGAGTGCGTCGCCCACCTCACCGGGCGCCCGGCGGCCCGGCTGCGACTGCCGGACCGCGGGCTGGTCCGCGAGGGGTACCGGGCCGACCTGGTGCTGTTCGACCCGGCGACCGTCGCGGCGGGCGCGACGTACGACGCACCGCGCACGCCGCCGACGGGCATCCCGTACGTCCTGGTCGACGGCCGGTTCGTGATCGAGGACGGCCGCCGGACGGACGTACTGGCGGGGCGGGCGGTCCGCCGGACACCCCGGTGACCGCCCGCCGCTCACCCGGCCGCCGCTACGGCTTGGGCAGGGTGCACGCGCTCGCGCTCAGGTTGAGCTGGTTGCCGGTCGTGAAGCAGGCCGGGATCTGGTAGGTCTCCTGCGCGTAGTTGATGCCCTTGCGGACGGTCACGTTGCCGCTCGCGTCGACCTCGCAGGGGTTGTTCTCCGTGCAGGTCGCGCCGTCCTCGTTGCCCGTGTTGTTGACCGCGACCACCTTGTTGGTGGACTGGTCGATGACCGGGGAACCGGAGGTGCCGCCGATCGTCTGGCAGGCGGAGGTGTAGCGGACCGAGTCCTTCCAGGTCCAGTCGCTCTCCTTCAGGCGGTACACGAACCCGTCGATGCTGCAGCTGTAGTACCGCTTCCAGTAGCCGGAGGCGACGGTGATGGCGGTACCGGCGACCGGGTGGGTGTCGGCGAGGGTCAGCGGGCTGATGCCGTAGTTGCTCAGGATCGTCGCGTAGGTGCTGGTGAGCTGGTAGATCGTGACGTCGGTGTCCGTCATCGTCGAGTACGCGACCTTGCTCGCCCGCAGGGTCGCCACCTTGGTGCCCGCGGAGTTGAGCAGGCCGAAGGTGCGGCTGGACGACTGGCCGACGATCACCTCGCCCGGCTCCGGGAAGCCGGTCTCCAGGCAGTGGCCGTTGGTGAGCACCAGCGCGGGGTCGGTGGACGCGGAGTTCGGGAAGCGGATGACCGAGCCGGAACAGTTGCTCAGCGAGACGGTGCCTGCGAACGTGACGGCCTGGAGCGTGGGGGCTGCGGCGGTCCGCGTCGGGGCGGCGGCACTGCTGACGGACGCGGGCGCCTCGGGTGCGGGGGCGGCGACCGCGGGTGCCGCGCCCGCCCCGGCGATCACCAGGGCGAAGAGTGCGGCGACGAGAGGCTTTCTCATGTGGGGGTCCCCTCTTGCGACGGAGGCGACCGGAGATCTTCCGATCGCCACTGATTTGTCATGCACATTGCGGCGGCAGGCACATTGTGATGACAGAGGGGCGCGTGAACAACGAGTCCTTTTCGGCCGGACGGCCGGATCCTGGCCGGGCGGCGCCGGCGGGGCGCTACCGGCGGGGCATCATCGGCGAGGCGGTCAGCCCCACCCACCGCCGTGGCCGTGGCCGTGGCCGTGACCGTTACCGGTCGAGGCGCTCACCGAGGGGGTCGGGGTGACGGCGGGGGCCGTCGCGGCGGGGGCCGTCGAGGCGGGGGCGGAGGGGGTGGCCGAGGGCGTCGCACTCCCGCCCGGCGACGCCGACGCGGTGGCCGACGTGCTCGCGGAGTGCTCCGGCGAAGCCTGCCGCGTGGCGGCGGCCGGGGCGCTCGACGCCGCGGAGGACATGGCGGCCCCGGGGGCCGTCGCCCCTTCGGGGTCCTGCAACGTGACCGCTGCCGCGCCCGTCTCCGGGTCCTCCGGCGCGGCGGACCCCCCGGCCGTACCGTCCCGCTCGCCGCCGGAGCCGGAGCCGGTGAAGGAGAGTCCGGCCAGCACCGCCGCCACGGACACGACCCCCGCCGCGCCGGCGACGATCGCCGCCCGGCGCCTGCGCACGGGACCCGGCTTGCGCCGGGACCGACGGCCGGGACCCACGGGTGCCGGGACCGCCGGGACCGCCGGAGACACAGCGACCGACGCGGACGGCACGGAGTACCCGTCCCGCCCGGCCCCGTCCCCGCCCCCGTCGCCGTGCGGATGCCCGTAGCCCCCCGCGTACCCGCCCGCGTCCTGGGACCCGTCGTCACCGGGACGGCCGCTCTCCCCCGGGTGCGCGGAGTATGCGGAATACGCGGAATACTCCAAATGCTCCGCGTGCTCCGGATTTTCCGAATGGCCGGGATACCCGGGATATCCCGGCGGTATCCCGCCATCCACCAGCGCCGGCAGTTCGCGTGTCTCGTCGTACGAGTTCGTCCAGCCGTGCGCGGCCGCGGGATCGGCGTACTCCTCGTACGCCGGAGCCGGAGCGGCGGCCTGCGGCCGGTACACGTTCGGGTGCGCCGCGGACTCCGCCCCCAGGTGGGCGCCGGAAGTGCCGGTCGGATCGCCTGCGGCACCGGGGCCGTACGTCCCGTCCTGGCGCTGAGATGGGATGGACATGATCGCGGATTCTAGGTACAGGTGGGGCTCCTGTGACAGCTCTCGGCGATACCCGTACAAACTGACGTGTCTCACGTGGCGGAAAACACGACCCAAGAGACGTTATCGAGCCGTAAGCTCACGAGCATGCAGGTGATCCAGTCGACCAAGCTCGCCAACGTCTGTTACGAGATCCGGGGCCCGGTGCTCGAGGAGGCGATGCGGCTGGAGGCGGCGGGGCACCGGATCCTCAAGCTGAACACCGGCAACCCGGCCGCCTTCGGCTTCGAGTGCCCGCCGGAGATCCTGGAGGACATCCTCCGCAACGTCTCCACGGCGCACGGCTACGGCGACGCGAAGGGCCTGCTGGCCGCCCGCCGGGCCGTGGTCATGCACAACCAGACCCTCGGCATCGAGACGGACGTCGAGCACGTCTTCATCGGCAACGGCGTCTCCGAGCTGATCGTGATGGCGATGCAGGCCCTGCTGGACGACGGCGACGAGGTCCTCGTACCGGCCCCCGACTACCCCCTGTGGACCGCGGCCGTCTCCCTGTCCGGCGGCACGGCCGTGCACTACCGGTGCGACGAGCAGTCCGACTGGATGCCCGACCTCGCGGACGTGGAGCGGAAGATCACCGACCGCACCAAGGCGCTCGTCATCATCAACCCGAACAACCCGACGGGCGCGGTCTACGACGACGCGATGCTCAGGGGTCTGACCGACATCGCCCGCCGCCACAACCTGCTGGTCTGCTCGGACGAGATCTACGACAAGATCCTCTACGACGGCGCCACCCACACCCCGACCGCCGCGATCGCGCCCGACCTGCTCACCCTCACCTTCAACGGCATGTCGAAGGCCTACCGGGTGGCCGGCTACCGCGTCGGCTGGATGTCGGTCTCCGGACCCCGCGCGCACGCCCAGTCGTACATAGAGGGTCTGACGATCCTGGCGAACATGCGCCTGTGCGCGAACATGCCGGGCCAGCACGGCGTGGTCGCCGCGCTCAGCGGCCGCCAGACGATCAACGAGCTGGTACTGCCGGGCGGGCGGCTGAAGGAACAGGTGGACACCGCCTACGAGCTGCTGACCCGGATCCCGGGCGTGACCTGCGTACGGCCGAAGGGAGCGCTGTACCTGTTCCCGCGCCTGGATCCCAAGGTCTTCAAGATCAAGGACGACCGGCAGATGGTCCTCGACCTGCTGCGCAGCGAGAAGATCATGGTCGTCCAGGGCACCGGCTTCAACTGGCCCGAGCCCGATCACTTCCGGGTGGTGACCCTGCCGTCGGTCGGGGACCTCCAGGACGCGATCGGCCGGATCGGCACCTTCCTGGACGGCTACAGCCAGACCTGAGCGCACCCCGGCGGGACCGGTGGCGGCCGCCTTTCTCGAACGATGCAACTTTAGACGAAATCCAAGCTAGGATGGTTTCCTGTCACAGCACAGGAGACCATCCCATGTACGAGCCGATCCGCACCAAGTCGGTCCACAGCACGATGGCCGGCGACACCTCCGACTTCCCCCACCGCTCCCGCGAGGAGGAGCTGGACATCCAGCTCGCAGGACATCTCTCGGCGCTGCTCGCCGTCACGGACGAACTGCGCGGCGCGGACCCGTCGGCCGATCTCGACACCGCGGCCGAACGTCTCGCCCAGCAGGTGACCCGGCTGCGCGCGGGTCGCGCGCCGGTCCGCGCCACGGCGAGGACCACCGCCGACGAGCGGCACCACGCCGCACTGCACGAGCGGGCGCACGCGCTCGCGGGCCGCGCCCTCGTGGTCGCCGCGTCCCGCGCCGACACGGCGGCGGCCATCCTGGCGGCGGAGCGCATGGACGCGCACGCCGCGGCGGCGGAACGGCCGGAGCTGAGCGCCGCCGGCTGACACCCCCTCACGGGGGCCCCGAACGGCCCCGGTCCGCGTGCACCCGCAGCGACGCGCGGACCGGGCGCCCTGTTTCTCCCTTCGGACTCCTGTCCTCCCGTTGCATACCGGGATCACCACTTCACCTCCCGTTCACCCGCCCTGCCCAGGAACGTATGGTTCCGGGAGCACGCTCCCCGGCGTGAGACGCATCGCAGGAATAGTCCTCGCGGCACTGCTGATCGGCGGAGTGGTGGCTGCCGTCGTCGCGGGCCGGGAACACGGGGACAAGGGCACGGCAACGAAGACCGTGCGTATGGTGATCGGATCGGAGAAGGCGGAGTTCTTCGCCGATCCCGACGTGGTGAAGGCCCTCGCCGCCAAGGGCTACACCGTGCAGGCGGAGACCTCCGGGTCATGGGCGATGGAAGGCCTCGACCTCAAGGGGTACGACGTCGCCTTCCCGTCCAGCCAGGCCCCGGCCGCCGAACTCGCCGCGAAGTACGAGGTGCACGGGACGCTGCCGCGCCCGTTCTACTCGCCCCTCGTCGTCGTGGCCCACCGCGGCGCCGCCGAGGTGCTCGCCGGCAACGGGCTCGCCACCCTCGACGCCAGGAACCGCGGCACCCTGCGCATGGCCGCGTACCTGGACGCGGCCCGGCACGACCGGACCTGGCAGCAGCTCAAGGGCGCCGCCAAGTACGGAGAGCTGACCGGCACCCTCTACATCTCCAGCACCGACCCGGAGACCTCCAACTCGGGCGCCCTCTACCTCGCCGCGACCTCCTACGTCGCCGACGGCGGCCGGGTGGTGTCCAGCGACGCCGACATCGCGCGCACCGCGCCCCTGCTGCACAAGCTGGTCAGCGTCCAGGGCGCCCAGCAGTCCAGCACCGACGCGAACTTCCGGGACTTCGTCAGCGGCGCGGGCAACCCGCTCGTCCTGGTATACGAGTCCCAGGTCGCTTCCCTGCTCGAACAGCAGCACGACCCCGGCGACCTGGTCGTCCTCTACCCGGACACCACCGTCAACAGCGACCACACCGTCGTACCGCTGACCGAGAACGGCCGCGGTCTGGCCGAACTCCTCGGCACCGACCCGCTGTTGCGCAAGCTGGCCGTGCGGCACGGGTTCCGGCCGCAGGGCGACACCACCGAGTTCACGGCGGCGACCGCCGGCCGGACCGCCTATCTCAAGCAGCAACTGACCGGAGTCCGGCAGGCGCCCGTGCCCACCTCGAAGGTGCTGCACGAACTGGCGCGCCGGGCCCGCGGATGAACAACGGGGGGAACCACATGACCACTGCGGAGAACGACTTCACGCTCAGCCCGCCCGAGGCCGTCGCGCCGGTGCCGCGGGAGAAGGCCGGCGGGCTCGTCCCCGTCGACGACCGGGTCCGTACGGAGATGGCCGCCAGGGCCACCGCCTACATCGAGGGCCTGACCGCGCTGGACGCCCGCTCGCCCGAGTTCGCGGGCAAGGTCGGGGAGATCACCGCGCTCGGCGCCGGGGAGATGCGCACCGCCGCCGCGCAGTCCAACCGGATGCTGGAGCGGGCCGTGCGCAGCCTGCCCGACAAGGGCGGGGACGCCCAGTCGAAGGTCGCGGGCTCGCTCGTCGAACTGCGGCGCGTGGTCGAGGACCTGGACCCGCGCGACCTGCCGGCGAACAAGGGCCGTAAGTTCCTCTCCCGGCTGCCCGGCGGCAACAAGCTGCGCGACCACGTCGCCAAGTACGCCTCCGCACAGGGCACGTTGAACAAGATCGTGGGCTCGCTGCGCGGCGGACAGGACGAACTGCGGCGCGACAACGCCGCGTTGCAGACCGAGCGGGTCCGGCTGTGGGAGACCATGGGCAAGCTCCAGGAGTACGTGGTGCTGACCCAGGCCCTGGACACCGCCGTGGAGCAGCACATCACCGGGGTGGAGGCGACCGAGCCCGAACAGGGCGACACCCTGCGCGCGGACGTGCTCTTCCCAGTCCGGCAGAAGCAGCAGGACCTGCTGACCCAGCTCGCGGTGTGCGCCCAGGGCTACCTCGCCATGGACGTCGTACGCCGCAACAACGAGGAGCTGATCAAGGGCGTCGACCGGGCGGCCACGACCACCGTGTCGGCGCTGCGCATCTCGGTGATGCTGGCCTCCGCCCTCGACCACCAGAAGAAGGTCGTCGACCAGGTCAACGCCCTGCGCGGGACGACCGAGGACCTCATCCGGGGCAACGCGGAGATGCTCGCGACCCAGAGCGGGGAGATCCAGCGGATCGCGGCCGACCCCGCGGTGGGCGCGGAGACCCTGCGCGCGGCCTTCCAGCAGATCTACCGCACCCTCGACGCCATCGACACGTACAAGGTCCAGGCGACCGAGGTGATGGCGTCGACCGTGGAGTCCCTGACCTCGGAGCTCCAGAGCGCGAGCTCGTACCTGGAGCGCAGCCGGTCGCAGGGCGCGCTGGAGGGAGGCCTCGGATGAGACGTGCTCCGGCCGCGGCCCTGGCCGCGCTCTCCGTGCTGTCCCTCCTGACGGCCTGCTCGACGGGGCAGAAGAAGGATCCCGACGCGCCCGAACCCGGCACCGTCCGCGTCCTCGCCTCCAGCGAACTCGGCGACATGACGCCGGTGCTGGAGCAGGTCCGCAAGGACACCGGTCTCACCGTCCGCCCCACCTACATGGGCACCCTGGACGCCGTGGACCTGCTCGCCAAGGGCAAGGCGGACAGCCGCTTCGACGCGGTGTGGCTGTCCTCGAACGCCTATCTGCGGCTGCGCCCGGACGCGGCGAAGAAGATCGTGTCCGAGACCCCCGTCATGTCGAGCCCGGTGGCGATCGGGGTGAAGACGCGGACGGTGGCCTCCCTGGGCTGGCAGCCCGACCACGTCACCTGGTCACAGGTCGAGAAGGCCGTCGCGGACGGCAGGCTCACCTACGGCATGACCGACCCGGCCCGCTCCAACTCCGGCTTCTCCACCCTGATCTCGGTCGCCTCCGCCCTGTCCGGCGCCCAGTCGGCGCTCACCGACGCCGACGTCGCCGAGGCCACCCCGCGGCTGAAGGAGTTCTTCCGGGGGCAGAAGCTGACCTCGGGGTCGTCGGGCTGGCTGGCGAGCGCGTACACCCGGCGCGGGAACGTCGACGCGCTGCTCAACTACGAGTCCGTCCTCAAGGGCATCCCGGGCCTGACGGTGATCCGCCCCACGGACGGGGTGGTCACCGCCGACTACCCGCTCTCCTCGCTGGCGTCCTCCGACGCGGCGGCCCGGACGGACGTCCGCCGCCTCGCCGACGACCTGCGCACCGACGCGGTGCAGCGGCTCATCACCGAGCGCACCCACCGCCGGCCGGTCGTGGCCTCGGTGCGGCCGGCCGCAGGTCTGGACACCTCCAGGCGGCGCGAACTGCCCTTCCCGGGCAGCCGTTCCGTCGCCGACGGGCTGCTCCACTCCTACGAGAACGAACTGCGCCGCCCCTCCCGGACGGTGTACGTGCTGGACACCTCCGGCTCGATGGAGGGCGACCGGCTGTCCCGGCTGAAGCAGGCGCTCACCGATCTGACCGGTGACTTCCGCGACCGCGAGGAGGTCACGCTGATGCCGTTCGGGTCGGAGGTGAAGAACGTCCGGACCCATGTCGTCAGCCCGTCCGACCCGCAGAGCGGGCTCGCGGCGATCCGCCGGGACACGAAGGCGCTCGACGCCGACGGCGAGACCGCGATCTACACCTCGCTGGAGAAGGCCTACGACCATCTCGCCGGCGACAGCGACACGTTCACGTCGATCGTGCTGATGACGGACGGCGAGAACACCACCGGCGACGACGCCGGCGACTTCGACGCCTTCTACCGGAGGCTCGGCGCCGACCGGCGGGAGATCCCCGTCTTCCCCATCCTCTTCGGCGACTCCGACCGCGCGGAGCTCGCGCACATCGCCGACCTGACCGGCGGCCGTCTCTTCGACGCCCAGCAGGGCTCGCTGGACGGCGCCTTCGAGGAGATCCGTGGCTACCAGTAAGTTCCTCGGGTATCTGGAGAGCCGCAAGAACATCACCGGCGCCGCCTGCGGGATCGCCGGTCTGGCGCTGACCTTCACGGGGGTGGCGGGCCCGTACTGGCCGGTCGTGGTCGCGGGTCTGTACGGCGCGGGCGCGCTGATCGCCCCGCCGGAGCGTCCGCCGCTGCCCGACTTCCCGGACCCGTCCGCGCAGCTCGACGAGGTGCGTGCCGACTTCGGGAAGCTGCGCGACTATCTCGCGGAGGTCGAGCTGCCGCCCGCCGCCGCGGGCCGGCTGACCGAACTGACCGAGCTGCTCACCGCGTTGCTCGACCCCGGCTGGGTCACCGAGCTGCTCGCCCAGGATCCGGAGGGCGTCCACGCGCTCTCCCGGGCCGTACGGCAGGACCTGCCGGAGGCCGTCGACACCTTCGTACGGACCCGGTGGTGGACGCGGCTGGCTCCGGGTCAGGAACCGCCGGAGCGGCATCTGGAGCGGCAGCTGACGCTGCTGCACGAGGAGGCGGACCGGCTGGCGGCGGGGCTGCGGGAGGCGGAGGCGCGGCGGCAGGAGTCGCACACGCGCTATCTGGAGGACCGGTCGCAGCAGTAGGGCCGGTGCCCGCGGGGAATGCGCCGGTGCCCGGGAAAGGGACCGGTGTCCGCGCGGAGAAGGGCGAAGGCCTGCCGCCCGTTCCCCGTCAGGGCGGACGGGGAACCGGCGACAGGCCTCGGGCCGCGCACGCCGTTGTACGCAACCTCGCCGGTCTGTGGTGGGTCACCGCGGCCGGCCGTGACGATACTGCTGGTCAGGGCACGATCGGAGCCGGCCGCGGCGTATGAGGGGGCTGGTCAGCCCAGGCGCTCCACCAGGGCGTGGTACTCGTCCCACAGCTCCTTGGGCGTGTGGTCGCCGAAGGTGTTGAGGTGCTCGGGGACCAGGGCGGCCTCCTCGCGCCAGACCTCCTTGTCGACCGTGAGCAGGAAGTCCAGGTCGGACTCGGACAGGTTCAGGCCGTCGGTGTCCAGGGACCCCTTGGCCGGCAGGATGCCGATGGGGGTCTCGACGCCCTCCGCGCGGCCGTCGAGACGGTCGACGATCCACTTCAGGACGCGGCTGTTCTCGCCGAAGCCGGGCCAGACGAACTTGCCCTCGTCGTTCTTGCGGAACCAGTTGACGTAGTAGATCTTCGGGAGCTTCGCCTGGTCCTTGTCCTTGGCGACGTCGACCCAGTGACCCATGTAGTCGCCCATGTTGTAGCCGCAGAACGGCAGCATGGCGAAGGGGTCGCGGCGCAGCTCGCCGACCTTGCCCTCGGCGGCGGCGGTCTTCTCGGAGGCGACGTTCGCGCCGAGGAACACGCCGTGGTTCCAGTCGAAGGACTCCGTCACCAGGGGCACCGCGGTGGCGCGGCGGCCGCCGAAGAGGATCGCCGAGATCGGCACGCCCTTGGGGTCCTCCCACTCGGGCGCGATGATCGGGCACTGGGCGGCGGGGACGGTGAAGCGGGCGTTGGGGTGGGCGGCGGGCGCGCCGGACTCGGGCGTCCAGTCGTTGCCCTTCCAGTCGGTGAGGTGGGCCGGGGTCTCCTCCGTCATGCCCTCCCACCAGATGTCGTCGTCGTCGGTGAGGGCGACGTTGGTGAAGACGGAGTTGCCCCACAACGTCTTCATCGCGTTGGCGTTGGTGTGCTCACCGGTGCCGGGCGCGACGCCGAAGAAGCCGGCCTCGGGGTTGATCGCGTACAGCTGGCCGTCCGCGCCGAAGCGCATCCAGGCGATGTCGTCGCCGATCGTCTCGACGGTCCAGCCGGAGACGGTGGGCTCCAGCATGGCGAGGTTGGTCTTGCCGCAGGCGCTCGGGAAGGCCGCGGCGACGTACTTGGACTCGCCCTGCGGCGGGGTCAGCTTGAGGATCAGCATGTGCTCGGCGAGCCAGCCCTCGTCACGGGCCATGACGGAGGCGATGCGCAGGGCGTAGCACTTCTTGCCGAGCAGCGCGTTGCCGCCGTAGCCGGAGCCGTAGGACCAGATCTCGCGGGTCTCGGGGAAGTGGGAGATGTACTTGGTGCTGTTGCACGGCCACGGGACGTCCGCCTCGCCCTCGGCGAGGGGGGCGCCGAGGGTGTGCACGGCCTTCACGAAGAAGCCGTCGGACCCCAGCTCGTCCAGGACCGGCTGTCCCATCCGGGTCATCGTGCGCATGGACACCGCGACGTAGGCGGAGTCGGTGATCTCGACGCCGATCGCGGAGAGGTCCGAGCCCAGCGGGCCCATGCAGAACGGGACGACGTACATCGTCCGGCCCTTCATCGAGCCGCGGAAGACGCCCTTCTCGCCCTGGAAGATCTCCCGCATCTCCGCGGGGTCCTTCCAGTGGTTGGTCGGGCCCGCGTCCTGCTCGCGCTCGGAGCATATGAAGGTCCGGTCCTCGACCCGGGCGACGTCGGTCGGGTCGGAAGCGGCGTAGTAGGAGTTGGGGCGCTTGATCGGGTCGAGCTTGCGGAAGGTGCCCTTGGCCACCAGTTCCGCCGACAGCCTGTCGTACTCGGCCTCGGATCCGTCACACCAGACCACGTTGTCCGGCTGCGTCAGTTCGGCGATCTCGTTGACCCACGAGATCAGTTCCTGATGGTTGGTGGGAATGACGGGAGCCGCGATGTCGCGCGCCACGATTGCTCCTAAAAAGAGGGGATTTTTTGTTGGAGGCCCCGTGGGGGCTGCGACCCGGACGCTGCGCCGCGGAGACAGTTCCGCTCATCCGGTGCCGACCGCACTCATTTGATCATCCGACGCGTCCGCCCATATGTCCAGAGGGCGTCACAGGTGAGCGGAGTGACCATCGCCACGTGTAGCCGGGGTTCTTTGCGTCCACATGGCGTTCGACTGAAGGACTTTTTGCGTTGCCCGAATCACGTGAGATCATGGACACTCGCAGGCTGTACTGACACGTAACTTACGGTTCCGTAGGTACCATGCCCTCCATGACTGCGCCCGTCCCCGAGGCGTCGACGGACCCGTCGGCCGCCACCCCCGGCCCCGCCGCGCCCGCCCCGTCGCACCCGATCAAGCCGAAGCTGCGCGGCTGGCTGCACCTGGGCATGTTCCCGGCCGCACTGATCTCGGGACTGGTGCTCACCGCCCTCGCCGACTCCCCGCGCGGCCGCATCGCCTGCGGGATCTACGCGCTGACGGCGTGCCTGCTGTTCGGTGTGAGCGCGCTGTACCACCGGGGCGACTGGAGCCCGAGGATGGACGGCATCCTGCGCCGTCTCGACCACGCGAACATCTTCCTGATCATCGCGGGCACCTACACACCGCTCACCATGCTGCTGCTGCCGGAGGCCAAGGGGCAGTGGCTGCTGTGGGGCGTCTGGGGCGCGGCGGCCGCGGGCATCGCCTTCCGCGTCTTCTGGGTCGGCGCCCCGCGCTGGCTCTACACGCCCTGCTACATAGCGATGGGCTGGGCGGCCGTCTTCTTCCTGCCGGACTTCATGCGCACGGGCGGCATCGCGGTCCTCGTCCTGGTGATCGTCGGCGGCCTGCTCTACAGCGCGGGCGGCGTGATCTACGGGATCAAGCGGCCCAACCCGTCACCGCGCTGGTTCGGCTTCCACGAGGTGTTCCACTCCCTCACCCTGGCCGCCTTCATCGTCCACTACGTCGGGATCTCCCTGGTGGCGTACCAGCACGCGTAACGCCCCCTCCCCCTTCATGGCCACGGCTCACGAGCCGTGGCCATTTTTCGTTGCCCGAGCTCTGCCGACAGCAGACCTCACTTGACAGCAAACATCTTTTGACAGTTACTCTCATTTAATGGTTACTGTCACGCAAGGCGACGACGTGCGGCACGCCGCGCGCCGATGGTGGGCCCTGGGCGCCCTGGTCGCGAGCATGCTGGTGCTCGGCTTCGACATGACGATCCTCAATGTGGCGCTGCCGACGATGGCGGACCAGCTCGGCGCCACCACCGGTCAGCTCCAGTGGATGGCGGACGCCTACATCGTCGTCTTCGCCGCGCTGATGCTCCCCGCCGGACTGCTCGGCGACCGGTTCGGACGGCGCCGGATGCTGATCACCGGGCTGGTGATCTTCCTGGCCGGCTCCCTGGTGGGCACCCTGGCCGGTGAGGTGGACTGGGTGATCGCCGCCCGCGCGCTGATGGGCGTCGGCGCGGCGCTGGTGATGCCGCTCGCCCTGTCCGTGCTGCCCTCGCTGTTCGGCCCCGACGAACGCACCCGGGCCGTCGGGATCATCTCGGCCGCCTCGGCGCTCGGCCTGCCCCTCGGCCCGATCATCGGCGGCTTCCTGCTGAACCACTTCTGGTGGGGATCGGTCTTCCTGGTCAACGTCCCGATGGTGGCCATCGGCGTCGCGGCCTGCCTGTTCCTGCTGCCCGAGACCCGCGACCCGGCCTCCCCGAAGGTCGACGCCGTCTCCACCGCGCTCACCGCGTCCGGCCTCGCCGCCCTGATCTACGCGATCATCGAGGCGCCCGGCCGCGGCTGGGGCGACGCACTGGTCCTGTCCTGCTTCGCGGTGGCCGCGGTCCTGCTCGCCGGCCTGGTCCTGCGCGAGCGGCGCAGCGAGCGCCCCATGCTCGACATGAGCCTGCTCGCCCACCGCGGCTTCCTGCTCAACACGGCCGCGGCGACCCTGGTGATGTTCGCCCTGTCCGGCCTGATGTTCGTGCTGCCGCCCTACCTCCAGGCCGTGCTCGGCAACGACGCCCTGGGCACCGGGGTGCGGCTGCTGCCGATGATGGGCGGTCTGATGATCGCCGCGCGGACCGCCCAGCCGGTGGTGGCGCGGTTCGGGTCCCGGGCCGTGGTCTCCGTGGGCCTGGTCGTCCTCGCCTTCGCCGCGCTGCTCGGCAGCCGCACCACGACCGACTCCGGCTACGGCTTCACCGCGCTGTGGCTGTCGGTCGCGGGCCTCGGCTTCGGCTTCTCGGTCGTCCCGGCGATGGACGGAGCCCTGGCCGCGCTGCCCCGCGACCGGGCCGGCAGCGGGTCCGGGCTGCTGATGACGCTGCGCCAGGTCGGCGGCGCGATCGGCATCGCCCTGCTCGGCAGTCTGCTCGCCGGCGCCTTCCGCGACCGGCTCGACGTCACCGGACTGCCCTCGAAGGCCGCCGACGCAGCCGGGGACTCGGTGGTGGCCGCACACCTCGTCGCCGAGAAGGCGGGCTCGGCCCACCTGGCGGCCTCCGCGGACGGCGCCTACGTCCACGGCATGGGCCTGGTGCTGCTGGTGTGCGCGATCGCCTCGCTGGCCGCCGCCCTGCTGGCCGCCGCCTTCCTGCCGAGCGCGCGGCCCGCCCAGAACCCCGAGAGCGACGAGGGCGACGAGGGTCCGGCCGTGGTCACGCTCACAGGTGATGCCCGACAATGAACCCCATGACGGCCGCACATCGCACCACCCCCGCCGACCGCCCCCAGCTGGGACTGAGGGAGCGGAAGAAGATCAAGACCCGGGAGGCGATCCGTACCGCCACCTACGGACTGATCGAGGAGCAGGGGTACGACGCCACGACGATCGACCAGATCGCCGAGCGCGCCGAGGTGTCGCCGTCGACCGTCTTCCGCTACTTCCCCACCAAGGAGGACATCGTCCTCACGGACGAGTACGACGCGTTCCTCATGGACGAACTGCGCGCCCGGCCCGCCGACGAGCCGTGGCCGCAGTCCATCCGCTACGTGATGCACCGGGCCCTCAGCCTCGGCGCGAAGGACGACATCGAGGTCTCCCGGCTGCGCAGCAGGCTGACGGTCGAGGTCCCCGCGGTGCGCTCGCGCATGATGGAGAGCATGTCGGTCACCGGCCGCATGCTCTGCCAGGCCATCGGCGAGCGCACCGGCCTCGACCCGGACAGCGTCGAGGTGCGGGTCTACGCCATGTCCCTGGTCGGCGGTCTGATGGAGGCGTCCCTCTACTGGGCCGAGCGAGGGCACACGGACGACTTCCCGAGTCTCATCGACCGCACCCTGGACGTCCTGCAACACGGCCTCCCGCAGCGGAACTCCTGAGACCGCGCACCGCCCCCCGTGTCATCCTGACCAGGTGAACCGACCCGAGATCCACGTCGAAGTCGCCCCCGAACTCAACCTGTTCGTCCCGCACGCCCGACGGCACGGCGCCACCGCCCTGGCCACCGACGGCGTCTCGACCCTCGGCCATGTCGTCGAGTCCCTCGGTGTCCCGCTCACCGAGGTCGGCTCGCTCGTCGTGGACGGCCGCCAGGTAGCGGTCTCGCACATCCCGGCCGCGGGCGAGTCGGTGACCGTCCGCGCGGTCGAACGCCCCCAGCGGGTCCCCGGCGCCCCGCTGCGCTTCCTCCTCGACGTCCACCTCGGCACCCTCGCCCGCCGGCTGCGCCTGCTCGGCGTGGACACGGCGTACGAGTCGACCGACATCGGCGACCCGGCGCTCGCCGCCCGCTCGGCCGCCGAACAGCGGGTGATGCTCAGCCGCGACCGCGGGCTGCTGCGCCGCCGGGAACTGTGGGCGGGCGCGTTCGTCTACAGCACCGACCCGGACGACCAGCTCCGCGACGTCCTCGACCGCTTCGCCCCCGAGCTGCGCCCCTGGACACGCTGCACCGCCTGCAACGGCCTGCTGAAGGAGGCCACCAAGGACGAGGTCGCCGACCAGCTCAAGCACGGCACGCAGGCGTCGTACGACGTGTTCGCGCAGTGCCGGGAGTGCGGGCGCGCCTACTGGAAGGGCGCGCACCACGAACAGCTGGAAGCCATCGTGGAGCGCGCCCTGGAGGAGTTCGCGGGCGAGCGCTAGCTCCTCACCCGCCGGCTCTCCACCCGCCGGCTCTGCACCGCTACTTCTTCACGTCACCCTTTCCGCAGGCGACCCCGTCCCGGTCGCGGTCCAGGGCCAGCGGGTCGTCCTTGCCGTTGACCTTCAGCCGGCCGTAGTGGTTCGTCTTCAGCCAGGCGCAGCGCGCGGCGGCCGTCTTCTTCACCTGCGCCGGGAAGACGGTCGGCACGCACACGTTGATCGTGCCGTAGTGCCGGTCGCAGCCGGAGACGGTCGGGCTGACCTGCTGCGCGGTGCGCTTCCTGCCGGGCTCGGTGACCGTGCCGGTCAGCGAGTCGGCGAAGGAGTGCACGTGCGGGGAGGCTTCGGTGGCGCTCAGCGCCGCCGGGCCCTGGAGGTGGACCCACTTCGCCACCGACGGCACGCCGTTGGCGTCGACCGCGAAGAGCATGTACCAGCCGGGCGGCGCCAGGTTGGGGTTGCTCGTCACGTTCAGGTCGACGTTGTTGCCGCTGACGGACAACGGCAGGTCCACGAACCGCTGGTTGGGGTCGGAGGAGTGGGTGACGGCGGCCGGGCGGATCAGTTCGGCCTTGGCGACGGGCCGGTCGACCGTGATCCGCTGGGTGTCGCCGTAGGTCCACTGGTTGTCGATGACCGAAGTGATCGTCGGCCGGGCGCCCTTGAGCAGATAGGGCGGGGTGTAGATCGACACGTTGTGGTTCCAGGTGCCGTTGCCCGGGTTGTCGCCGGTCGACATCACCCGCCCGTCGGGCAGCAGGAACGACGAGGAGTGGTAGCCGCGGGCCTGGGGGTCGGCGGCCACCGGGTCGAAGGTGTTGGTCGCCGGGTCGTACAGCGACGACTCGAAGACCGGGTCGGCGCGGTTGTGCAGCGCCCCGCCCGTCTCCAGCACCTTGCCGTCCGGCAGCAGCACCGCGGAGACGTACATCTTGCCCTGGTTGCCGGTCTCGGCGACGGGGCCGTTGCCGAGGTCCACCGTGCCCTGCGGCAGCGGCGGCCCGGCGACGTAGGCGGGGTTGGCCGCCTTGAGGTCGATGACGTCGGTCAGCCGGTTGCCGTCCGGGTTGGAGTCGATGTTGCCGCCGCCGAGGGTGAGGACCTTCTGGTCCTGGGCCGGGGGCAGCAGCACGCTCGCCGACTGGTCGCGCTGGTCCTTGTTCTGCAGGCCGGGGATCTGGGTGATCGTGTTGGCGTCGTAGTCGTAGATCGCCGAGCCGGTGCCGGGGATGTTGTTGCCGAAGACGTGGCTGCCCGAGTAGAAGAGGCGGCCGTCCTGCATCAGGATCATCGACGGGTACAGACCCCAGTACGACCAGGTCTGGTTGACCTGGGACAGCGGCAGCCACTTCTGCTGCGCGTCCGACCACTTCTCGGCGGTCACCGAGCCGGTGGAGTCCTCGCGCAGACCGCCGAAGGAGATGACGTCACCGTTGCCGAGTTCCGTCGCCGACGGGTACCAGTGGCCGTCGTTGAGGTCGTTGGTCTTGCTGTAGGTCTCGGTGACGGGGTCGAAGACGTACGAGTCCTTGAAGCCCTCGTAGCCGTGCCCGCCCGCCACCGGGAACGCCTTGTTGCCGCTCATCACCAGCACCCGGCCGTCCTGGAGCTGGACGTGCCCGGCGCAGAACATGTCCTTCGGGGTGGGGATGACCTTGTAGCTGCCGTCGGCCGGGTTGTAGACCGCCGAGGTGAAGGTGCCCGCGTTGAACTGCTCCTCGCTGTTGCCGGAGCCCGCGATCAGCAGCACCTTGCCGTTGTTGAGGACGACGGAGTGCATGGAGCGGACCGGGTTCTGGGTGGGCAGCACCGTCCAGCGGCCGTTGGCGCACTCGTCGGCGGTGCCGGTGCAGGCGGCCGGCGGTGTGACGTCGGGGACCTGCTCCATCGTGTAGTCGTCGGTGGTCGCCGAGCCGGTGCCGTAGACGGAGACACCCCAGGTGATGCGGTCGGTGCCGGCCGGCACCTCGGGGGTGCGGACCGAGGCCTTGGTCCAGTTGCCCTGCATCTCCAGCGTCTTGAGGTCGGTCCAGTACTGCCAGCCGGCGGTGGTGTTGTGCCGGAAGAGGGTGACGGCCGCGTCCGGGGTGGTCGTCTTGTACCAGAGCGAGAGGTCGTACTGCTTGCCCGGCGAGACCGCCGGGGCGCAGGCGGTGGACTCCGTGACCATCGCCTTGCGGTCGCCGTCGACCCGGCGGGTCAGGGTGACCTTCATGGCCTTGGTGCCGGAGTGGGCGTCGGTGGTGGTGTCGAAGGTGAAGTCGTTGTCGCCCCAGCCCGACTTCTCCCAGCAGTACGGCATGCCGTCGGTGCCGGCCGTCTCGAAGCCGGGGTTCAGGATCAGGTTGGCGGCGGAGGCGGGCTGGGGCGAGGCGAGCAGGAGCCCGGCCGTCAGGGCGCCCACCCCGACGAACGCGGTCCTTCTTCGGCTCCCGCCCGGGCGGTTCGCACGGCTGACTCGGTTCACACGGCTCTCCTTGCTGTGCGGCTGTCGGCCGGGGCGTCGGCGCGTCCCCGCCGGGGCAGGTAGACCAGCGCTTCGGTACCGACGAAGCGCAGGACGAACGTCGTCACCAGGGCCAGGGCGGTGGCGGACAGCGCCCCCATCCCGAACCGGCCGACGAACAGGGCGATCAGCGGAATGCGCAGCACCAGGTCGGCGTTGGCGAGCAGCGCGAACCGGCCGACGCGGTCCCACCAGCGCCGGTGCGAGCGCCGGTCGCGGAACAGCAGATGCTCGATGAGCAGGAAGTTCCAGGCGACGCCGAACTGGTTGGCGAGGATCTCCGCGGGGACGTAGTGCATCCCCGCGGCGGTCAGCGCCCCCAGGCCGAGCAGGTTGGGGACGAACCCGGTGGCGCCGATCAGCCCGAAGCCGATCATGCGCGCCACCGGCGAGGCGGTGCGCAGGCCGGCCAGATGGCGCAGGAAGCGCAGGCCCTCCCGCGCGCTGGACTTGGACTCGCCCGCGAACCGGTCCTGGAAGACGAAGGGCACCTCGGTGACCTGGCGGGGGCGGCTGCGCACGGCGAGTTCGAGGAGGATCTTGTAGCCGAGCGGCTTGAGGACGTCGGCGGTGACCGCGCTGCGGCGGATCGCGAAGAAGCCGCTCATGGGGTCGCTGATGCCGTGCAGCTTGCGCGGGAACAGCGACTTGGTCAGCCAGGTCGCCCCGCGCGAGACGGCCACCCGGTAGCTGCCCGCGAGCCCGGCCCGGCTGCCGCCCTTGATGTAGCGGGAGGCGACGACGAGACCGGCGTGCGCCCGCTCGCCGGTGGCGACCAGCTCCGGCACCAGGGACGGCGGATGCTGGCAGTCGCCGTCCATGACGACGATCCAGTCCGAGCCGGCCGCCCTGAGCCCCTCGACGACCGCCCCGCCGAGCCCGCCGACCGGCTCGTCCCGGTGCAGCACGGTCACCGGGAACGGGCAGTCCTCGGCCGCCGCGCGGATGACCTCGGGGGTGTCGTCGGTGGAGTCGTCCACGAAAACGACCTCGCAGGGCAGCCGGGCCGGCACCGACTCGGTGATCAGGTGCAGCAGCCGGCGGACGTTGGCGGACTCGTTGAACGTCGGTACGACGATGGTGACGGCGCCGGGTTCCGGCACCTCGGCGGCCCGTACGGCCGGGTCGCCCAGCTCGCCGGGGACGGTGTGCTCGTGGCTCATCGCGGGCCTCCGGCGGCGGTCTCGATCCGGCGGATCTCGATGCGGTCCTCGCCGGTGCCGAAGGTGGCGACCGGTGTCGAGTGCCGCAGGGCGTCCTGGACGGCGGGCAGATCGGCGGCGTCGCGCCGTACGGTCGGCGAGGCGACCACGTAGTCGAGGTCCCGCCAGCCGTGCGGCATGGTCCGGGTCACCGCGGGGTCGAGGTCGGCCTTGTAGAACCAGATCACGCCCAGTCCGGGCCGGTACCCGGCGTGCACCAGGTCCAGCCAGAGCGCGTCGTCGACCAGGACCCGGGTGTCGGCGGGGTCGGCCACCTCGGTGCTCAGCCACCGGGACGCGGCCCGGTAGGGGGCGTTGGCGTCCGCGGTGACGGCGGTGCGGTCGCCGTCGTACCACCGTGGGACCGCATAGGCCCCGGCGGCGAGGGCCAGGACCGCGGCGAGGGCGTAGCGGCCGCCGGTGACGTACCGGTTCTCGCCCTCGCCGCGCCGTCGGCGCAGCACGGCGTGGGCGACCGACGCGGTGGCGCCGGCCAGCACCAGGGCGAGGAACGGCAGGGCCCCGATGACGTACATCGCGGGCAGGTAGCCGCTGGGGCGCATCGCGACCAGGGCGAGGACGGCGACCGCGAGGGCCGGTCCGGCCAGCGCGCGGGCGGTGACCGACCAGCGCCAGGTGGCCAGCAGCAGGACCGCGCCGGCCAGGCCGCCCAGGGGCAGCACCCGGTCGTAGTACAGCCAGGAGTGCAGCACGCCGTACGAGCCGCTGCCCGGGTCCAGGATGAAGCCCGAACCGGGCCTGGACATCTGGTAGTTGATGCCGTCCCAGAGCGAGACGTGTCCGCCGCCGGGGAACAACTCGCCCTTGAGCAGGGCGAAGAGGGGGTACGACAAGCCGATCAGGGCGCAGGCGGTGACGGCGCCGGTGAGCGCGAACTTGCGGGTGTCGCGGTGTCCGTGGCGCCACATGGTGACGACCACGGCGGGCAGGACGACGAGCATCGTCTCCTTGGTGAGCACCGCCGCCGCGGCCGCGATCCCCGCGCCGAAGTGGTGCCAGAGGTGCCGGCTCGGGGAGGCGGCGAGGCAGAACGCCAGCAGCGTCCACATCACGGCGAGGTTGTCGAGGAAGATCTCGCGCTGGAGGACGACGGACAGCGGGGAGAGCCCGAACAGGGCCATGCCGAGCCCGGCCGCCCAGCGCGGCAGGGCGAGCCGCCGGGCGAGGACGTAGACCAGTACGGCGCTGACCGCGCCGACGGCCAGCATCACCAGCCGCATCGAGCCGACGGTCATCGAGCCGGGGCTGACCAGGGACGGGATCCAGGTGAGCAGGGCGATCTGGAGCCAGCCCAGGGGCGGGTGGTCGTACCAGTAGGTGTAGTGGGCCAGGCCCCGGCCCTCCTGGACGGCCCAGGCCTGGGCGAGGTAGGTGCCCTCGTCGTCGCTGAGGGTCGGGTAGTCGGCGATGTTCCAGCCCTGCACGACGAGGATCGCCACGAGGAGCACGCCGCACAGCAGGAGGTCGGGACGGGACGACCGCAGTCGCTTCGGCGGCTCCGTGCGGCCGGTCGGACGGGTCGTGGGCGCAGGCCGGCGCTGCGCGGGGACCTTGGGTGCGGTCACCGCGGGAAGGGTGGAGGTCACGCTGGGACGTCCTCTCGGATCACTTCGGATGCGGTGAGATGCGCGCCGACGTGCGTGGTCAGCTCCCAGTCGTTGCGGCCGCGGTGCTCGCGCCACACGGCGCGCACGGCGGCCCCGGCGAGGAGGACCTGGTAGAAGGGCCCGCCCACGACGAGCTTCAGGTAGTGGACGAGGCGGACGCGCAGGCCGTACTGCCTGCCGAAGTCGTGCAGTCCGACGACCTCGAAGACGAAGGTGACCAGGGCCGTGACGGCCGGGAGGAAGGTGACGAAGGCGATCCCGACGGGCACGTCGAGGAAGAGCGCGACGGCCACGTTGAGCGGGATGATGACCCCGGAGAACGCCTGGAGGAACGGCGTCATGAGGGTGTAGCGGGCCAGTAACCGCCGGCCGAAGCCCGGGAGCTGCTTCCAGTCCTTCTTCCGGTAGACCTGGAGGAAGCCCTGGTTCCAGCGGGTGCGCTGCTTCAGCAGCGACATCAGCGAGCCCGGGGTCTCCTCCCGGGTCACCATCGCGGAGTCGTAGGCGACGACGACCTTCTTGCCGACGCTGGACAGCCGTACCCCGAGGTCGCAGTCCTCGGCCAGACACTCGGGGTCCCAGCCGTCGGCCTCGCGCAGCACGTCGGTGCGCACGAAGACGGTGTTGCCTCCGAGCGGGATGAACCCCTTCTGCGCGTGCAGGTGCAGCCGGGAGCGGAACCAGAAGAAGTACTCCAGGCAGTTGCGCAGGCTGTACCAGCTGGAGTGGAAGTTGATCAGCTGCACCCCGCCCTGGACGACGTCCGCGCCGGTGCTGCGGAACGCGTGGTCGACATGGGCGAGCAGCTCGGGGTGGACCTGGTCCTCGGCGTCGAAGACCCCCACGACATCGCCGCGGCAGTGCGGCAGCGCCGTGTTCATGGCCTTGGGCTTGTTCTTCTTCTCGTGGGTGTCGACGACCACCCGGACCCGTGGATCGCGCCGCGCCGCCTGCTCGGCGACCGCCGCGGTCTCCGGGTCGTCGTGTCCGACGATGACGATGATCTCGAAGTCGGTGTGGCTCGATTCCAGCAGCCGTTGGATGGTGTGGTCCAGCACTGCCTGTTCGTGCCGGGCCGGCAGCAGCAGCGAGAAGGAGAGGTGCTCGCCCCCGTCCGGTCTGCTGAAGCGGGTGGAGGCCAGCACCTCGGGCGTACGCCACGCGTGCATCTGCCACCACAGGGTGAAGGCGGCCATCCAGAACAGTGCCAGTGAAACGGCAGCGATGAAGACAGACGTCAGCAACAGATCCCCCCGGATCCCCATAGCCCCCTGGACGCGACGGGGAGTCACGACCGTCGCGTTACTGTGCAGAGACTAGGGGGGAACTGTGAAATGAGGCAGCTCTTCCGATAAATAGCTTGTTTCGGAACTGAGCCGCCATTACCCGGATGTGTCCGAACACATGCCCAATTCGGGCACGCCCGATCGGCCATCCATGGCCCGTTTCAGCCGCTCAGCGCCGCGCGCAGCCGCTCCTTTTCGGTCGTCGGGGCGTCGCACGTGAAGTTACGGCAGACGTACGCCGTCGGCTCTCCGCCGACCAGCGGGCGGTCGGACAGCAGCGGGAACTCGTCACTCTCCGCGGTCCCGACGGCGACCACGGCACCGGGGGCGGTGCCCAGCAGTGCCGTACGGTGCAGCGCCCGGGTCGCCGGATCGTCCAGCGACGGGCCGACGATCGCGACCTCCCGCGGCCCGTCCAGCAGCGCCTCGGCGACCGCGAGCCCCCAGCCGATGAACCGCGGCACCCGCGGACCGAGCGCCTTCACCACGCCCGACGCCCGCTCCGCCGCCGTCCGGTGGGGCTCGGAGCCGGTCTGTGCCGCGTAGCCCAGCAGGGCGCCCGCGGCGGCCGTCCAGCCGGACGGGGTGGCGTTGTCGGTCGGATCCTGCGGGCGGCGGATCAGCTTCTCGGCGTCGGCCGCGGTGTCGAACAGGGCGCCCGACCCGGGGTCGACGAATCCGGCCAGTACGTGGTCGAGGAGCAGCCCGGCGAATTCGAGCCACACCCCCTCGCCGGTCACCGACGCCAGCGCGAGGAAGCCCTCGGCGACATCGGCGTAGTCCTCCAGCACTCCCGCGTTCGCCCCGGTCCGGCCGTCCTTGCTGGTGCGGGAGAGCCGCGCGTACTCGTCCAGGTGCAGCCGCACCAGGAGATCGGCGGCGGAGACGGCGGCCTCGACCAGGTCGGGGCGGTCGAAGTAGGCGCCGGTCTCGGCGAGGGCGGCGATCGCGAGCCCGTTCCAGGCGGCGACGACCTTGTCGTCCCGGCCCGGCGCGGGGCGCAGGCCCCGGGCCGCGAGCAGCCGGGCCCGGACCGAGGTGACCTTCTCCGCGTCGAACACACCCTCCTGCTGGGGAAGTTGCAGCACGGAGGAGCCCTCCTCGAAGGTCCCCTCCGCGGTCACCCCGAAATAGGCGGCGGCCAGTTCGGCGTCCTGCTCCCCGAGCACCTCGGCGAGCTGCGCGGGTGTCCACACGTAGTACGCGCCCTCGACGTGCCGGCCGCTGCCGTCGTCGCTGTCGGCGTCGAGCGCGGAGGCGAACCCGCCCTCGTTCGTGCGCAGTTCGCGCACCATGAAGTCGGCCGTCTCCAGCGCCACCCGCCGGGCCGACTCCGAGCCGGTGGTCCGCCACAGATGTGCGTAGACACGGCACAGCAGGGCGTTGTCGTAGAGCATCTTCTCGAAGTGGGGCACGATCCAGTCCCGGTCCACGGAGTACCGGGCGAAGCCACCGCCCAACTGGTCGTAGATACCGCCACGGGCCATCCGCTCGCAGGTGTCCTGCGCCATCTGGAGCGCGCCCTCGGAGCCGGTACGGGCGTGGTGGCGCAGCAGGAACTCGACCACCATGGACGGCGGGAACTTGGGCGCCCCGCCGAACCCGCCGCGCCGGGCGTCGTACTCCCGGGTGAGCGCGAGCAGCGCCTGGGCGAGCTCCTCGTCGCCCGGGGTCCGCGCGTCGCCGTAGGAGATCTCCCGTGCCGCCAGGTCCCGCACGATCTTCCCGGCGACCTCGGCGACCTCGTCGCGCCGGTCGGTCCAGGCGCCGTGCACCCCCTCCAGCACCTGCCGGAAGGACGGCATGCCCTGCCGGGGCTCGGGCGGGAAGTAGGTCCCGAAGTAGAAGGGCTCGCCGTCCGGGGTCAGGAAGACCGTCATGGGCCAGCCGCCCTGGCCGGTCGCCGCCTGCACGGCCTCCATGTAGACGGCGTCGACGTCGGGCCGCTCCTCGCGGTCGACCTTGACGGACACGAAGTGCTCGTTCATGTACGCGGCGGTGCCATCGTCCTCGAAGGACTCGTGCGCCATGACGTGACACCAGTGGCAGCTGCTGTAGCCGACGCTCAGCAGCACCGGCCTGCCGGTCGTACGGGCCTCCTCGAAGGCCTCGGCCGACCACGGCCACCAGTCCACGGGGTTGTCGGCGTGCTGGAGCAGATACGGGGACGTCTCATGAGCCAGGCGGTTCGGCATGAGGTCCATCCTGCCCCAGTACCCACTGATCCACGGTCAGCGCCGGTGCGGCGCGGCTCCCGCCCGCACCGGCCGCGGGCCGTCGGCCCTCTCCCCTGCACGCCTCGTCCGCCGCACACTTGACCACGAGGCACACCGTCGCCGCCGGAGGGGGACCTGGCATGAGGGACAGTCACAGGGTGGAGGCCGAGGAGCTGATCGTGCGGGCCGTCGAGGAGGAGGTACGGCGCTCCGGCGGCCGTGCCGACGGACAGGTCCTGCTCACCCGCACGCGCGCCGCCCTCGACACCATGGCGCGGACGGCCGCCGAGGAGTACACGGCCTACACCCGCGCCCTCGACGAGGCGCACGCCGGACAGCTCACCTTCAAGCAGCGCTACGCCCGTCAGGGTGGCGCGACCCCCCTGCTGGTGGCGGCCGTCGCCGCGGTCGCGGCCGCCGTCAGCGACCTGGCCCTGGGCACCGGCGCGGGCACGGCGCTGGCCGCGGGCGCCACCGTCGGGGTCGTCGGCGCGGCGGCGACCGTCGTGAAGGTGGCCGGTTCCCATCTGCCGGCGGCACACCATCGGGCGGGAGCCGTGGGCCAGCCGGGCGGCCCCGAACAGCTGAGGTTGCAGTGGCTGACGGCGCTGGAGGTACGCGGGATACGTCCGTTCCTGGACCAGCAACGGGTGCTGAGCGCGTCCACCGGCCCGAAGAAGACGGGCCCGCAACTGCGCGGGGCGGACAAGAGCGCGGCCGCGCGCGGCCGCAGCGTGCTGGGCCAGTCCTTCGGGCAACTGCCCGAGCCCGGCGGGATGTTCACCGGCCGCCGGACGGAGCTGGCGCAGATCGGGCAGTGGGTGCAGGCGGCCCGCGCGAGCTCCGAGACCCGGCCGACGGTCGTCGTGCTGCACGGGGCGCCCGGCAGCGGTCGCACCACCCTCGCGGTCCGTGCCGCCCACGATCTGAAGGACCAGTTCCGGGGCGCGTGCGTGGTCGATCTGCGCGGCGACAGCGCGCAGGAGCCGCCGCTGCCCACCCGGGACGCGCTGCTGCATCTGCTCAACCGGCTCGGCGCGCCCCGCGAGCAGTTGCTGTTCCGGGAACGCGTCTCCCCCGAACAGCAGGTCAAACGGCTGACCGAGCTCTACCACCAGCATCTGACCGGGCTGCCCGTCACCGTGATCCTGGACGACGCCTGCGACCCCGAGCAGATCCGCACACTGGTCCCCGAGCGCTCCGACAGCCTGGTCCTCGTCACCGCCCGCGAGCCGCTGGAGCTGCCCGCCGAGCTGACCGCCTGGGTGCACCGGCTGCCGGTACGGGCCCTGGACGCGGCCGGCGCGGAGGCGCTGCTCGGGGCGGCCGCGCAGGACGGCTCAGCGCCCTACGACGCCCAATCGGCCGACTTGATAAGCCGGTTGTGCGGCGCGCTGCCGCTGGCCCTGCGGATCGCGGGCTCCGCGCTCGGTCCGCGCTCGCCCCGGCAGCTCGCCACCGACCTCAGCGCGTACGGCCCGGTCGAACCGGTCGAGCGGGCCCTGTGGCTGCGCTACACCGACCAGCCGGACCCGGCCCGCAGGCTGCTCAGACGGCTGGCCCTGGCCGGCCGGGCCTCGCTCGGCGCGGCGGCCGCCGCCGCGCTGCTGGCCACCGACCGGCAGGAGGCCACCCAGCAGCTCGTGGCGCTCTCCCGGGCGGGCCTGATCGACCACGTGCGCGGCGACCGCTACCGGCTGCACGACCTGGTCCGCTCCTTCGCCCAGGCCCGCCTCCTCGACGAGGAGGAACCGGCCGAGCGCACGGCCGCACAGGAACGGCTGATCGTCAGCTACGCCGAGCTGGCCGACTCGGTGCTGCGGCTCGTCGACGGCAACATGTCCACCCGCTCGGACCGGTTCAGCCCGCACGGCTTCACCTCCCTCGACGAGGCGCTGCGCTGGCTGGACGACGAGTCGAGCTTCATCACCGCGACCCTGCGGCACGCGGAGGGCGTGGACCAGGCCGCGGTGCAGAACCTGCTCGGCGCGCTGTGCGACTACTGCCTGCTGCGCGGCGACCTCTACCGGCTGGGCGAGATCAGCGAACTGGCCCAGTCCGTCGACCAGGGTCTGCTGGTCCGCTCGGTGCAGTGGCGCACCGGCATCGCGGCCCGCCAGCTCGGCGAGCTCGACAAGGCCCGCACGACCCTCACCTCCGTCGTCGACCTCTACCGGGAGGCCCACCACGACGCGGGCGCCGCCCGTGCCCTGTGCTCGCTGGGCATCACGCTGCACCACCAGGGTCTGCTGACCGAGGCGGCGGCACGGCTGCGGGAGGCCCTGGCCCTCCAGGCGGATCCCGCGCTCGCCACGGACCGTGCCTGGACCATGCACGCGCTGGCCGCCGTGGAACGCGACCGCGCCCACCTCGCCGAGGCCCTCGACCTGCTGACCCGCTCCCTGGTGCTGCACCACGAGGGCGGTTCCGTGCACGGCGAGGCGTGGGCCCACTTCCAGCTCGGCCAGCTCGGGCTGCGCATGGGCGACGTACCGCGCGCGGAGGCGGAACTCGGCAAGGCCCTCGACCTGTACGGCCGCACCGGCGACGCCCGCGGCGAGGCCTGGGCGCTGACCCAGCTCGCGCGGGCCCGGCTGGTGGCCGGCGATCCCTCGCCCGCGGTGGACGGCCTGCGCCGGGCGGCCGACCGGCACCGCGACAACGAGGACGCCCGCGGCGAGGCCTGGACCCTCTACTACCTCGGCCAGTCGCTGGAGGAGACCGGCGACCTGGACCGCGCGGTGCGCGCGCTGGAGCGCTCCCGCACGATGTTCTCCCGGATGCGCGACGTCTACGGCCTGGCCTGCGCCCGCCACCACTCGGCCCGGGTGACCCGCAACCAGCGCGCCGCGCAGACCGGCTCGCTGCGCAACTCCGGCTTCGCCCGCCAGCTCCTCGTCGACGCCCGCGCCGACTTCCAGCGCATCGGCGTCGCCCACGGGGAGGCCTGGACCTGCCTGGAGCTGGCGGTCGTCGACGCGGGCAACGCCCGCGACCGGCAGGCCCTGGCCCTGTGCGACGAGGCCACCGGCCTGTTCACCTCGTACGGCGATCTGCGCGGCGCCGACTGGGCCGCCTTCCTGCGCTGCACCCTGCTGCCGCACACCGACCCCGCCGGCGCCGAGGCCGGCACCGCGGCGGCCCTGCGCGAGGTGAGCCGACTCGCCGGCTCGGGGCACCCGCTGCGCGACGAGAAACTGGCCGGCTGCCTGGAGGCGTACCGGCTGCTGCTGGAGCGGGGCGTGAGCCCGGAGGCGGGCTGGCAGGCATGGCGCCTGGGCATGGTCCCGGACCGGCACGCCCGCGAGGTGATGGGCGTACCGGTTCCGGCGGGGACCCGAGCCGCGCGGTGACTCCCGCGGACGCGGGGCGGTGGGACGGCCGGGCGCGGGGCGGTGGGATCGCCGCCCCTGCCCGGTCCGGCCGACCGGGGCCGGTCAGCCCTGCCGGGGCTCGGCCTGAGCCGCCGCCGTCGCCCGGGAGCCGGCCTCGGCCGCGGAGTCCGCGCCCTGGGACTCCTTGAAGTCGACCTTGCCCATGTGCTTGTTCATGGACTTCATCAGGGCCCACACCGCCAGGGCCATCGCCGCGAAGACGATGAAGCCGAGGACGCCGGGGGTGACCTTGTTCTCGTCGACCTCCTTGGCGAGGGGGACGAGGTGCGTCACTGCCAGACTCACGCTTGCGCTCATGTCAGGCATTGTCGCGGATGCCCGCAAAGAGGTCGTCCTCGGGGAGGGAGGTGTCCACGAGGGACTTCGCCAGCTCGTACTCCTCCGTCGGCCAGACCTCCTTCTGGAGCTCCAGCGGCACCCGGAACCAGCCGCCGTCGGGGTCGATCTGCGTGGCGTGCGCGATCAGCGCCTTGTCGCGGATCTCGAAGAAGTCGGCGCACGGGACGTGCGTGGTGAGCGTGCGCTCGGTGCGCTCGAACTCGCTCCAGCGCTTGAGCCAGTCCCCGTACGGCGACTCCATGCCCCGGTCCAGCAGCGCGTGGTGCAGCGCCTCGGTGCGCGGACGGTTGAAGCCCTGGTTGTAGTACAGCTTGAGCGGGCGGCAGACCGGGCCGTACTCGCTCTCGGGGTACTTCTCCGCGTCCGCCGCGCCCTCGAACGCCACCATCGAGATCTTGTGGGTCATGATGTGGTCGGGGTGCGGGTAGCCGCCGTTCTCGTCGTAGGTGGTGATCACCTGGGGACGGAACGAGCGGATCTGCCTGACCAGCTCGCCGGCCGCCTTGTCGACGTCCTCCAGGGCGAAACAGCCCTCGGGCAGCGGGGGCAGCGGGTCGCCCTCGGGCAGGCCGGAGTCGACGAAGCCGAGCCACTCCTGCTTGACGCCGAGGATCTCCCGGGCCTCGTCCATCTCCTTGCGGCGCACCTCGTGGATGTTCTCCTCGATGTACTTGTCGCCCTGGAGCTTCGGGTTGAGGATGGAGCCGCGTTCCCCGCCCGTGCAGGTCACGACCAGCACGTCCACCCCCTCGGACACGTACTTCGCCATGGTGGCCGCGCCCTTGCTCGACTCGTCGTCGGGGTGCGCGTGCACGGCCATCAGTCGCAGCTGGTCAGTCAAGACTCATTCCTCGGTGGTCGGCCCCCGCTGGGCACGGGTGCAGGTCGGTAGGTGCCGGCCCGCAGGGGAGGTCGTTGTGGGGTGGCGGTCGGGCCGCGGGCGGGCGGCTTCTATAGTGACCGAATCGGGGGACGAATAATTCCGGGGTCCCGCCCCGGAGGGCACATTCGGAGCTTCATCCGACACCGCCGAGGGCGTTGCCGAGAGGACGATCATGAGTACGGCGAGCACGGGACTGCCCGAGGGCCGTTACGGCCGTTCCTCGGACGAGCGGGCCGACCGCACGCTCAAGGTCGTCGGGTCCGTGCTCGGCGCCGCGCTGCTGGCCCTGATCGGCTTCCTCGGCTACCACTACGTGGTCCAGAACGAGATCAGCGCCCAGGTGATCACCTTCGACGCCTCGGCGCACGCGGTGAAGGTCCATCTCGAAGTGCACAAGGACGCGGGCGCCGACGGCTACTGCACGCTGCGCTCCCAGGCCGCCGACGGCTCCGAGGTGGGCCGGGCGGACTTCCGCTTCTCCGGCTCGGCCACGCGGATCGACAAGGTCGTCACCCTGCGTACGACGGCCCCCGGCACCACGGCCCAGCTCCTCGGGTGCCATGTCGGCTGACACCTGCTGACACCGGCCCCACCGCCGGAACCGGTCCCTACCGGCCGTACCGGCCCCTACCGGCCGACATCGGCCGCTATCGGCTGACGAGGTGCGCATCCTCCGGAATGCGTAGCCGCTGACCTGCGCCGACAGAATTCTGGTGGCTTATGTCCTCCCCCTGCGGGCCATGAATTGTTAGGCTCGTGGTTTCGCCCATCCGTGAGGGACCATTCTTGTGGGGAGGGCGATGCTTTGTATTCCCTGTACCGACGAGGAGCACCCTGTGACCCAGACCAGCGAGAACGTCACCTGGCTGACCCAGGAGGCGTACAACAAGCTCAAGGACGAGCTTGAGTACCTTACTGGTCCCGCGCGCACGGAGATCGCCGCCAAGATCGCGGCCGCGCGTGAGGAGGGCGACCTGCGTGAGAACGGCGGGTACCACGCCGCCAAGGAGGAGCAGGGCAAGCAGGAGCTCCGCGTGCGCCAGCTGACCCAGCTCATGGAGAACGCCCAGGTGGGCGAGGCCCCGGCCTCGGCGGACGGCACGGTCGCGCCCGGCATGGTCGTGACGATCGCCTTCGACGGCGACGAGGACGACACGATGACGTTCCTCCTCGCCTCGCGCGAGTACGCGAGCGCCGACATCGAGACCTACTCGCCGCAGTCCCCGCTGGGTTCCGGCGTGATCGGCCACAAGGTCGGCGAGGACGCGGAGTACGAGCTGCCCAACGGCAAGAAGGCCTCGGTGCGCATCCTGAAGGCCGAGCCCTACAGCGGCTGAGCCCTCCCCTCTCGTACAGAGCCCCCGGCGTCGCCGAGACGCCGGGGGCTTCGTCGTACGACGACCGGACGATGCTCGTCCACCGCCGCCGTACGCCCGGCTGCCCGCGAGGCACCCTCGGGGCTTCAGCCGATGACGGTGTACCCCGCCTCGCGCAGGGCCCGGCCGACCTCGGCGCAGTGCTCCGCGCCCTTCGTCTCCAGGTGCAGCTCCACCTCCGCCTCCGCGAGGCCGAGCCGTGGGTCGGTCCGTACGTGGCTCACGTCGAGGACGTTGGCGTCGGCCACCGACAGCACGCCCAGGAGCGCCGCGAGGGCACCGGGCCGGTCCGTCAGACGTACGGTCACCGCGAGGTAGCGGCCCTGCGCGGCCATGCCGTGCCGCAGGATCCGCTGGAGCAGCAACGGGTCGACGTTGCCGCCCGACAGCAGCGCCACCACCGGCCCCTCGAAGGCCCCGGGCTCGCTCAGCAGTGCCGCGACCGGAGACGCCCCGGCGGGTTCGACGACGAGTTTGGCCCGCTCCAGGCAGTGCAGCAGCGCGGTCGACAGGGCGTCCTCGCCGACCGTGCGGACCTCGTCCACCAGCGTGTCGACGATCCCGAAGGGCACGTCACCGGGCCGTCCCACCTTGATGCCGTCGGCCATGGTGGCCGGGTTCTCGATCGACACCGGGCGTCCGGCGGCCAGCGAGGGCGGATAGGCGGCCGCGCCCTCCGCCTGCACACCGACGATCCGCACGTCCGGCCGCAGCGCCTTCACCGCGACCGCGACCCCGGCCGCCAGGCCGCCGCCGCCGATCCCGACCACGATCGTGCGCACCTCGGGGCACTGGTCCAGGATCTCCAGGCCCACCGTGCCCTGGCCCGCGATGATGTCGGGGTGGTCGAAGGGGTGGATGAACACCGCGCCCGTCGCGTCCGCGTACTCCTGGGCGGCGGCCAGCGTCTCGTCGACCACCTGTCCGTGCAGGCGCACCTCGGCGCCGTAGTGCTGGGTCGCGCTGATCTTCGGCAGCGGGGCGCCCTTGGGCATGAACACGGTGGAACGCACCCCGAGCAGCGACGACGCCAGCGCGACACCCTGCGCGTGGTTGCCCGCGCTGGCGGCGACGACGCCGGCGGCCCGCTCCTCGGGCAGCAGCCCGGCGATCCGCACGTAGGCGCCGCGCAGCTTGAACGACCCGGTCCGCTGGAGGTTCTCGCACTTGAGGTGCACCGGCGCGCCCACCAGCCGCGACAGGTACCTGCTGCCTTCCATCGCGGTCGTGCGGGCCACGCCCGCGAGCATCTTCTGCGCTCCGCGCACGTCGTCCAGGGTGACCGGCGGCAAGGGGTCGGCCTTGCGGTAGTTCATGACTCAAGTCTCGCAGTTCACAGCTGAAGCGTTCCTTTGTGACCAACCACCGAGACTGGTTTCCTCAGCGCCGGTACGGCTCGCCCTTCGGCCGCGTACCCTTTCCCCCACATCCCAGCACCCTTCATGAAGTGAGTCCGCGGCCATGCCCACAACACCCGAAATGTCGATGGACATGACGACCCTCGGTGACCCCGGTCTGCTGGACACCCTCCAGCACGAGGTGGCGGTGTTCGCCCGCCGTGCCGAACAGACCCGGCTCGGCGGCGTGGGGCAGGTGCGCAACTCCATGGACCGTGCCGCGTACCTCCTGCTCAACCGGCTGGACAACGAAGGCCCGATGGGCGTCAAGGCGCTCGCCGCGAGCATGGGCATCGACTCCTCGACCGTCACCCGGCAGGTGGCCCCGCTGGTGGACACCGGCCTGGTCAAGCGCACCTCGCACCCGGAGGACGGGCGCGCGGTGGTGCTCCAGCTCTCCCCGCGGGGGCTGGCGCGACTGGAGGAAGTGCGCTCGTCGAGGCGTCAGTTGATGGCCGAACTGACGCACGACTGGGCGCCCGGGGAGCGTGAGACGTTCTGTGCGCTCCTGACCCGTTTCAACAGCGCGCTCTCCTCCCGGATGGCGCCCCAGGCGATCGTCGGCTCGAACCCGCAGCCCGCTTCCTGAGCCGCGGCCGACGCACCGGGCCGCGGCGGTCTCCCCCCGGCGGGACGCGCGGCCCGGGGTTTCCGGCCGTACGCGCCCCTTGACCGAAAGGCCGCGCCGGGCCTCATATGAGACCGGGTCTCCCTCACCAACGGCGGGGAACCGTTTCCTCAGGGCGGCTGCCAGGCGGGAGGCACGGTGCGAGAACGTCATGCCCCGCAAGCTGCCCGCCAGGACCGGGAGTTCGAGTCGTTCGTGGCCGGCGCGGGCGGACGGCTGCTGCACACCGCCACGCTGCTCACGGCGGAGGCGCCGGACGACAACCCACGCGCGCGACGCCTGCTGACGCTGGCCCTGGCCCACACCTACGCGTACTGGGACCGGCTGCGCGGCGAGGATCCGTACGACCGCGCCCGCCGATATCTGGCCACCCGGTTCGCCCATGGTGCGTGGTACCGGTACGGCGTTCTCGGTATCGGCCGTCGCGCCCGCGGGCACCCCGCGAGCGCGCTGGCCGTCCTCACGGCGCAGGAGCGTCTGATCCTGGTCCTGCGGTTGTACGAGGGGGTCGCGGAGGAACAGGCGGCGTCGCTGCTCGGGCTGCCCGTCGAACGCGTCCACGCGATCTGCGACCGGGCGACGGCCACCCTGCTGCACCCGCCCAGGAGCGCGGCGCCGGCAGTGGCCGGGGCGAAGGCGGCCCCGTCGTGACGGCCCCCGGGACAGGGCGGCCGCACGAGGGGAGGTGCCGGTGAACCGGCCCCAACGGGAAGCGGCGGCACGACGGATCATGGAACGGACCCCGCCCCGGCTGCCGCCCGGCCTGCACGCGGACGCCGTACGCCGGGGCGGTCGCATCCTGCGGCGCAGGGCCCACGCGCGCCGCCTGCTGTGGCTGCTGCTGCTCGCCGGGGTGCTGGCGTTCACGGTCTGGGCGCTGACCGCCCGGCCCTGGGTGGAGCCGCCGTCGGACCCGACTCCACCCGTGATCGGCTGGTGAACCGCCCGGCAGGCCCTAGGGGCGGTCCAGGGCCTGCTGGAGGTCCTCCAGCAGGTCCTCGACGTTCTCGATGCCCACGGAGAGGCGTACGAGATCGGCGGGCACCTCCAGGGCCGAGCCCGCCGCGGAGGCGTGCGTCATGCGCCCGGGGTGCTCGATCAGCGACTCGACGCCGCCGAGGGACTCGCCGAGCGTGAACACCTTGGCCCGGTTGCAGACCTCGACCGCCGCCTCCTCGCCGCCCTCGACCTGGAAGGACACCATGCCGCCGAACGCCCTCATCTGCTTGGCGGCGACCTCGTGCCCGGCGTGCTCGGGCAGACCCGGGTAGAGCACACGCGTCACGCGCGGGTGCCGGGTGAGCATGTCGGTGATCTTCGTGGCGTTCTCGCTGTGCCGGTCCATGCGCACCGACAGCGTCTTGGTGCCGCGCAGCACCAGCCAGGAGTCGAAGGGCCCGGCGACCGCGCCCATCGCGTTCTGGTGGTAGGCGAGTTCCTCGCCCAGCCCGGCGTCGTTGACGATCAGCGCACCGCCGACGACGTCCGAGTGGCCGCCCATGTACTTGGTCAGGGAGTGCACCACGACGTCCGCGCCGAGCGCCAGCGGCTGCTGGAGGTACGGCGTGGCGAAGGTGTTGTCGACGACCAGCCGGGCACCCGCGTCACGGGCGATCTGCGCGACGGCGGCGATGTCGGTGATGCCGAGCAGCGGGTTGGAGGGGGTCTCCACCCACACGGCCTTGGTCCGCGGCGTGACGGCCGCCCGTACGGCGGCGGGGTCGCTGGTGTCGGCCACCGACCACTCCACGCCCCACCGGGCGACGACCTTCGCGAACAGCCTGAACGTGCCGCCGTACGCGTCGTTCGGGATGACCACGTGGTCGCCGGGGCTCAGCAGCGTACGCAACAGGCAGTCCTCGGCCGCCAGTCCGGACGCGAACGCGAGGCCGCGACGGCCGCCCTCCAGGGCGGCGAGGTTCTCTTCGAGGGCGGTGCGGGTCGGATTGGCGCTGCGGCTGTACTCGTAGCCGCCGCGCAGACCGCCGACGCCGTCCTGTTTGTAGGTCGAGACCTGGTAGATGGGCGGGACGACGGCGCCGGTGAGGGGGTCGGCGGTGTTGCCCGCGTGGATCGCGAGGGTCTCGAAGTGCTGACTGATGTGCCTGTCGCTCATGGGCCCCGAGCGTAGTGCGCCCGGGGAGCCGGTGTCGGGCGGCGGGACGGCGGGGCTCCCGTGGCGGCGCCGGCCGTCGAACGGGTTGGCCAATTGCCGGCGCCGTCTGGTTCGCTTGAGGCATGGAGATTCTCTGGGTCCTGATGGCTCTGGTCATGCTGGGCTTCGTGCTGAGCCCCTTCCTGATGCGCAGGCGCGGCCGGGTCGAGCGGGTGACACCCGGGCACCCGGACGCCGCCGATCCGGCGAACTACGGGTTCGTGCGCGAGGAGGCGCTGGACATCCGCCTGCCCGGCCGCGACCAGGACCTCGTCGACGTCCTGGACCTGGTGCAGCGCACCCAGGACCACCGGGCGGCGCAGCAACTGCTGGCCGGCACCGAGACGGAGGGCGAGCTGCGCTGGCAGCGCGTGCAGTCCCTCGCGGGGGCGGCCTCGCTGGAGCTGCAGCAGCGTCCCGGCGGGGTGAGCGAGACGCCGGGCGGACAGTGGCTGCGGGTGTGGCGGGCCGAGGCGCCCAAGGACGCGGGCGGCGCGGCGGTGCACGCCGAGTTCCTGGTGCAGCAGGCGTGGCGGACGTCGACGCCGGGGACGGAGGACTTCCGGATCATCATGGAGGAGGCCAGGGACGCCTGCGGGCAGGCGGCGCTGCTCGCCCCCGGCGACCCGGTCCCGTACATCGTCGAGCTGTCGGTGGCCCGCGGGCTGGCGTACACCCAGCCCGAGTTCGAGCAACTGTGGCTGAAGATCCTGGACCGCGCCCCGGCGCACATGGGCGCGCATCTGGCGGCGCTGCACCACTGGTGCGAGAAGTGGCACGGTTCGCGCGAGCTGGCGTACTCCTTCGCCGAGTCCGCGGCGGCCCGCGCCCCCCAGGGCTCGCTGCTGGCCGCCATGCCGCTCTTCGCGGTCTTCGAGCACCTGCCCGAGCTGAACCTGGTCAGCAGCTTCTACCGGAGCGAGGTCGTGACCAGGGCGATCCACGGCGCGCTGTTCGCGGTGCACGCGGCCCGTCCCGACGACCCGATGCTGGCGCACGTGCGTCACCTCCTCGTCTTCTTCCTGGTCCGCGCCGAACGCTGGTCCGAGGCGATGAGCCAGCTGATACACGTCGACGGCCACGTGGGCGCCCTGCCGTGGTCCCTGTCCGCCGACCCGGCCGCCGATTTCGCGACGTACCGGGCACTGGCGGTGGCGGGCTACGAGGCGAACGGCGGCACCCCGGCGACGCTCCCGCACTGAACACAGGCAGCCCGGGAGCCCCGGGAGGGCGGGGGCCCTCCGCCTCGGCCGTCCGCCTTCGGCCGAGGATCCGTCACCGGTGCTCCTTCGCGCTCCTCGGCTCCTCCGCCGGCTGCGCCCCCAGCCGCTCGATCAGCAGCCTGCGCCGCCGGAAGGCGAGGAAGAGCGCCCCGGCCAGGAAGAACGGGGACAGGACCAGCGACACCAGCATCGGCAGGGTCACGACCGGCGGACTATTCACCCAGGCCGTCGTGAGCACCCGGGTGGGGTCGTGCGGGTCGTAGGTCACCGACACGACCTCTCCGGCCGCCAGGCCGGAGGGGCGCCTGCCGCCCCAGTCGCCGAGCGTCGTGTCGACCTGGCCCTCGGGGCCCCTGAACCGGATCTCGATGTCGCCGGGGCTGCCGAAGTGGTCCTTCGGCGCGGACATGACCTCCGCCCATGTGGCGACACCGCGCGAACGCAGGTCGCCCACGAGTGAGCGCGAGGGGACGAGGAAGAAAAGGAAGATCCCGAGAGACACGAGGAACAGGGCGAACAGCGTCAGGATCAGCCGCCGCTGCGGCACCGGCTCCCGCAGCCGGGCGATCCTGTCACGTGACGCGTCCAGACGCGCTTTCTGTCCGGCGGCCTTCGGGGGCAGGGTCCAGTCGCTCCGCGACCGGTTCGCCCTTTTCTTCTCCACCATGGAATCCGGCTTCCGTGAGTCACAACCCGAGCCGGCCACCGGCCGGCTCGGCGGCACCGCCGATGCCGTTGTCGACATCCTCGGCCCCGTGGGGGACGGCATGCACGGCCTTCTCGCCGGTCCCGGCCGCCCCGGCCGCACCCGGCAGCGGCTCGCCCGGGAGCGGTCGAAGTCCGCACCCGACGGGAGCAACTGACCTACGCTGACCGAGATTTGACCATATCGGATCGGCTGGAAGGTGGTTGGGGCGGATGGCTCACACCCCGTCAAGACGTGCCGTGCTGCGCGGACTCGCCGTCACCGGGACGGCGGTGATCGGCTTCGACCCCGGTACCCGCGCCTGGGCCGCGGCCGGGTCGGTGCCCGGTGCGGGCACGGCCGGGATCCCCCGGCTGGACGGAACGCTCGTCACGGACGAGCCGTCGCTCGCCGCCACCGCCGACGACTACGGGCACCTCGTGCACCACCGTCCCGTCGCCGTCCTGCGCCCGGGTTCGGTCCGCGACGTCGTCGCCATGGTCCGGTTCTGCGACGAGCGGCGACTGCCGGTCGCGCCGCGCGGGCAGGGACACGCCACGTTCGGCCAGGCGCAGGTGACGGGCGGTCTGGTCATCGAGACCGCGACCCTCACGGACATCGGTCACGTGGGGCCGGACAGCACCACCGTCACCGTCGGGGCGGGCGCCCGGTGGAGCGACGTCGCCCGGGCGACGACCGCCCACGGGCTCACCCCGCCCGTCTTCACCGACTATCTCGAACTCTCCGTCGGCGGCACCCTGTCCGTGGGCGGGCTGGGCGGCCAGACCCACCGGCACGGCGCCCAGGTCGACAACGTCGCCGAACTCCTGGTGGTCACCGGAGCGGGCGAGGCGGTCCGCTGCTCCCCCACCCGGCGCCCCGACCTCTTCCACGCCGTCCTGGCCGGGCTCGGCCAGTGCGGGATCGTCGTCGAGGCGACGCTGCGGCTGGTGCGCGCGCCGGGGACCGTACGCCACTATCTGCTGCCCTACGACGATCTGGAGACCTTCCTCGACGACCAGCGCATCCTCGTCGAGGAGGACCGCTTCGACTACGTCGAGGGCCAGGTCGTCGCGGACGCCGACGGCGCCTTCCGCTCGTACCTCCTGGAGGCGGTGGCCTACGGCCCGCCGGCCGGACCCGCGCCCGACGACACCGCCCTGCTGCGCGGCCTGCGCCACGACCCGGCCCGGGTCGAGCGCGCCGACCTGGCGTACTACGACTTCCTCGACCGGCTGGCCCCGGCCGTGGCCGCGCTGAAGGCGGCGGGCCTGTGGTCGTACGCCCACCCATGGCTCAACCTGCTGCTCCCCGGGTCGTCCGCCGCCGCGCTCGGCGGCCGGATGCTGGACGCCCTCACCCCGGCCGACCTGGGCCCCGGCGTCGTCCTGCTCTACCCGCTGCGCCGGGACCGGCTGACCACCCCGCTGCTGCGCACCTCCGACGACCGCCTGTCGTACCTCCTCGGGGTGCTGCGCGCCGCGCCGCCGGACGACACCGCCGCCGTCGACCGTCTGCTGGCGGCCAACCGCTCCGCCTACGAGGCGACCGCCACGGCCGGCGGCACCCAGTACCCGGTCGGCAGCATCCCCTTCACCCGCGCGGACTGGCGGGCCCACTTCGGCCCGGCCTGGCCGCGGCTGAAGGCGGCGAAGCGTACGTACGACCCGCGCGGGATCCTGGTGCCGGGCCAGGGCATCTTCTGAGCGCCGACGGCCCGGCCGCCCGCCTCCCCGGGTGACGGGCAGGCGGGCGGCCGGGCCGGGGCGACGCGCGGCAGACAGCAGACAGCAGCCGGCAGCCGGCAGGCGACGCGGTCAGATCGTCGCGACGTCGATCACGAACCGGTAGCGCACATCGCTGGCGAGCACCCGCTCGTACGCCTCGTTGATCTCGTCGGCGCGGACCAGCTCGATCTCGGCGCCGAACCCGTGCTCCGCACAGAAGTCCAGCATCTCCTGGGTCTCGCGGATGCCGCCGATGCTGGATCCGGCCAGCGTCTTGCGGCCCCCGATCAGCGAGAAGAGGTTGAGCGAGATCGGCTCCTCGGGGGCGCCCACGTTCACCAGCGCGCCGTCGGACTTCAGCAGGGACAGGTACAGGCCGAAGTCGAGCGGTGCCGACACCGTGGAGACGATCAGGTCGAAGCTGCCGCGCAGCTCCTCGAAGGTCTTCGGGTCGCTGGTGGCGTAGTAGTGGTCGGCGCCCAGCTTCAGGCCGTCCTCCTGCTTGCGCAGGGACTGCGACAGCACGGTCACCTCGGCGCCGAGCGCGTGCGCGATCTTGACGCCCATGTGGCCGAGGCCGCCCATGCCGAGGATGGCGACCTTCTTGCCGGGGCCCGCGTTCCAGTGCCGCAGCGGGGAGTACAGGGTGATGCCGGCGCACAGCAGCGGCGCGGCCTCGTCCAGCTTGAGGCCGTCGGGGATGCGGACGACGTAGTTCTCGTCGACGACGACCTTCTCGGAGTAGCCGCCGTAGGTCGGCTCCCCGTCCCGGCCGACGCCGTTGTACGTCATGGTGGCGCCGTTGGTGCAGTACTGCTCCAGGCCCGCCTTGCAGTTGTCGCACTCCCGGCAGGAGTCGACCATGCAGCCGACGCCCACCCGGTCGCCGACGGCGAACCGGGTCACGCCGGGGCCGACCTCGGATACGACACCCGCGATCTCGTGGCCGGGGACCATCGGGAAGCGGGCCTGGCCCCAGCCCTCGCGGGCCTGGTGGATGTCCGAGTGGCAGATGCCCGCGAACTTGATGTCGATCAGCACGTCGAACTCGCGGACCGCGCGGCGCTCGATCGTGGTGCGCTCCAGCGGCGCCTTGGCGGCAGGGGCGGCGTAGGCGGCGACAGTGGTCATGCCAATTCTCCTAGCTGGTGATTCCGTGCCCGGCCGTCCTCGGCCGGGCACGGTGACCAGCCTGCCCGACATCCGGGCGTCCACCCAGACCACGCCTGTGCCTACGTCTGCTGTTCCTACTACTGGCGGGGTCAGGCTCGCAGCGTAGGACCGGCGGCGGGCCAGGAATACTGGACGCATGGACGAACTGCCCGAGCCCGTAGCGGGGCCCCTGGAGCCGGGCCGGGCGGCGCTGGACCGCCGGGCCGAGCTCAGCGAGTTCCTGCGGTCCCGGCGGGCCCGGCTGAAGCCGCAGGACGTGGGGCTGCCGGACTTCGGGCGGCACCGCCGGGTGCCCGGACTGCGGCGCGAGGAACTGGCCCAGCTGGCCGGGGTGTCCGTGGCGTACTACACGCGGCTGGAGCAGGGCAACGGGCGGAACGTGTCGGCGGAGGTGCTGGACTCGATCGCGCGGGCGCTGCGGCTGACCGGCGCCGAGCACGCGCACCTCACGCATCTGGCCAAGCCCAAGCAGCACAAGCGCAAGCCGGCGGCGCGCCAGCAGCAGGTGCGCACCGGGCTGCGGCAGCTGCTGGACAGCATGGAGGGCATCCCGGCCTACGTCTCCGGCCGGCGCTCGGACATCCTCGCCTGGAACCGGATGGCGGCGGCCCTGTTCGGCGACTGGTCGGAACTGCCCGCGCAGGAGCGGAACTGGGCCCGGCTGGTGTTCCTCAGGCCCGACTACCGCGAGCTGTTCGTGGACTGGGACCAGAAGGCGACCGACATCGTCAGCTACCTGCGGATGGACGCCGGCTGTCATCCGGACGATCCGCGGCTGTCGGCGCTGGTCGGCGAGCTCTCCGTGAAGAGCGAGGTGTTCCGCAGGCTGTGGGCCACGCACGACGTCAAGGAGAAGAGCCACGGCACCAAGCGGATGCGCCATCCGCTCGTCGGCGATCTCGTCCTCTCCTTCGAGACGTTCGGCCTGGTCGACGACGGCGAGCAGCATCTGATCACCTATCACGCGGAGCCGGGCTCCGCGTCGGCCGAGGCGCTGCGCCTGCTGGCGAGCTGGGGCACGGACGCGAGACGCGTACCGCTGACCTGAGCGGGCGCGCCCGGGGCGGCGGTCCGGGGCGCGGAAGGGTCCGGGGCGTCCCGCAGGGGTGCGGAAGGGTCCGGGGCGGCCCGCAGGGGTGCGGAAGGGTCCGGGTGCGGAACCGTCCGCGTACCACCACCGGTGCGGTCGTGCGCGGACGGCGTCGTCGGCGTGCTCGGGTTACGAGTTCGCGTTCTCCTTGACGGTGATCTTTCCCTTGCGGATGGTCGCCAGGCGCGGTGCCTTCTTCGCGATCGCGGAGTCGTGGGTGACCATGATGAAGGTGAGCCCGTGCTCCTTCCACATGCTTTCGAGCACCTCCATGATCTCGTCGCGCATGCCCTCGTCGAGGTTGCCGGTGGGCTCGTCGGCGAGGAGCACCTTCGGCTGCTTCACCAGGGCGCGGGCGATGGCGACGCGTTGCTGCTGACCGCCGGACATCTCGCCGGGCAGGTGTCCCAGCCGCTCGCCGAGTCCGACCGACTTCAGCGCCTCGGCGGCCCGCTCGCGCCGGTCCTTCACCTTCACGCCGAGCGGTACGAGCGCGGTCTCGACGTTCTCCTGCGCGGTCAGCGTCGGGATCAGGTTGAACGACTGGAAGACGAAGCCGATGTTCTCGCTGCGCACCTTGGTGAGCCGGCCCTCGGACAGCTTGGCCAGGTCGGTGCCGTCGAGGACGACCTCGCCGGAGGTGGGCCGGTCGAGTCCGCCGAGCATCTGGAGCAGGGTGGACTTGCCGCCGCCGGTGGGGCCCTGGATGACGAGCCGGTCGCCGTCGGCGATGGTCAGGTCGATGCCGTCGAGCGCGTGGACGGTGTCCTTGCCCCGCGTGTAGCGCTTGGTGACGCTTCTGAGTTCGTACATGGTGGGTGCAACTCCTGGGTGAGGTGTGGAGACGGGGGCCCGCCCCGCCCGGGGCGGGCCCCGGAGGCCGCGGGAACCGGGCGGGGGCCGGTTACTCGACGCGGCGCAGGGCGTCGGCCGGGCGCAGCCGGGAGGCGCGCCAGCCGCCGAAGGCACCGGCGATCAGGCCGCCGGCGACGGCCAGGCCGACCGCGAGGACGACGGTGGTGACACTGACGGGCGCGGTCAGCGCGACGTCGAGGGTCTTGGCCGCGGTCTGCCGACCGGGGCCGCCGAAGCCGCCGCCACCGCCACCGAAGCCGCCGCCACCACCGCCGCCGCCACCGCCGCCCATCTGGGCCTGGAGCGTGGGGCTGATCGCGGTGACGGTGTACGCGCCCGCCAGGCCGAGCGCGATGCCGAGGGCGCCGCCGAGCAGGCCGTTGACCATGGCCTCGCCGACGACCTGCCGGGTGACCCGGCCGGACTTCCAGCCCAGCGCCTTGAGCGTGCCGAACTCGCGCACCCGGCGGGAGACGGCCGAGGAGGTCAGCAGACCGGCGACCAGGAACGCGGCCACGAGCACCGCGATGGACAGCCACTTGCCGACGTTGGTGGCGAGGCTGGAGGCGGTGGACAGGGAGCCGGAGACGGTGTCCGCCAGGTCCGCGGAGGTGGTGACGGTCGTACCGGAGACGTTCTTCTGGATCGTGGACTTGACGCTGTCGATCTGCTGCGAGTCGGTCGCCTTGACGTAGATCGTGGTGACCTTGCTCTTCGAGTCGCTGAGGGTCTGGGCCTGCGTCAGCGGGATGTAGAGGTTGGCCGCGGAGTCACCGCTGTCGGCCGTCGCGACGCCGATCACCTTGAACTTGACGCTCTTGATGGTGACGGTGGAGCCGACCTTGAGCTTCTTCTCCTTGGCGTACGCCGAGTCGACGACGGCGACCTTGGCGTTCGTCTCGGAGGTCGTGAACGTACGGCCGCTGCTGATCTTGGAGGAGGTCAGCGGGCCGAGCGCGGGCTTGGTGACGTCGGTGCCGTAGACCGAGTAGTTGTTGACGTCGAAGTCGGCGCCGCCGCCCTTGACCTCGCCCTGCGGCTGGCCGCCGCCCCGGGAGAAGCCGCCCCCGCCGTTGCCGTTCTGCTGGAACTGGCCGCGGGTGAACTGGCCGCTGACCTTGATGACCTGGAGGCTCAGTCCGCCGACCGCGTCCGAGACGCCGGACTGCTTGCCGACCTTGGAGACGGTCGCGGTGGACAGGGTCTGGAAGCCCTGGACCATGACCCGGTCGGTGCTCTGCTCCGTGTCGGAGTCGTTGTCCTTCGCGTCGAACTGGAAGCGCGGACGCTGTGAGGTGCCGGTGGTCGGCGAGGCGGCCTTGGTGACCGTCATGTCGGTGCCCAGCCCGTACAGCGACTGGAGGACCTTGTCCTGGGCCTTCCCCATCCCGGAGGAGACGGAGTTGACCACGATGACCAGCGCGATGCCCAGCGCGAGGCCGGAGGCGACGACGAGGGCCGCTTTTCTGCGGCGGCGCAGTTCGCGCCTCAGGTAGGTGAAGAACATGGCCGCAAGCTAGGTACGGCGTGTGATGACTCGATAAGGCCGAAATAAGAGAACGATGAGAAGGCTGTGCGAGGCCCAGGAAAGTCCCCTCGAAGACCCTTGAGAGCCCCCGGAAGCCTCAGGAAGCCCACGGGAGGCGGAGCCCGCCCCGGAAGGCCGATGCCGCCCCGGAGGGACCGGAAACGGCCGATGCCGCCCCGGAGGGCGGCATCGGTCGGCGATGGAGGTGGCGTCAGACGGCCGAACCCGCCTTCCACTGCGCCCAGTCCATGTTCCAGCCGTTGAGGCCGTTGTCCGGGGCGACGGTCTTGTCGCCGGTGTTCGAGACGACCACGACGTCACCGACGATCGAGTTGTCGAAGAACCAGGCCGCCGGGGTACTGGCGTCGTTGGCGCCCTTGGTGTCCGACAGACCCACACAGCCGTGACTGGTGTTCACGTTGCCGAAGACGGACTTCGCACCCCAGTAGTTGCCGTGCACGAAGGTGCCGGAGTTGGTCAGCCGCATGGCGTGCGGCACGTCCTTGATGTCGTACTCGCCCTTGCCGTCGTCGTCGGTGAAGCCGACGGTGGCGCCGTTCATCCGGGTCTCCTTGAACTTCTCGGAGATCACCATCTGACCCTGGTACGTCTTGTTCTCGGGCGAGCCGGCCGAGATCGGGATGGTCTTGACCGTCTTGCCGTCCTGCGTGACCTTCATCTGCTTGGTCTGCGCGTCGACGTAGGTGACCTGGTTGCGGCCGATGTGGAAGGTGACCGTCTTCTGCTGCACACCGTAGACGCCGGAGGCGCCCTCGACACCGTCGAGCGCCAGCTTCAGCGTGACGGTGGAGTCCTCCTTCCAGTAGTCCTCGGGACGGAAGTCGAGCCGGTTGGCGTTGAACCAGTGACCGACGACCTCCTGGCCGGCGCTGGAGGTGACCGTGATGCCCTTCTGGACGGCCGCCTTGTCGGTGATCGCCTTGTTGAAGTTGATCGACACCGGCATCCCGACACCGACGGTGGAGCCGTCGTCCGGGGTGAAGTTCCCTATGAAGCTGTTGGCCGGCGAGACCGTGGTGAACGAGGCGTTCTCGTGCGCCTCGCGACCCTCGGAGTCCTTGGCTGCGGCCGCGACCTTGTAAGTGGTGGAGCGCTCCAGCTGACCGCTGGGCTTCCAGCTCGTCTTGTCGGCGGAGAGCTCCCCCGCGACGGCCTTGCCGTCGGAGGTCGTCATCGACACCTCCGTGAGCGTTCCCTTGCTCACGGTGACGGCTGCGGAATTGTTGATGGATGCGTTGGACGAACCGTCGGCGGGCGTGATCTTGATCTGCGCCACCGATGTCTTCTTGGCCGCCGCCTCGTCGACCTTGGCCTGGGAGGTTCCGTCGCCACTGCCGGACGCGCCCGCGTCACCGCCGGAACACGCCGTCAGCACGAGCACACCGCCGAGCAGGGCGGACGCGGCCATGAGACGCTTGCGCCGCTTGCTGTCCGTCATCACACGCTTCTCCATCGTTGCCGAATTCCCCAAAAACCCGAGAGTCCCCGTTTAGAACTATCCACGCTACGACCGGTTCGTCCCTTTTCACATGCTCCGCATATGTGGGTCGCACCACGTCCGCCGGGCGGTCACCCGCTGGGGCCAGTGGTACGGGTGTCGGTCAGTGCGCCCCTTGAGACGAAGAAACCCCGGGCTTCGGTTGCCGCCCGGGGTCCCGAATTCCCCGAGCCGCTCAACCGATGCCGGATTCGCGGTCGCCTTCGTCATCCTCGGAGCCATCTTCCTCGTCCACGTCCCAGTCAGGCGAATCCGGGTCGTACTCGACCAGCTCCGTCGACCAGGAAGCCTGCTGCAGCTCCACCCCGGGCACCTCGCTGACCAGGTCGAACGGATCCACCAGATAGGCGAGCGCCTCCGCGGTGTCTTCCGTCACAGCACTCTCGGCATGCGCCTGTTCGTCACCCGGAAGCTCCTCGTCCTCGGCGATCCGCGCCAACGCGGCGGCCGTCAGAGCTTCCGTGTCGTCCACTTCCACAACGAGTTCCACGCGAAGCCGTACAAAACGTGTTGTCTCTTCAGCAGTCATGAACGGAGCGTACGACTCCGGCCTCCCCTAACTTTCCCACGACCCGCGACTTTCATTAGCATCGCCCTACCCGGCCAATTCACCAGCGCCACAAGGGGATCGATATTCCGTGTCATCCGCTCGCCGTCCGTTGCTGACCGCCACCGCCGCGGGAACCCTTCTGGGGGCCCTGTGGTTCGTGCCTTCCGCGAACGCGTCCCAGAACAGCCCGGTGGCGTCGCAGCCTTCGACGACCGCGTCGGCCGGGGCCACCGCCCGGGCGCGGACCGCGTCCGCGACGACGACCGCCGATACCACCGGCACGACCGCCGACGGGACGGAGGGGACCCGGCTCGCCGACACCGGAAGCTTCGACACCACCCCGTACACGGTGGGCGGAAGCCTCTGCCTCGCCATGGGGGTGGGTTTCGTGACCTACGCGGTCCGTCGCGAACGCCTTGGCTTTTAAAGAACTTGACGGTCCTTTGACTCAACCTTCATAGTCCGCTCATGAAGAGATCATCGGGGGCGCGTCTCGGCGCCACGGCTGTCGTGAGCGTGCTGTCGCTCGCCCTCGTCACGGGCTGTTCCGGCGACGGCTCCAAGGACACCGGGGACGCCAAGGCGTCCGGTTCCGCCGCGTCGAAGACCACCTCTCCGGCGGCGAAGGCTCTCGGCGCCGCCGAGCTGGAGAAGCTGCTGCTCACCACGAGCGAGGTCAAGGGCTACAAGGTCGACTCCGGGGACGACACGCTCCCGAAGTCCAAGTCCGAGGTGGAGACGGACAAGGCGGAGTGCGCCCCGCTCGCCTGGGCGACCGCCGGTCTGGCCCCGGGCGACACGGCCGCCGGCGCAAGCAACTCCGTCCAGCAGGCCAAGGCGTCGGACAAGTCCGTCTCCGCGGAGGACGCCAGTGCGGAGGACATCGCGAACGCCTTCGACGTCACCATGACGTTCGTGGGCCTCTCCTCGTACGACGGCGACGGCGCGGAGAAGGCCCTGAAGGCCGTCAGCGACGGAGTGAAGGCCTGTTCCGGCGGATACGGCCTCAAGGCCGACGGCGAGGACACGAAGGTCACCAAGGTCACCGCGGCGAAGGGCGTCGGCGGCGGCGACGAGTCCGTGGCCTTCGCCGAGCAGGTCGACATGGACGGCGAGGGCACGGCCACCTTCAACACCGAGGTGATCCGCAAGGGCAACACGGTCGCCACGTTCTACACGGTGAACTTCTCCGCGTTCGCGACGGGCGAGGCCATGGAGAACCCGGCCGCCGTGGTCCAGGCGCAGGTCGCCAAGCTCAAGTAGGCGCGAAGCGCACCCACGAACCGTCGCGGGTGCGCCCGGGGCCCCGCCGTCCGGTTCGGACGGCGGGGCCCGAGCCGTTCTAGAGCAGCGGTCCGGTGACCGGCTCGACGGCCGCCACCAGCAGCCCCGCGCGCACGAACGCGTCCGCGGCGGCGAGGTCCGGGGCGAGGAAGCGGTCCGGTCCGGGACCCTGCACCCCCGCCGCCCGTACGGCGTCGACGGCCGCCTGCGAGGCCGGGGCCGGGGTGAGGCCCTCGCGCAGCTCGATGGCGCGGGTCGCCGCGTACAGCTCCACGGCCAGCACGCGCGCGAGGTTGTCCACGGCCGTACGCAGCTTGCGGGCGGCCGACCAGCCCATGGAGACGTGGTCCTCCTGCATGGCGGAGGACGGGATCGAGTCCGCCGAGGCGGGCACCGCGAGCCGCTTCAGCTCGCTCACCAGCGCCGCCTGCGTGTACTGAGCGATCATCAGCCCGGAGTCGACGCCCGCGTCGTCCGCCAGGAACGGCGGCAGACCGTGGCTGCGGTTCTTGTCCAGCAGCCGGTCGGTGCGGCGCTCGGCGATGGACGCCAGGTCGGCGACGGCGATGGCGAGGAAGTCGAGGACGTAGGCCACGGGCGCGCCGTGGAAGTTGCCGTTGGACTCGACCCGGCCGTCGGGCAGGACCACCGGGTTGTCGACGGCCGAGGCCAGTTCGCGCTCGGCGACCAGCCGGGCGTGCGCCAGGGTGTCCCGGCCGGCGCCCGCGACCTGCGGGGCGCAGCGCACCGAGTAGGCGTCCTGGACCCGCGGGGCGTCGTCCTGGTGATGCCCGGTCAGACCCGAACCCTTCAGCACGGCCAGCATGTTGGCCGCGGCGGCGCCCTGGCCCGGGTGCGGGCGGATGGCGTGCAGCTCGGGGGCGAGGACCTTGTCGGTGCCGAGCAGGGCCTCCAGCGACAGCGCGGCGGTGACGTCGGCGGACTTGTAGAGGGTGTCGAGGTCGGCGAGGGCCATCACCAGCATGCCGAGCATGCCGTCGGTGCCGTTGAGGAGGGCCAGACCCTCCTTCTCGCGCAGCTCGACGGGGGTGATGCCGTGCTCGGCGAGGAGCTCGCCCGCGGGGCGGACGACCCCGTCGGGACCTTCCGCGTCGCCTTCGCCCATCAGAGTGAGGGCGCAGTGCGACAGCGGCGCCAGGTCGCCGGAGCAGCCGAGGGAGCCGTACTCGTGCACGACCGGGGTGATGCCGGCGTTCAGCACGTCGGCCATGGTCTGCGCGACCTCGGGCCGCACACCGGTGTGTCCGGAGCACACGGTCTTCAGCCGCAGGAACATCAGGGCCCGTACGACCTCCCGCTCCACGCGCGGGCCCAGGCCGGCGGCGTGCGAGCGGACGATGTTGCGCTGGAGCTGCGCGCGCAGCTCGGGGCTGATGTGCCGGCTCGCCAGGGCGCCGAAGCCGGTGGAGACGCCGTAGACGGGCTCGGGCTTGGCCGCCAGCGCGTCCACGATCTCGCGGGCCGCGGCGAGGGCCGCCACCGCCTCGTCGGAGAGCTCGATCCGGGCGCCGTCGCGCGCCACGGCGAGAACGTCGGACGCGGTGACCCCGGACGTCCCCACCACCACAGTGTGCATATCCATATTCAGGAGCGTACGCACTGAATTCCGAGATGTCACCAGTGGGTGCCCGGTGCACCCCTTACCGACTCCGTCACACGCCGGACCGGCGTCAGCGGCGCCCTCGGAAGCGGCGGCGCTCCGGGCTCGCCTCCCGCGAGGGCGCGTCGGCCAGCCGTACGACGGGGTCGTCGGGCCCCTCCCGCCCGGCGACGACCGGCCGGTCCGCCCGCAGCGCCTTGGCCCGGTACTGGGCCGCGTCGGCCAGCCGGAACAGCCTGCGGGCCGAGCGGACGGGTCCGATGGCGTCCTCGGTGCACGCCACCCCGCAGGCGACGCCGTCGCCGAGCTCCAGCTCGGCCGCGCGGCGGCACAGTTCGCCCGCGGTCCGCACCACGTCGTCGGCGGGCGGCCCCACGGCGAGCAGACAGAACTCGTCGCCGCCGAGCCGGGCGGCCAGCGCCCCGGGCAGCATCGCCCCGCACAGCGACAGGACGGACCCGAACCGTTCGAGGAGCCGGTCGCCGACGGCGTGCCCGCAGGTGTCGTTGACCCGCTTGAGGCCGTTGAGGTCGCAGACCACGAGGCCCACCGCGGCGCCCTCGCGCCGGTGCCGGTCGATCGCCTCGTCGAGGCGCATGTCCACGGCGCGGCGGTTGGCGAGTCCGGTGAGCGCGTCGGTGAAGGCGAGCCTGCGCGCCTCCTCCAGCCGCTCGGTCTGGGCGATCCCGGCGGCGACGACGGAGGCGAGGACGGTGGCGAAGTCGGCGTCGTCGCGACCGAAGACCGGCGCGTCGGCCGCGCGGGCGACATAGAGCTCCCCCCAGGCGCGCCCGTGCATCACCAGCGGCGCGACGACACAGCACCCCCGCCCCCGCCGCCGCAGCGCGGCCACCCTCTGATGGCAGTAACCGAAACCACCGGAGGCGGGGCCGAAGGCCGTCTCGACCCAGGCGTCGGGCTCCCCGCCCGCGGCCCAGCGCTCGTGCAGGAACTCGGTGATCTCCGGGAACTGGTGCACGGGGTAGGCCTCGGCCTCGGGGAACTCCTCCTCGTCCGGGGCCCGGTCCCCCACGTTCACGAGGACCCGCAGGCGGCCCAGCTCCCGCTCCCAGACCGACAGCGCGGCGAAGCTCCCCGACAGCGCACGGCAGGCCCCGAGGGCCGCCGCCCGCCATGACTCACGGGGGGTGTGGGCCGCCGCCATCCCCTGCGCCAACGCCACCACGCCCGCGAGCCGACTGTCCTCACCCATCACTCCAGGTTAGGGAGGTTCCATGACAACCGGGACATTGATACGGCGAACAGGTGGACGGACTGCGGCTGCCGGTCCGGCGGCGGGAACGGGCGGACTCGGCCCCGGGCCGGCACGCCGCCGGACAGCCGTCGGCTCACTCGCCCGGCCACTGGGGCTTGCGCTTCTCGTTGAACGCGGCCACGCCCTCCGCCCGGTCCCCCGAGAACGCCACCGACCGCCACGCCGCGTCCTCGACCTCCAGGCCGGCCCGCAGGTCGAGGCCGTGCCCGAGCCGCAGCGCACGCTTCGCGGCCCGCAGGCCCACCGGCGAGTTGGCCGCGATCCGCGACGCCAGCGCCAGCGCCTCCTCCCGGTCGCGCCCCTCCTCCACCAGGACGTCCACCAGACCCAGCTCCCGCGCCTCGGCCGCCTCGACCCGGCGCGCGGTGAAGATCAGCTCGGCGGCCCGCGCGGCCCCGATCCGGCGCGGCAGCAACTGCGTGCCACCACCGCCCGGAAGCACGCCCACGGAGACCTCCGGCAGCCCGACCACCGCGGTGGCGTCGGCCACGATCAGATCGCAGGACAGCGCGAGCTCGAAGCCCCCGCCGAGCGCGAACCCGTGCACCGAGGCGACCGTCGGCACCGGCAGCTCCAGCACCCCGGTGTACGCGCCCCGCGCCACCGGCCGCTGCCGCATCAGGTCGGCGTCGGTGAAGGAGTTGCGCTCCTTCAGGTCGGCGCCCACGCAGAACGCCCGCTCATGGGTCGAGGTCAGCACGACGACCCGTACGTCACGGTCGTCGCCCAGCGCCGTGCAGGCCGCGGCGATCGACCGGGCCATCTCGGTCGAGACCGCGTTCATGGCCTTGGGCCGGTCGAGGGCCAGCTCGGCGACATGCCCGTCACCGTGCCGCCTCACCAGCACGAACTCCCCGAACCGCTCCTCGCTCATGACACCCTCCGGTTAACGCGGGTTAACATCCGACTCCGCCCGATCATCGCAGCCCGGCCCCGCGGGGGAAAGAGCGGGCTCCCCCGCGGACGGTTCCCGAACCCCACACCCGATTCCCCGTTCGAGTGACATCTCGCCCAACCCCCGGCCGATCGCCCATGGCAGCGCATAACGTGCGCTCCGCCATGGCACAACGGGGGCGCGGGCGCATCGGGGAGGGATCACGATGACGGACACAGCGGCCGAGAAGACCGCACCGATCAGCAAAACCACAGCGGCGGCGACCGCGGCGGCTTCCGCCGAAGGCGGTCCGGGCACGTCGGCCGCAGCGGGCACGGCGCGTACGCCGACCGCAGCAGCCACGGCGGGCGCGCCGGGCGGGGCGGGCACGGCGGGTACCGCTCGTCCACCGGGCGGGGCGGGCATGGCGGGCACGCCGAGCACGGCGGGTACCGCGGGCACTCGAGACGCAGCGCCTACGGCGGGCATGCCGGGCACAGCGGCCAAGGCGGGCACGCCAAGCAGGGCGGGCGCACCAGGCAGGGCGGACACAGCAGGCACACCGAGGTCGGCGGGCGCGGCGGGGTCGACGGGGGTGCGGAGGTCGGCCAGCACGGCGGGCGCGCCGAGGACGGCAGGCGCGGCGGGCGTGCCGAGGACGCCGGGCACGGCGGGCGCGCCGAGGACGGCAGGCGCGGCGGGCGTGCCGAGGACGCCGGGCACGGCGGGCGTGCCGAGGACGGCAGGTACACCGGAGGCAGCAGGCGCGGCAGGCGCGCCCGCCGCAGCGGCCACACCGAAGGCGGCGGACACGCCAGGCGTGGCCGGCACCGCAGGCATGCCGAGGACGCCGGGCACGGCAACGTCGGCGGGTACGGCGAGGTCGGCAGGCACGGCTGGCGCGACTGGGCCGGCGGCCACCGCAGGCACGCCGAGGACGCCGGGCGCGGCAAGGTCGGCGGGTGCGGCGAAGTCGGTAGGCACGGCAGGCACGCCGAGGTCAGTGGGTGCGGCGAGGTCGGTAGGCATGCCGGCCACGGCGAGCCGGACGGGCACGCCAACCTCAGCAGGCCCGGCAGACGCGGCAGGCGTGGGGCGGGTGGTGGCGGGCAAGGGGTGTGGTGTGGGCCCCGGCGGGGCTCGGCGGCCGATCCGCGTTCCGGCCCCGGTCACCGGTCGTCCCTGGGCCTCCCGGGGCCGGCACCGCAGGCCGCGCCCGCGCAAGGTGCTGCTCGCGGCGGGCGGGCTCGCGCTGGCCGCCGGTGTGCTGAGCCTCGTACGGATGGCGCCCGATTCCGGTGTCGGCGGGCTCGGCGCGGCGGAGGCCGGGCCCAGCCCGGACGTCGGCGGGGACTGGTCGCCCACCGCAGCCGCCACCGTCGCGGCCGTGCCTCGGGTGAGCCCTTCGTCGACCTCTGCGGCAGGCGGGTCGGGCCCGGTCGCGACGACCACCCGCGTCACCCCCGTCCCGGCGGACTCGGCGCGGGCGTCGTCGTCCTCGCTCGCCCCCGGGGCGGACTCCGCCGACCGCGCCGGTGCCTCCGCGTCCGCCGCGGCACCCCGTACGCCTGTCACCAACGCCGCCACCCCACACCCGAAGGCCCCGGGGCCCGTACCGCCACCGGCCACCGCCGCCCCGGCGGACCAGCAGCCGGACCAGCGGGATCAACGGGATCAACGGGATCAACGGGATCAACGGGATCAACGGGATCAACGGGACGAGCAGGACCAGCACGGCCGACAGGACCAGCGGGACCAACAGGGCGAGCAGACGGCGCCCGGGCTGTGCGTGCCGGTCATCGGTCTGTGCGTGGACGTACTGGACCCGGGTGTCCGCTGACCCGGCTTCGGAAACCGGACACCGGACACCGAACACCGGGAACCGGAGAGCGGGAACCGGACCGCCGCTGCCGGCCGCCCGCGGCCCCCGGCTACCGCTGGTCGCCGTCGCGGCGGGTGAGCAGCCAGGGCTCGACCACGCCGAGTCCGCGCACCGGCCGCTGCCACATCGGCCGCAGCGCGAAGCGGTACGTCGGCGGCTCCTCGCCCTCCTTCTCGGCGGCGGCCGCGGCCTCCGCCGCCTCCGCCTCGGACACCGGCGCCTCACCGGTGCGGATGAGCTCCTGCGCGAACGCCCCGTCGACGAGGACGGCGTCGCGCGGGGCTATCGACGTCAGCCGTGAGGCGAGGTTGACCGTCGTGCCGAAGACGTCGCCCATCCGGGTCGTCACCGTGCCGAAGGCCATGCCGACGCGCAGTTCGGGCATCGTCTCGTCGTTGGCCATGGTCTCGATGAGCCGCAGCGCGATCTCCGCGGCGACCCCCGCGTCGTCCGCGGCGAACAGCACCTCGTCGCCGAGCGTCTTGATGAGCCGCCCGCCACGGGCGGCCACCAGGTCGGCGGAGGTCGTCTCGAAGGCCTCGACGAGCTCGCCGAGCTCCTCCTCCTCCATCCGCCGGGTCAGCCGGGTGAAGCCGACCAGGTCGGCGAAGCCGACGGCCAGCCGCCGGTCGACCATCTCCTCGTCGTCGGCGGCCTGCACGACCCGGCCGGCCGAGGCGGCGAGCTGCCGGCGCCAGACGTAGACGAGGAACTCCTCCAGTTCGGGCAGCAGCAGCTCGACGATCGGGTACGTCACCTCGGTGCGGGTCATCCCCGGCTCCGGCGGCTCGGTCAGCCCCTCCAGGAAGGAGTCCATCTGCCACTCGGCCAGCCGGGCGGTGGTCTGCCCGGTGGACCTGGCCACCTGCACGGCCATGGCCTCGCTGAGCAGGCCCGCCTCCACGAGACCGGCCAGCCGGCGCAGCGCCAGCACGTCCGCCTCCGTGAGCGCCTTGGCCTGGCCGATGTCGGCGAATCCCATGGCCCGCCAGAACCGGGACGCCAGCTCCATGGAGACACCGGCGCTGCGGGCCGCCTGGAAGGGCGTGTAGCGCCGCTCGGCGCCGAGGATGAGCTGTTCGAGACGCAGGGCGAGGGGGTTCCCGTCGGATTCGGCGTCCTGCGGCTCGTTCCGCTCGGGTGAGGACGAAAACGGGGGTGGATCGACCCGGCCGTCCGCGTCCGCGCCGGAGCCCGTGTCGTCGACGGTCACGCCTGTTGCCCTTCCGATCTGCCACGGTCAGGTATCGACCGGCCTTCACTCTACGGCAGGTGTGCGCCAGCTCACTCCGTCAGGTGGAGCGGACGTTCCCTTCCCGTGCGCGTGCGTCACCCGGCGTCGTCACAGGCCGGTACGGGCCCCGCCGGGCACTCGGCAGCCCCGGGCCCCCGCCGGTCCGCCGACCGCGCCCCCGGACGCCGGGCGGGCCGGATGACACGTACCGGCCCTTCCATGACACCCGCCCGACGGTCCGCCCGCACCTCAGGCAGGTCGCAGATGCACGATGTCGCCCGCCCCGACCGGCTCCTGCACCCCTTCGCCGGTGGCCAGCACCAGCCGTCCGTCCCCGTCGACCGCCACCGCCTCGCCGACGATCGAACGGTCGCCCGGCAGTTCGGCCCGCACGCTCCGGCCGAGCGTCGCGCAGCCCGCCGCGTACGTCTCCTGGAGCCCGCTGGACACCGGATCGCCCCCGGCGTCCCGCCAGCGCACGTACCAGTCCTCCAAGGACCGCAGCACGGCTCGCAGCAGCGGATCCCGGTCGGTGGTCTGCGCCCCGGCCAGGACCAGCGAGCCCGCCTGCGGCACCGGCAGCTCCAGCTCGCGGAGCGTGACGTTGACGCCGACGCCGATCACGACGCCGTCCTCCCCGGCGCGCTCGGCGAGGATCCCGCCCGCCTTGCGCTCCTCGCCCCCGACCGTGACCAGCAGGTCGTTGGGCCACTTCAGGGCCGTGTCCACGGCCGCCGCCCGGGCCAGTCCCGTCGCCACGGCGACCCCGGTGAGCAGCGGCAGCCAGCCCCAGCGGGCCACCGGCACATCACTGGGCCGCAACAGGACGGAGAAGAACAGGCCGGAGCGGGGCGGTGCCGACCAGCGGCGGTCCAGGCGGCCCCGCCCGGCGCTCTGCTCCTCGGCGAGCAGAACCGCGCCCTCGGCCGGCTTGCCGCTCACCGCCCGCGCCACCAGATCGGAGTTCGTGGAGCCCGTCGAGGGCACCACCTCCACCTCCGTCCACAGGCTTCCCGGACGCACCAGCGCGCGGCGCAACGCGGCCGCGTTGAGGGGCGGACGATCCAGATCGGACCAGGGACTGTCGTTTCCGTGGGAGTCATCTCGCGGCGTCATGCAAGCCACCCTAGGTGTGTGAAACGCCGCACTGCCGAACGGTAGGGCCGCCACTACTCTACGGATGAGTAACCGTCCCCCCTTTTGAGCAGGCAGGGAGCCGTATCCCGATGTCCGAGCCGGAAGAGATCGACATCCACACCACCGCGGGCAAGCTCGCGGATCTGCAGCGCCGCATCCAGGAAGCGACGCACGCCGGTTCGGAACGCGCCGTCGAGAAACAGCACGCCAAGGGCAAACTGACGGCGCGTGAGCGCATCGAGCTGCTGCTCGACGAGGACTCGTTCGTCGAGCTCGACGAGTTCGCGCGGCACCGCTCCACCAACTTCGGCCTCGACAAGAACCGCCCGTACGGCGACGGCGTCGTGACCGGTTACGGAACCGTGGACGGGCGGCCGGTGGCCGTCTTCTCCCAGGACTTCACCGTCTTCGGCGGCGCGCTGGGCGAGGTCTACGGACAGAAGATCGTCAAGGTCATGGACTTCGCGCTGAAGACCGGCTGCCCGGTCATCGGCATCAACGACTCCGGTGGCGCCCGGATCCAGGAGGGCGTCGCGTCGCTGGGCGCGTACGGCGAGATCTTCCGCCGCAACACCCACGCCTCCGGTGTCATCCCGCAGATCAGCCTGGTGGTCGGCCCCTGCGCGGGCGGCGCGGTGTACTCCCCCGCCATCACCGACTTCACGGTCATGGTCGACCAGACCTCGCACATGTTCATCACCGGCCCCGACGTCATCAAGACCGTCACCGGCGAGGACGTGGGCTTCGAGGAGCTGGGCGGTGCCCGCACCCACAACTCCGTGTCGGGCGTGGCGCACCACATGGCCGGGGACGAGAAGGACGCCGTCGAGTACGTCAAGCAGCTGCTGTCGTACCTGCCGTCCAACAACCTGAGCGAGCCCCCGGTCTTCGCGGAGGAGGCGGACCTGTCCGTCACCGAGGAGGACCTCGAACTGGACACGCTCGTCCCGGACAGCGCGAACCAGCCGTACGACATGCACACGGTGCTCGAACACGTCCTGGACGACGGCGAGTTCTTCGAGACGCAGCCGCTGTTCGCGCCGAACATCATCACCGGCTACGGCCGGGTCGAGGGCCACCCGGTGGGCATCGTCGCCAACCAGCCGATGCAGTTCGCCGGCTGTCTGGACATCAAGGCCAGTGAGAAGGCCGCCCGCTTCGTGCGGACCTGCGACGCCTTCAACATCCCGGTGCTCACCTTCGTGGACGTGCCCGGCTTCCTGCCCGGGGTCGACCAGGAGCACGACGGCATCATCCGCCGCGGCGCCAAGCTGATCTACGCCTACGCCGAGGCCACCGTCCCGCTGATCACCATCATCACCCGCAAGGCCTTCGGCGGCGCGTACGACGTCATGGGCTCCAAGCATCTGGGCGCCGACCTCAACCTCGCCTGGCCCACCGCCCAGATCGCGGTCATGGGAGCGCAGGGCGCCGTCAACATCCTGCACCGCCGCACCATCGCCGAGGCGGAGGCCGCCGGTGACCTGGAGGCGACCCGCGCCCGGCTGATCCAGGAGTACGAGGACGCGCTCCTCAACCCCTACGTCGCGGCCGAGCGCGGCTACGTCGACTCCGTGATCATGCCGTCGGACACCCGCCGCCACATCGTGCGCGGTCTGCGTCAGCTGCGCACCAAGCGGGAATCCCTGCCTCCGAAGAAGCACGGCAACATCCCCCTCTAGACCCTGGGAGCGGTTGTGACGATCAAGGTCGTACGGGGCAATCCGACCCCGGAGGAGCTGGCCGCCGCACTGGCGGTGGTCCGAGCGCGCGCCGCGGCGGCACAGGCCGTGCCGTCCGGCGCGCCCACGCCGCGGGACTCCTGGTCCGACCCGGCCCGGGTGGCCACCCGTCCGGTGCCCCGGCCGGGCCCCACGGCATGGGCCCGGACCTACTGGCCCGGCTGAGCACGTCGCGGGGGGGGGCCGCCGGGGCGCCCCCGCGGGCCCCCGGGGGGGGGGCCCCCCCCCCCCCCCCCGGGGGGGGT